>JADZAS010000015.1:0-300000 GCA_020852515.1 Phycisphaerales bacterium
ACAGCATCGCCAAGCTCGCGCAGTTCGGCGGTGGCGGACTTTTCGCGACCGTGCTGACGCTCGCGGCGACGACTGATATCCCGCCGTCGATTCTCATCACGGCGCTCATCTGCGCCGCGCTGCTCGGACTGGCGCCCACGCTCCACTACATCGCCAGCCGCCGCGCACTCAAGTGCGAGCAGTGCCGGGCCCAGGCGGATGTGAACAAGACCATCGTCGCGAAACAGGCCGCCGCAGCGGGAAGGGACACCGCGCGCACGGCCTGACCTATGGGTGGCTGGGAAAGCGCACGGAGGCGCTCCCCGGCCTTGAACGTTTCACGCAAGGAACGCGATGTTCACACTCGCAACGAACTCGATGGGTTGGAACAGCCCCGCCTGGCTCATCGTCCTGATGTGCCTCGGCTCGTTCCTGTCCTTCGTATCCGCCGCCGGCGTGACCGTCATCGGCTGGTACATCTACGGCGTGCGCGATCGCATGGGGCGCATCGAAGACCGCCTGGAGCGCGGTGATGAGAAGTTTGAAGAGATCGTGCGCGACCAGGCGACGGCCGCCGTCGACGTCGCGATGAAGAACGGCGACGTGCGCGAGCAGATGTACCGGAACTTCGTCACGCGCGAGGAGTTCGAGAAGCACGCCGACCGCATGACAGGCTTTGAAACCGAGACGCTCAAGGGCATGGCCAGCGTCGGCACCAAGCTCGATCTCCTGCTCAGGCGAGAGGAGGCACGTCATGACACCTGAGCAGGCCGCGCTGCGCGATGAGAAGCGGCAACGGCGCGGACAGATCCTTGAGGCGCTCGCCATGTTCCGGGAACACGGCAGGGCGAGCGTCTCTCTCAACCAGCTCGAATCGCTCCTACGCAACGTGCCGCGCGCCGAGATCGAAGCGCACATCGACTTTCTCATCGAGGCCGGCTACGTCCAGGACGCGGCGCCACCGACGAACGTGCGAGTGCGCCACCAGGTCACCGAAGTGCGCATCACCAACAGTGGCAGCATTCTCGTCGACGGCTGGAAGGGCGACGACGGAGTCAAGTTCGGAGCATGACCAACCAGGTCAACAGCACGATGCCCGCTCCCGGCGAGATTCGTCTCGACCGGGATTCGCTCGTGCGCCTGGCGCTGGAGCGCATGTCGATGGAGACGCGGCGCGGCACGCGCAGCGCCATCGACGATCTGCCCGAGGGCGTCAGGCACAGCATCGGCATCCTCAAGGCCCAGGGCTGGAAGCATGCCGACATCCACACCGAGACGATCAAGGCCCTCGGGCTCGAGCCTGATGATGACGAAGCGCCGAATTACCACGCGATCAACCGCTGGCTGGTGCGCTACGAGTTCGTGTACAACCTGGTCCGCGCCGCCGAGCGGAGCAAGCTCGTCGCGCAGATCGAACTGGCCAAGGCGACCGGAGATCTCCGCGACGGCACGATCATCGCCAACCAGATGATCCTCCAGCGCATCATGGACACGATGGCCGAGTGCCCGGACTTCCGCGATCTCAACAACGGCCAGATGGGCAATCTCATCAGCGCCCTGAGCGTGGCGACGAAGGCCGGCCTGGATGATCGCAAACTCGACAAGGCCATTCAGCTCGCCGATGCGCGGATTGCGAACCTCACCACGCGCACGGTCGAACTCCAGACGAAGATCGACAATCAGCGCAAGGCCGTCGAAGCGGCCAAGGCGCAGCTCGAAGCGAAGGCGCAATCCGGCGACGGCAAGACGGTGGACCTCCAGTCCGTCGCCGCCATGCTCGATCAGATCATGCGGGAGGCCGCATGACAGAAGCACCCATTGTCATCACTCTTCCGAAGGCACGCAGCCCGCTGCTGCCGTACCAGCAGCGGTGGATGGCCGACGAGTCGGATCTCAAGATCTGGGAGAAGTCGCGGCGCATCGGCGCGACCTACGTCGAAGCGTGTGATGTCGCGTTCAGCCGCCTCAGCGGCAGGCGCAACGAGGATTACTGGTTCTCATCCGCCGACGAGTCCGCCGCGTTCGAGTTCATCGAGTACGTCAAGTTCTGGTGCAAGGTCGCCGGCAGGGTGCTCGAATCGTTCACTGAGCAGGTCGACGACGGCACCCGCAACGGCGCGACGGCGTACTGCGTGCGCTTCCCCAGCGGCAAGCGCTGCACCGCGATGAGCAGCAATCCGCGGCGCTTCCGCTCCAAGGGCGGCGACGTCGGCCTGGATGAGTTCGCCTTCCACGAGCAGGCGAGCGAGATGTACAAGGCCGCATCGCCGTGCACGACGTGGGGCGGGCGCCTGCGCATCCTCTCCTCACACAACGGCGAGCAGAGCAAGTTCAACGAGTTCGTGCAGATGGCCCAGCGCCACGCCGCCGGGAGCCCCAAGGCCGGCGATGTGAAGTTCAGCCTGCATCGGACCACGATCGAAGACGCCGTCGCCGACGGACTCGTTGAGAAGATCAACGAGGTCAAGGGCACGACGTACACGCGAGAGTCATTCCTCGCCGATTGCCGCGCCAAGTGCGCCACGCAGGATGACTGGCTGCAGGAATACATGTGCGTGCCGTCGGCCGAGACCGAGGCGTACCTGCCCTACGACCTGCTCAACACCTGCCTTGCCAGGCACGGCCTGTGCGCGGCGCCGACGGATGACCTGGCGAAGTATGCCGACGACCTGCGCGCCTACACGTCCGGCGCCTCGGCGATTTACGCCGGCAACGACATCGGCCGCACCAATGATCGCTTCGTGCTCTGGACGATTGCCCGCTTCGGCGGCACCTGGTCGACGGCGGGGCTGCTCCGCTGGCAGAATCGCAAGTTCAGCGCGATGGAAGAGGCGATCGCCGCGACCATGAACTTCCGCAGCGCCGATGACAAGCGTGTGCGGCGCATCTGCATCGATCGCACCGGCCTGGGCATGCAGCTCGCCGAGCAGGCGTGCGAGAAGTTCCGCACCCGCGCTGAGGGTGTGCATTTCGGAAACGAGACGAAAGCGGAGATGGCCCCGCGCGTGCTCGTTGCGTTCCAGGAGGGGACGATCAAGATCCCCGATGACCGCCTGCTCAAGGATGACCTGCACAGCCTGCGCAAGAGCATGACGAGCAGCGGCAACGTGCGCTACGCCGGCGAGCGCGGCGCCAACGGCCACGCCGACCACTTCTGGGCGCTCGCTCTGGCGCTCGAAGCCGCCGACAAGCCCGTCGCCCAGGGCCGCGCCGTCACCGTCACCGGAGGATCGATCTAATGGCGATCGCCACCGCGACGAACCTCCGCGAATCCGCCGCCGACAAGGCCCGCTACAACGCCATGCGCGATCGCGTCTGCATGGGCCGCAAACTCTTCAAGGGCGCCTGGCGTCAGCTCCTCAAGGACCTCAGCCAGTTCTACTTCCCCTCGATCAAGAATCATCGCGGCGTCGTCGAAGAGCTGATGGCCAAGGTCAACGCGTACCGCCTGGCGGTCATGACGCACACCAAGTTCCTCGCACTCAACGAGCCCACCATCACCTTCGCCGACGGCTTCGAGATGCAGGCCCAGCGCTGGGCCGAGATCTCGCGCGACTGCCTGTTCTCGCAGCGCGTCTTCGAGTCGATCCTCACGCAGTACCGCGACAGCGTGTCCTGGTGGCGCATCACCGCGCGCGAAGGCAGCGCCTGCCTGAGCGTCGCCGACGCCCTGCAGGTTCATCCCCTGGGCGCCTTCGGGCACGACGACCAGCCCACCGCGGTGGATCTCCGCTGGGTCATCACCAAGACGATCGACCGCAAGGATGTGCACTACCTGCTCGTCGAACGGCACACGCCAGGGCTCATCGAAAACGTCGCGTACCAGGTCGACAGCAAGTACGCCTGCGCCATCCCCGACAAGGCGCAGCCGGTCGATCTCAAGAGCGTCCTGGGCGATGAAGCGCCCGAGCCGATGCAGTCCACCGGCGTCGATCGACCGCTGCTGTTCCGCGCGGCGCTGTGCGTGGTGGATGATGAACCGCTGGCGCTGATCGAGAAGGAAGACTTCGACATCCTGGACGCCAACGCCAAGGCGCTCAGCCAGCTGCTCATGAATCAGGATCGGCACGGCTCGCCGTTCCTGCGCGTGGACGAAGGCCATCTCGAGAAGGACGGCACCTTCGACGCGAGCAAGCGCGCCCGCATCGACCCCGACAAGCAGCTTGAGTTCGTCGAGTTCGACGCCAAGGTCGTCGAGGGGCTCGACGCGTTCGCGCGCATCCTTCGTTATCTCATGATCCAGCTGGAAATGTCGCCCGAACTCATCGGCCTCAAGGAAGGGGCGGCCGTTGAGAGTTACGAGAAGCTCATGCTCCAGGCCGTGGTGACCACGAGCCGGGCGCAGCTCACGCGGCAGTACAACGAGCCAGTCATCGAGCGCGTCATCGACACCGCGTGCGCCTTCGACGCCCATCTCCATCCCCTGGGCTACGCCACGGCGCCCGTCGATGTGACCATGCACCCGGGCCTGCCGCGCACGCCCGAGGAAACCAACCGCGGTCTGGCTGAGATGCACGCTGCCCGTCAGATCGACGGCTTGAGCATGCTCGAACAGATCCACGGCCCGGTGAAGGCGAAGACGATCGCTGAGCGGCTGCAGGCGGAAGATGACCGCCGCGCCGCCGATCTCATGCGCGGCTTCGAGGCGGCGGCATCGACAGGCGGCGAACCGGGCGAAGGTCTCGACACAGAGAACACGGAGAGCGCCGAGCGAGGCACGGCGCCGGCGGAACCCGGGATCGATCCCGTCACCGGCGAGCCGGCCGACGTCGCCCCCGCCGTCGTCACGACCGAGCGCGTCCTCAACGGCGCACAGATCCAGGCGGCGACGCTCATCGTCCGCAACGTCGTCGACGGCGTCATGCCGCGCGACGCCGGAATCGGCCAGCTCATCACGCTCTTCAACCTCACCAACGAGCAGGCCGAGGCGATCATGGGCACCGCCGGCAAGGGCTTTGTTCCCAAGGTCATCACTCAGGAGACTGCGCCCGCATGAAACTCTTCGTGCCCCTTTGTGTCCTTTGCGCCATTGTGGTGAGGGTTCTCATGGTCGACCTGCCGCAGAACTACAACTCCGGCGTGCCGAATGCGGCCGTCGCTGAGATGGTGAAGATCTACGACCGCGCCGCGAGCGAGATCGTCAAGGCCCTGGCCGTCGCCATCGACACGACGAATCCGAGCGAGCAGTTCAAGCGTGCCCGCGCCGCCCGGCTCGCCCTGGCGATCGACAACGCGACGCGCCGCTTCGGCGCCTCGATCCGCCCGCACATCGAAGACGTCTCGAGGGAGTCGTATCAGCTCGGCCTGCGTCAGGGCATCAGCCAGTTGAAAGCCCTGGGCGTGCGCGACCATGACACGTTCCGCGGCACGTTCGCCGGCGTCGATGAGCGCGCTGTCGAGATCATCGCGCGGGACATCGCCGTCGCGAGCGTGCAGGCCGTCGACCAACTCGGCCAGCAGAGCCAGCGATTCCTCCGCGCCATCAGCGCCAAGGAGATCTCCGATCCGGCCGTGAGCCGCGCCATCGCGCAGGGCTTGGTCACCGGCGATCCCCGCATCGCCATGCGCGAGGTGCGCGAACTGTTCCGCGAGCCCGGCAGCCAGGAGGATTTCCGGCAGCTGGGCAATCGCCAGGTCAAGGTCGGCAAGGCGACGATGTCTGTTCGCGCGTACAGCGAGATGCTCGTGCGCACGCGGACGCGCGAGGCGACGGTGCAGGCGCGTCACAACCGGCTGCGTGAGAGCAACGTTGACCTGGTCATCATCACCGGCCGCGTGAGCAAGTGGTTCTGCACTTCCTACCTCGGGCTGATCTGCTCGATCGACGGCAAGAGCGGCAAGTGGCCGGCGCTCAGCTCGCTGCCGGGCGGCGGCCCGCCGTTTCATCCCAACTGTTCGAAGGGCACTCGACCGTACGTCGAAGGCCTGTCAGACCCGGCCGAGGAAGAGGCGGGGTTGCGGGCGCTCAGCGAGTTCCAGGACCGCGGCTCATCGCGGCAGCCGCTGAGCCCCGACGAAGTTTCCGCCGCGCGAGGACGAATCTAATGGCACGCACCGCACTCACCGTTCAAACACTCGACCCCGCTTCGCCCACGGGCCTCACGCCGGCGCCAACGGCCGGCCAGGCCGATGGGCATTACTTCGCCAACGCGGCGAGCAACGCGCGCTACGGCACGCACTTCGCGCTGGTGACCAACAACGGCGTGGCGAGCCGCGACATCACCTTCCAGACCGGCGCGACGGTCGAAGGGATCGACATCGAGGAACTCACCTACGCCATTCCCGCGGGCGCGACGCGGATCATCGGCCCGTTCACGCCGCGCGTCTTCAACCGGCCCGCGGGCGGCGCCGATCCCGACACCGTCTACGTCGATTATGACGCCGGCAACGAGGCAGACCTGGACATCGAGATCTTCGAGATGCCGGTCTCGTAGCGCACATCAACTGGCACGGACACGCCACACACGTCAACACGAGCAACACCAGAAAGGACGCTCACCCATGACACCCGAAGAGATCAATGCAGCGATTCAGAAGAGCGTGACGGATGCGCTCAAGCCCATCACCACGCAACTCGCCACGTTCAGCGAGAGCATCAAGCCCATCGCCGCGCTCCAGGAGCAGGTGAAGGGGCTCGTCGAAGCCGATTCGGCCAAGACGATCGAGGGCAAGGGCAAGGCGCCCGAGAAGGGCAAGGAGACGGACGCCGCCGCGACCGGCGCCGGCCTCACCACCGAAGCGGCGACGGCGCTCTTCCAGAAGATGCTCGCTGATCGCGACACGGCGGCGCAGACCACGGCGCAGCAGCAGGCCGCGCACGAGGCGTGGATCAAGAAGAACGCATCCAAGCTCGCCGGCACCCCGACGGGCAAGCGCATCTTCGCCGGCTGCAAGACCGACGAGGAGCGCAAGGCCGCGCTCGACGAGTACGTCGCCGATCTCAAGGCCAGCGGCGTCAAAGCGCCCGACCTGGGCGCGACGGCTGAAGGCGAGGGCGGCGCCGCCACCGCCGCCGACACCGCCGAAGCGAAGAAGGCCGCCGCACTCGAAGCCGCCAAGGGCCTCAAGCCCGTCACCCTGTAACACGCCACAGGCCGCCGGCCTGAGACCTCCGGTCGGGAGAGAGAGCCCGGCGGGGAGAGAGATCAAACGTACCCCTCAACTCTGAATCGAAAGCGAGAATGCAATGAATCCCAACACGACCAAGGCCTTCGGCGGCGTGATGTACCCCGAGGTCGCGCAGCAGATCTTCGTCAACATCGCGGCCAAGGATGCGCCGCTCACCGCCATCCTGCTCGGCACCCAGCGCGAGCGCCCGACCTCCAAGCCGGAAATCAACTGGTACGGACAGGGCCTCGCCACGCGCACGACGCAGATCAATGAGGCCGCAGGCTACCTGTCCACCGACACGGTTCTGACCGTCGACGCCGGCGAGGTGTTCGTGGCCGGCGATCTCATCCATGTCGAGCGCACGAACGAACTCATGAAGGTCGTCTCCGTCGCCGGCGATGATGTGACGGTCGTGCGTTCGTTCGGCTCGGTCGCCGCCGCCGCCCTCGTCGATGACGACTACCTGCTCAACATCGGCCCGGCGAAGAAAGAGGGCGACACCAACTCGGACATGCGCACGAACGCGACGACGAAGTACACGTCGTACACGCAGATCTTCCAGCGCTCCGTGCAGCTCACGGGCACGCTGGATGCCAGCACCACCAACACCGAGCAGGAACGCGCCCGCCTTCGCCAGGAGCAGATGTACGAGATCGCCCGCGACATGGAGCTGGCGGCACTGTACAGCAATCCCGGCGAGTACACCACCAACGAGGTGCGCCGCTCGACCTCGGGCATCATGTCCTTCGCCACCGCCAACGTCGCCGACGCCAACGGCACGCTCACGAAGGCCGAGTTCCTGGACTTCCTCTCCACGGTCTTCGCCAAGGGCAGCCAGAACAAGATCGGCTTCGCCGGCCCGGCCGTCGCGGCCATTCTGACCAGCCTCTGGTCCTCGACCGAGCGCACGACCGTGCAGAGCACCGTGGTCGGCCTCACGTTCCAGCGCATCGCCACGCCGTGGGGCAATCTCGATCTCATCGTCAACCCGCACATGACGGGCACGACGCACGGGGCCGAGCTGCTCGTGGTCGATCCCGAGCAGTGCGAGGTGCGCCCGCTGGTGGGCAACGGCAAGGATCGCCGCCTCAAGCTGCTGGAGGACACGCAGGCGAAGAACACCGACGCGGCCGAGGACAGCTGGTTCGCCGAACTGGGCTTCACCTGGGGCAACCCCGACGCCCACGGCATCCTGAGCAACATCGACGCGGCCGGATAAGCCGGCTCCTGACGCGGGGGTGCGGGCAGGAAGAAGGGCCTGCCCGCACCATACCGCGACGACCCTTCAACGCCTCTTCGAATTCAACTCAACCCCCACACGACACGCAACGGAGATCATCCATGAGCAAGAACGAAACGAGCAAGGGCGCTGGATCATCCGGCGTCACCTTCGCCAGCCGCAGTCCGAACTTCACGCTCTTCCTGGACAGCGGCCGGCCGGTGCCCGGCCAAAACGGGCAGATCGAGTACAAGGACCGCATCACGATCCGCTTCCAGAACAACCGCTACAGCACGAGCGATCGCAGCGTCATCACGGCGATGCGCATGTGCAAGTCGTACGGGAAGCAGTTCCAGGAGGTCAACGAGCCGGCCCGCGCTGAGGCCGCCGGGGCCGCTGCGCCCGCCGCCTGACGATCGAACCCCACGAGAGGCCGGCTCGGGCGGAAACGCTCGGCCGGCCATTTGATGAGCGACAGCAAGTACTACATCGTGCGCAATCCGATCGAGCAGACGTGGGATCGCACGCGCACGACGCGCGAGGCGTCCGACCGGCATCGCTTCATCGGCCAATCGCGCGAGGCGACGGCTCGCACCAACGCCGACGGCACGCAGTCCATCGTTGAAGTGGCGCCGCGCGAGGGCGCGCCGCAGGGCGTGCGCATCGTCGCCGGGCCAATGACGTCGATCGAGTGCCGGGACTATCTGGCTGTGCACCGCCGCGACTGGCTGGCGCTGCTGCCCAATGAGGAGGGACGCTGATGGCCACGCCCTTCTCTGATGCGCTCAACACCATCTTCGGCGCGAATCTCGTGCGCCACTGGAAGATGTGGGAAACCTCCGGCACCGTCGCAGACGATGCGACCGACAACGTCGACGCCAACTATGTCAGCGGGCCAACGATCAATCAGACCCCACTCTCGGCCGACGCGGGCGCGAAGTCCGTGCTGCTCGATGGCGTCGATGACGCGGTGAGGCAGGCGACGGGCGGCATCTTTGGCGCGACGACCGGCGCCGAGTGGACGTGCGGCGTCCTGTTCAACAGCAGCGATGCCGCGCAGTTCGCCGCGATCATCTCGATGGGCCGCACGAACACGTCTTTCGGCCACATGATGCTCTACGTGCAGGACGGCGATCTGAAACTCGGCTACTGCAACACCGACGGCACGTCCTGGACGACGCAGTTTAACTGCACGGTGGATGTGTGCGACGGACAGACGCACCTGCTGACTTTCACTAAGACGACCAATATCGAGAACCGCGTCTACGCCGACAACGACAAGACAAGTTCAACATTGGGCACCGGCAACCCGGTGGACAATTCGAACTTCCGCATGTTTGTGGGTGAGCCGACGCGGGCGCTAGCCATTGGTCCGACCGACCGGTTCGACGGCAAGGTCGAGCAGTTCTTCTTCGCCAACCAGGCCATCACGGATGAACAGGTGGCGACACTGGTCACAGCGATCACGCCCGCCTCGGGCCAGCCGGCGCGGAAGCGCTGGGGCGGGATCAACTACGCCGCCGCGGGACAGAGAGGGGTGTGGTAGATGGCTGAAGTCACGGCCATGCGCAACAACGCCCTGCCCTATCCCGTCTACGCCGCGCCGTACGCGCTGGTGTTCCCGATCCTCGACGCCGACGGCGATCCCGTCACCAGCGCGGTCACGCCCGACTCCGAGGTGAGCAAGAACGGCGACACCTTCGCCGACTGCACCAATGAGATCGTCGAGATCGGGGCCACCGGCATCTATTACCTGCTGCTCACCGCGGCCGAGATGACCGCCGACGTCGTCGCCGTGCGCGTGACGACGGGCTCGGCCAGCGCCAAGACTTCGGTGCTCACGCTCTACCCGCGCAAACTCGTACCCCTTCGCAGCGGCACCGCCCAGGGCGGCGCGGCCGGATACATCACGCTCGACGCGGGCGCGGGCGCTGTCAATGACAAGTGGAACGGCGTGCTGTGTGTGGCCACCATCGACGGCAACGTCGAAGCCCGCATCATCGACGACTACGACGGCTCGAATCAGCAGGGCAGCGTCACGCCCGACTGGAACGTCGCGCCCGACGCCGATGACACGTTTGTGCTCTACCTGCCCGAGGGCGTGCAGATCCCCAACGGCGAACCGATGCGCGGCACCGACAGCGCCTTCCTCGCCGCGAGTGCGCCCGACAACTTCTCCGCGCTGCTCATCAACGCCAATGGCCACATCAGCCGCGTGAGCCTCGTCGATCTGCTCACACTCATCGACACGAACGGCATCCCCGCGGCCGCTCTGAGTGCCGCCGCCGTCACCAAGATCGAAGCGGCGCTGCTCAACGAGGGCGATGGGCAGGCTCTGATTGACGCCATCGTGCAGGCGATCGACGCGGCCGACATCGACACGGACATCCTGCCCGCGCTCATCCGCGACGCCATTTTGAATCGCGTGCTCGCCGGCAACCACGACACCGCCGGCAGCGTGGGCAAGGTGCTCCAGGACATCATCGCCGACACCGGCACCGACATCCCGGCGCTCATCGCAGCCCTGAACAACCTCAGCGCCGCCCAGGTGCGGACCGAGGCCGACGCCGCGCTGGCCGCCTACGACGGCCCGACGAACACGGAGATGAACGCGCGAACGCTGGCCAGCGCTTCGTACGCCACGGCCGCCAACCAGACCACGATGGACGGCAAGCTCGACACGCTGCTCACCCGCATCACCGCCACGCTGTTCGCGGGCATCACGAGTCTGGCCAACTGGCTCGGCGCCATGGCCGGCAAGCACGCGCCCGATGCAACCGCCGAAACCGAGATCAACGCGACCGGCGCCGGCGGCGGTGACTTCAGCGCGGTCACTGACTCACTCCAGGCGAATCGCGACAGCGGCGGCGGCGGTGGGGGCGGCACCAACGTGCACGTTGAGCAGCAGAGCGTGGTCATCAAGGGGAGCGCCTCGTAATGACCGACCTGAAACTCCGCATCGTCGCCAGCGAAGGGGGCAGCCCGCCCGATGCCGTCGTGCTCAGCAGCGCCGATGGAACCTTCGGCGTGCGCCGCCAGGACACGCTCGCCGTCATCGTCGCCGATGGCACGGCGATGGTGCAGGACGCTGGCGATCCCACGGTGTGGACGTATACCGTCGCGGGCGTCGTCGCCGGCGTCGTGTACGAGTGGGTTGCCGAAGTCCAGTTCCCCAACTCGACGCATCACTTCGAGGGCGAGGTCACCGCGGCGGCCGAGGCCGACTGCGCTGCGATGATCAGTATCGCCGACGCCGATGCGCTGCTCGCTGTTCACGTCCTCAGCAGCGAGCTGGCCGACTGGTCGGGCCTGAGCAGCGCTGACAAGGGCGTGCTGCTCTGCCGCGCGCAGCAGATGATCGAGGCCGGCCGCTGGGACGGCGTCGTGTACGACGACGACCAGGCGTACGCGTTCCCGCGCAAGGATGACGACGGCGATCTCATCGGCGATGACAATCCCGCCGATCCCGACAGCCCGCTCGCGCCCCTGGCCGTGCGCGAAGCGCTCGCCCTGCTCGCGTTCAGCTTCGTCAACCGCGCCGATGCGTGGGAACAGCACGAGTCGCGTCTGGCCGGTCTGGCGAGTCACAGCGCCGGAGGCATCTCCAAGGCCTACACGACGCCCGCAGGCCGCAGCCACGCCCAGCAGGCCCTCCAGGTCATCCCGGCCGTGTGGACCCGCCTGGCGCGATTCTGGTTCCGCGGAGGGCGCATCGTATGAGCCTCACCTCCGGCCTCACCGGACTCACCAACGCCAAGCTCACCTCGTGGCGCAAGCTCGAAGCCGCCGACGAGCAGGGCCGCGCCCAGTACGGCGCTGAGCAGATCGCCGCCTGGCAGCCGCGCATCGTGGTGAGCCTGCCCGGCTACAAGCACACGAAGACCGCCGAGGCCTCGGGCTTCGCGGTGTCGGCTGTGCTGCTCGTGCCCATCAGCCTCGATGTCAACGCAGGCGATCGCGTCATGAGCGATCATCCCGACGTCGCCGGCAAGGCGCTCATCATCCGCCTGCGCAAGACGGTCAACGTGCCCGGCCTGAAGGCGCGCGAACTCCTGTGCGAATGGGAGGTCGGCGCGTAATGCCTGGCGAGACCGGAATCAAACTCGACCTGACCGAGTTCAACGCCAAGCTCGAGGAGTTCGTGCGCATCAGCGACGGTGAGGCCGCGACGTTCACGGTGCAGGTCGGCGAGGCCATTCTCTCGCGCGCCCAGAAGCGCACGCCCATTTTGACCGGCTTCCTCCAGAATTCGAGCCTGCGCGTCGAGGTGAACGGGAGCAAGGGACTCGCCCACGAGATCGGCTTCACCGCCAAGTACGCCGCCGCGGTGCATGAGCGGCCCGAACTCACGCACAAGCAGGGCCAGGCGTTCTACCTCAAGGCCGCGATCGACGAAGACGGCCCGGGCATCATGCAGCGCGCGGTGCCGCTCATGGCCCAGCGCATCGCGGGGAGGCTGGGCTCATGAACGCGACGCCGACCAACCTGCTCACCGAACTGGCCAAGGTCGTCGCGACCGCGACGACCTTCATCCTCGATCCCGGCCAGGGGCAGAGCCGCAGCCTGTACATTCATCACCTGCCCGACACGCATCAGGGCTGGCAGCGGGATGCGGTGCTGCGCATGGCCGGCGGCGCGGCCAAGGCGCACGACCCGCTCGACCGCCTGAGCGTGCAGATCATGGTGCGGGCGGCGGACCAGGCGTTGGCGTGGGACGGGGCGTGGAGCATCTACAACGCGTTCGTCGACAGCGTCGGCCTGCCCAAGCGCCGCGTGAGTCTCGGGGACAACTGGCTCGCGCTCGAACTCGACATCGCCGCGCCGCAGTCGATCGGAATCGACGGAAGCGGCCGGTACCTGATCACGATGAACCTCAACCTCACCGCGGGCCAGCTCGCGTAGGAGAAGTGCAATGCCGTTTCATCTCAAGAGCAACTTCTGGAATGGCGAGGGCGTGCAGATCTTCGACGGCGCCGCCGCCGGCACCAACATCGGCATCACCGCCGAGGTGACCATCGAACGCGTCTACACACTCAGCCCCATCAAGGGCCAGACGACGGGCGAGACGATTCTGGGCCATCGCGTGACGGGTTGCTTCTACCGCGTCACCGTCGACTTCACCGAGATCGGCGAAGCGAATCACTTCCTCAACTACTGGTTCGACGGGCACGCGGCCGCCGGTGGCGTGATCGACCTGCATCCGGGCCGGAGCTTCACGCTGCCGACGCGGCGCATGCGCTTCCACCCGGTGAGCATGGCCGCTGACACGACTCGCGACTTCGTGTTCGAGGCGCTGGCGCCCGTGAGCGGACCGAGCGCCACGTTCAACGGCTCGGGCGAGCATCGCCACCGCGTCGTGTTCGAGAGCATGCCCGTTGAGGCGGATCTGCCCACGCTCAACGCCGGCAAGTTCAACTACGTCCCGGCTTGATGACGCGCCGTCGACGGCGCTTTGACGACTGTTGAATCACCCATCGTGGAGGCATCATGCGAGAGATCATCGACATCGACCAGCTCAGCCAGTGGTGTGTGCCAGTGCGGGTGCGCGGCCATCTCATCGAGACCCGCAATCCCCTGCGCGGCGACATGACGCTGCTCGACACGCGCATCAAGCGCGGCGACTACGAATCGGATGCGGAACTGTCCGCGGCCCGCAAGAAGCTGCTCGACGAGATGATCGACGCAATGTTCGTCGGCGACGAGTGGGGCAAGCTCAAGGAGAAGATCGCTGCGGGACAGGAAGAGCCGCTGTCGATGTTCGAGAAGCTCTCGATCGTGCTCCAGTACAGCATCGCGCATGAGTTCGCGGTGAATGGGCGCGAAGCGGCCGCCCGCCTGGGAGAGCGCCCGTTCACGCTGATCGAAGACGAATCGCCGGTCGCGCCGGCAACCGCGGCGTCGCCGGCAGTGCGCAAGCGGGATCTCCCGCCGGGCCTGATCATCGGCGGCGACGGCGGCGAGCGACCCATCAGCGAAGCGAACCTCGGCGTGGAGGAACTGGCGGCTCACTGACTCGATGCCTCGCGCCTCGATGCCTTGATGCCTGAGTGAACCAACATGCCCGGCTTCGACCTTGGATCAATTCGCGCCACGATGGGCCTGGACAACAGCAACTTTGTTGCTGGCATGCTCGACTCGCGCACCGCGGCTGGGATCTTCGGCCAGGACATCGTCAACCTGGTCAACAATCCGCTGCTGGGCACGATCAGCATCTTCAAGCGCGTGGCCGTCGGTGCGGCCGAGGTCGTGAAGGAAACCGCGTTCGCCAATCAGGAGTTCGCGCGGATGGCCGATCGCACCGGCGCGAGCATCCGCACGCTCACTGGCCTGCGCGTCGCCTACGAAGACTTCGGCCTCACCGTCCAGGACATCGAAAAGACCTTCTCCGAACTGGCCAAGCGCATCGAGGAGACACGCACGAGCGAGGATGCCAAGAAGCGCTTCGCCGACCTCGGCGTGCAGGTCAAGGACACGCAGGGCAACCTCCGCGGCATCGACGAGATTCTGCGCGACGTGTCCGACGGTCTGGCGAACATGGAGGACAAAACCCGCGCGATGGCCATCGCGCAGCAACTCTTCGGCGACAAGGGTGTGCAGCTGCTCTCGATCTTGGGGAAGGGGTCTGAGGCGATCGACGACTTCCGCAAGAAGGCTGAGAACATGGGTTACGTGCTCACTGAGAGCGCCGCGAAGCAAAGCGACCGGTTTGCCGGCGCCCTCGGCGATCTCAAGTTCTCGATCGACGGCGTGAAGGAGGCAATGGCCACCGCATTTATCGAGGGATTCGCCGGCAACCTCACCGATGCGCAGCTTACCTCCGACGGTCTGGCGAGGGCGATCAAGGACACGCTGGTGCCGGCGGTCAAGGAACTCGGCGAGGCGATGTCAACACTGCTCAAGATCCTGCAGCCTGTGCTCCAAATCCTCACACTGCTCCAAAAGGCGGACCTCGGTCACAAGCTCATCGGCGGGCCGATTCTCAGCGGGATCAACAACCTGCTCGACCGCGTCGATCTGGACGGTGATCCGGTCGAGTCGGTCCGACGCATCCTCAGCGCCCAGCAGCGGCAGATTCGGGCGCTTGAGTAATGGCCCCGACGCAGACCCAACTTCGCACGGTGAACAAGTTCACCTTTGGCAGCGCCACCCACCGCGTCCTCGGCTCCACCATGACTTCGCGCCTGGAGCGGCGCGGCGCCAACCACGACGCCTTCCGTGTCTACACCTTCTCGATCCGCAGTGAGATCGAGGGCGCGAGCAAAGCAGACCTCAAAACGCAGCTTGACACGCTCCGCAGCGAGTGCATCGCCTCTGCCCAGAACTTCAGGCTGTACCGTGAAGATCAGATCACGTATGAATTGCTCACCGCCGACTGCCATCATGGCCCGGTGGCGACGATCCAGGCGGACGGGCGCGAGCAGCACGGCCTGATCGAATCGTTCACGCTGAACGTCGAGGCCTCGGTTCCTGTGAGCGTCGATGGTGAAGGCCTTATCGCCCATCACTACACCGAGCGCATCAGGGAAGATGAGGATGGAACGGCCGAGACCGTCCGCACCGGCCAGGTGACCACGGCCGCGGGCGACAGCGCCGCCGACTGGATCAGCGCCAACGTGCCCGCCCAACCGGCCGGGTACCTGCGCACGCTGGAGATCAGCGCTGACGACACCGACACGGAGGCAACCTACACGCTCACCGATGCGCGCAGCGATCGCCGCAACGTCTCGGCGACCGTGCGCAATCACATCTACACGCACGCCACGGTCAAGATCGACGGCGACCTGACGCAAGAAGTCTGGAGCGGCAGTGTCACGATGGCGCCGGCCAACAGTGCCCGCGCGTTCATCGAAGCGAACCTTCCAGCGCAGGGTGAGAAGACGAGCCGGACTGTCCAGATTGCCAATGCCGATGATGATCTCACCGGCACCTACACCGTCACCGATGTACCTGCTGAGTGGAGCACACTCCCGGGCATCGAAGAGGGCAGCCAGTCCAACCAGGTGGAGACGGATGAGCACAACCGGCTGCGCTACGTGCGCAGCGGGTACTTCATCGGCGCCACCGCGCAGCAGCAGATCGACCAGGTGCGCGAGACGCTCGCGGCCCTTGGCCGCATTGTGAGCCAGACGCTCACCTATGACCTCTACGGCGATCAGCGCATCACGTTCCAGTTCACCGCCCTTGCCGCGTCCGACGGCACGGGCATCATTTCCTGGGAGGAGAGCGTGAGCCGGCGCGGCGGCCGCAAGCGCCGCGTGGCGGATCTCTCGCCCGATCAAGAGCCGTATTTCTTCTTCGACCTGACCCAGCCGATCGTCGTCGAGATCGTCGGCCGCGCGGTGGCCTTGCGCAATGCCGACGGCACTGATCGCTACGTCAAGCCGCCCCTGCCACCCATCCTCGAAGGCGGCATCTTCTACGCCGACTGGCAGGACGGAGACACCGAGTACGAACTGGCGCGCGTCGATGCGCATCACTGCCAGACGACGTGGCGGCAGACGTTCTTCGTCCCTGTTGGCACGCCCATTCCCGTTCCCCGAGGCCCCTTACCCGACTTCTTCTGATGCCACAAAGCCCGTACCTCATTCATCATCTGCTCGTAACCTACGGCGACGATCCGCCGCAGAACGTCACGGTGCGTGGCATGGTCAAGGGTGCTGTCGCGCGCGGCCTGGGCATCTGGCCCGAGCAGGTCGTCGTGAAGATCAATCAGCCTCAGCGCGACCTGCTGCCCGCTGACCTGAGCACCATCAACGCGATCACCTTGCGCATCGGCCTCAGCAACACGGAGTATGTCGACATCGTCGGTTGGGAGATTGTCGATGTGCGCGAGGCCGAATGGGGCTCGACGACGAGATCGGGCAACGCGCTGCCGCGCGTGTGGGATCTGTACCTCGAAGATTCACGCTCGAAACTCAATGGCGGTCGGGGTGGCTGCCTGTTCGACGGTCTGCTCAATCCGGTCGATCCCACAGGTCAGATCGTCACACCGATCACCACGTGCAGCGCCCTGGTGGCCAAGTGCATCGACGCCATTGGCGTGCTGACCTATCGCGAGGGCTCCCTGCCAGGATCGCTCATCGAGTCGCTCGATGTGTTCGACCCTCCGATGGAGATCCTCTGGGCCGGTGCTGATGCGCCCGTGGAATTGCAGCGTTTGCTTGAATGGACGAGGCACGCCTTCGCGTTCAATCAGGATGGCACCTATTCGATCGTTAAGCTGGTCGATCCGCCCACGTCGCCCACGGCGCCCGACGTTGGTGTGCCGCCGATGCCATCGGCCGAGATCGCCATCAAGCCCAACACGCCGGGCAAGTGCATCATCACCAGCGCACCGACGCGCCATCTCATCGAACGCAACCGCACGCTGGTTAGCGGCATGGGCGAGTTGCCGATGGAGTTCGTCGGCCTCGACGTGGATGGATCGATTGCGCCTCTCACGACCCTTTCATGGTGGCCCAGCGGCAAGACGGCGATCGAAGTGTTCCGCAACGAGTACGCCGCCGTCGCCGAGGAGCATCGCGGCCTGGCTGAGGCGTCGATCTACCGCATGTTCCGGCTGCACGCGGATGACATCGCCGAGGGCTGGACGTTCGTCTCGCGCCTCATCGACGCCGCGGGCGATGACCCGGCCAAGTTCATCCTCAAGAGCCGCGCCGCCCGCGAGGACAACTTGAAGATGTGGGCGAACCCGGCCAATGACGCCGTAGAGAGCGGCGCCCAGTTCGACCTGCGCAATGGCGTCATCACCACTCCGCGCCCGCTCGTGCGCGTGAGCGGCCGCACCGCAACCTTGAACGCCGCCGCGGTGCAGCTCGGCGATGATGAACTCGACTTCACCTTCGGCCATCATCCCAGCGCTGGCGACTACACCGATTACTTCATGAGTGTGTTCTACTTCACTGGCGGCGGCGCTGTGGTTGGAGATGACACTCCCTCAGTGATCGATGATGCGCTGGCTGAGGGGGTGCCGGTGTACAAGTTCACAGATCTGCAGGTGCAGTATCGTGAGACGCCTGGCACGCCCGGCCCGGTCACCGAAGTTAACCTCGATGAGATCAAGGCGATCGCCCTGCAGTACGCCACGGCGCTGCTCAAGCAGCAGAGCGCCAAGATCCAGATCAAAGAGTACCGGGGCATGCACGACGTCGATCCCGACGGCTCGGTGACGCGCGTGGCGTGGGTGGCCAGCGGCGGCGTGCTGCGCACCGTTGTGCACTTGGGCATGCACGATCAGATCACCAGTGAGTACCTTCAGCGTGTGATTGCTTCGCGAGCATCGCGCGGCCCGGGCGTTGGCGCGGCGGCAGCCCGCGGTAATCTGATGGGGGTGAGCCGAGCCGCGTCTGGCCCGGCCGGATCGAAACTCTCCGGCCCGTCATCGGGCGCACGCGATGGTGTCACGCACGCGCAGGCGCCGGCGCCTCCGGCCACGCGCACGCCCTTGCTGCCGTTCAGCGCCAAGATCACCTCGCAGACGCCTGGCACCAACGTGTGGACCTACGGCTTTGAGGAGGTCTACAAGAGCGACACCGGCTTCGGATCATCGAAGTGGACGACGGTTAGCGGCGGCATCAGCGGCAACGCGATGAACCGCTTCGAACTCATCAACGACGCCACCGGCGCCAACTACCTCGGAATCGGCGTGACGAATGACGAGTTGAACGACACGGCCAACAGCGGCGCCTGCGCCCTTGACCTGCGGCCCGTGCCCATCGGCATGATCGTGCAGATGTGGCCCGAGGTCGTGCGCAAGAGCGATGGCACCGTGGCCATCGAGTATCTCTTCACCTGGGCCAATGGAGTGTTTGAAGAGTAATGCCCCTGCTGCTGCGACGAGAACGGTGCTGCAGGTGCGGCGATGTCTGCACGGCATGCTGCTACGCCGGCGAGTCGGCCGGCTTCACCGAGCGCTGCTGCCTCGGCCTCAAGTCGATTACGAAACCGCACGTGACGGCGTGGTCGGCCAGCTGGAACGTCGAGAGCAATGACGGCCCGCTTTCGGGCGAGACGGCCAACGCGTCATTCACGATGGCGGGCGGGCCGTACGAGATCACCAAGCGCATGGACGGCGACTGCGAAGTCACCATCAACGTCAACGGCAGCTGGACCAGTTCGCTCTCTGAAGACGTACAGACGTTCACGAATGAGCCGCTCACGATCCGCCTCGATCGATTCTCGGGCTGGTGGACGATGGACTTCCCGCATCACCCCGACTCGGATGTCGATTGCCTCGCACCGCACAACTGCATCACCGGCTCGGTTTCCGGCGAGCACACCTGCAGCGGCGTCGACTTCTCCGCGCCCGGCAGCGAGATCGTCGACTGCGAAGACTGCCTGGGATTCCCGCTGGACGTGCTCAGCGCGGCCTACGAACTGACCATCGGCGATGCGCAGCTCGATGCGTGCGAGTGGGACTCGCTGGAGGGCTGTGTATGCCTGTGACGCGGCAGGAGATGATCGAGGCGCTGCTCAAGCGGCCACGCAAGGCCAGCGGCCGAGCGTGCCGGCGATGCGCACCCGTCGATGCTCACGCGGGCCGTCTGCTCCAGGTGAGCATCGAGGGCCGGCGCCATGACGTGGCGCAGTGGTCGCGGATCTGCCGGGTGATGAGCGAGCGGCCGCTGGAGTGCGCGCAGTGCATGCTTCTCACCCGCTGGTCCGGGCTGTACTGGTGTGGCGCGCCGTGGCCGGTGCGCCAGTGGCGGCGGTGGATCGCCCCGCTCCTGGAGGAAGTGACGTGCGGCCTGGTGCCGGCGATGCGATCGACGCACGACGCCGGCTGCGCATGCTGCCTGAATGTGAAGTGGAGGATGCTCACCACGCCGCGCACCTGGTGGCGCATGGCGGTGGCGACGGTGCGATCGCTCGCCCTGGGCGAGCCGTGGGAGTGGGAGGAGACCGAGGCGGCGTGTCCGTTTGGACGATGGCCGGCCGCCCTTTGACGGGTGTTCGAATGGCCGTTCAGCGGCCCTTCAAACGCCCGTCGACAACCCGTTGAGGGCTGGCTCATCAGCCCACGAAAAAGCCCGGGCAAGGCACCCGGGCGATGTGCTGCGCTAGATGGTCTGGCGGTTTCGTGTCGCATCTGGCGGTTTCGGTCGCGCCGCTACGAGAAAAGCCCGGGCAAGGCACCCGGGCGATGTGCTGCGCCCTGTGGTGTTGCCACTTTGGTTCCCAAAACGCCACTTTGATCGTCCCGCTACGCCTGAACGACCGCTCGATCGGCCGGAGTGAGGAACAGCGCGCGATGCAGAACCCAGTCGTCATCGCTTCGCTGCTCGGGCCGCTGGTCGATCAGCACGCCGCGCCCGGGGTTATTTTGAGAATTCGGATCCGCCGCCGCCACGTTCTGGAGGAATTCGCTTGACATGACGGCAGTAGTATGTTAGGCTTTTATACGGTGTCAAGAGGAGAGTTTACGAAGTCGTGAACAACGCGCGCCCCTGTGCGCGAATCTGAAGCGGGAACCATCACGGCCAGAGCGGAAGAGACTCCAACAGAATCCGTAACCGGTTCGGATCCAGAGTCTTACGTCCGCAACGTGCTCGCCCGGCCGTGAATGGTGAGTTTGAGCGGAGCGACACATGCCCGGAATCGGATGCATGATCAGGCAGCGCCGGCGGTCTCTGGGGCTCACGCTCCAGCAGGTCGCCGATCGTGTCGGATGCGGCCGGGCGTACCTGTCGATGATCGAGACTGGCGCCCGCTCCACCCCCGGCGAGCCGCTGCTGGCGGCGCTCGAGCAGGCCCTGAACCTCGATCCGGGGCAACTGGTCGATGCCGCGTCATGGGAGGCTACGCCGCGCCCCATTCAGCGCGAACTCGAAGCGATGCGCCAGCGCGAACAGCGCGCCGCCGCCGTGGCCCGCTGCCTCATCCAGAATGGACCGAACCTCGATGCCCTGCTCGAAACCGGCATGTTGCGGCGGTTCATCGAGGACCACACCGCCAATCTCGACGGCCCCGAGCCGTTGCGCATGCGCGTGCCGGTGATCAACGACGTCGCCGCCGGCGTGCCGCGCGACTTTACCGACCTGGACTACCCCGCGGCCATCGCCGATGACTACCTGCCCTGCCCGGACCTGGGCGACGCCGACGCGTTCGCGGCGCGCGTGGTGGGCGACTCGATGGAGCCGCAGTACCGCGAAGGCGATGTGATCGTCTTCTCCCCCGCCGCAGCCACGCCCAGCGGCAGCGACTGCTTCGTCCGCCTCGAGCGCGACGCCGAGACGACGTTCAAGCGCGTGTTCTTCGAAGGTGATGACGAGCGGCTCATTCGCCTCCAGCCGCTCAACGGCAAGTACGAGCCGCGCCTCGTCGATCGCGAAGAGGTCGCGGGCCTGTACGCGGCGGTATACGTGATGCGCCCGGTGGGGCGCTGAGCCATACGATCCAGCAGCGGCCAGCGCGAGCCGGTGCCAACCGACTCCGGACTCAGTCCCTGGTCGCTACTTTTACATCTTCGACACGCCATACCCGCCCCATGACATGAGCGCGGTCCACAGCGTAAGCAGTACGAGCACCACGGCCAGCGCCCACCAGCGGCGCGAGGCGAGGTAGGTGGCGCCGCCGAGGATGATCAGCGTCGCCGCGCCCATGACGATGAACTCCAGCGGCTCGCGGGGATGGAGCAGGAAGCCGAAGTAGAAGCCCGGCATGATCGGCCAGAGCCAAAGCCACACCTGCTGATGCTGGAACGGAATCCAGAAGGCGAACGGCGCGTAGGCGCAGATGAGCACCGCGATCAGCACTGCCCACCAGCGCGGCCGGCGGATGGACTGCTCTTTCGCCAGCGCCGCCGGGTCGAACGGTTCGCCGCACTCCGGGCAGCGGTTCTCGCTCAGGCCCGTCAGGTCGTAGCGGCACTTGCGGCAGTGCAGTTTCACAGGAAGTCACCGGTGTTGAGCGAGTCGATGTCGATCTCAGCGCCGTCTTCCAACGCGTCAAACGGCGCTCGCTCGCGTGATCGCGTTTCAGCCGCTTGCGTGTTGCCACGATGATCGCGCTCGCGCCGCAGCGCCTTTGGCGCGTGCGTGACGCGCGGCTCCTGCTCGGCCATGCGCGGATCGAGGCCGAAGTACTGCCTCCACCACTCGATGCTGCCGGGGTCGAGCGGGATGCTGTACGCCTGCGTCGGCGGCGCGGCCTTGCGTCCCGCGCGGCGCCAGTCGGACTCGAGCGTTTCAAGAAAAACTTCCGAACCCATCACGCGGCAGCGCCGCCGGCGCGCCGCGCGCACGATGCGCCGGTCCGATGACACCACGTTGAGCCGGTGTGGATCGGTGCAGGCGCGCACGGCGCGCTCGATGTGCGAGTCCGCATCGCGGTGATTGCCCGCATAGTAAATCGTGATGCCGTGATCGACGGCCGTGCTCGCCTCGTCGGGGCCGCGCACGCCCGGGCCGAGCCCGTCGCACACGAGCACCACGGGCATGTGGCGGAAGCGGCTGGTCAGGATGAGATCGCGCAACTCGAGCACGCCCAGCCCGGCCAGATCGGGCGGCAGCACGCCGGTCGTGTGCAGGACGTTGTAGGTGTCAACGAGCAGCGCCATGGGCGATGGTAGGGCGCGGCAGCGCTCCGCTGCGCAGCGCTAGATGCCTCGATGCCCGCACCCCCTCCGCCTCACACCGCCGCGGATATGCGCGGCGTGAGGTCGGCGCCTGACGGGCCGCCGGACTTCTTGTTCTGCGGCCCGAGGCGCAGATCGCGCGGCGCATTACTGAGCGACTTTCCCGACTGGCGGTCCTTGTCCTGCTGAAGTTCATCGGAGAGTTGCCGGTCCCACGGTTTCATGCCGTCAATGTGCGCCGCCTTGGCGAGCATGTGCGAGCCGACCGGCGCCGCGACGAAGGCGAAGACGATCGTCATCAGCGCCTTGGTCGTCACCGCCAGCGTGCCCACGTGAAACACCGCCGCCAGCGCCAGGCCCATGATGCCCAGCGTCGAACACTTGCTCGTCGCGTGCAGGCGGTTGTAGGCGTCGGGCAGGCGCACCACGCCGATGGCGCCGACGAACATGAAGAAGATGCCCGCCAGCGCGCAGAAGATGCTCAGCGCATCGCCGATCGTTTGCCAGATCATGATTCCGTCCGCCTCTTGAGGTTGCCGATGTACTGCGCGAACGCAAGCGTGCTGGCGAAGCCGATGATGGCCACGACCAGCGCCGCATCGAGATACACGGTCGATTCGAGCCGCACCGTGAGCAGAATGACCAGCCCGACCACCTGAAAGGCGAGCGTGTCGCCCGAGAGGACGCGGTCGGCCAGGTGCGGCCCGGACACCATGCGATAGAGACACAGCATCATGCCCGCGATGGCGAGCACGGCTCCGAGTTCGAGGACGAAGAACAGCACCGGCTGCAGCGGGCTGGCCGCGTGGCTTGCCGAGACGAACTCGTGCCCCGCCGGCCCTTCGGCCAGGGTCAGGATCATGGAGCGCAAGTGGTTCAAGTGAACACCTCCTGCTTGAGCCGGTTGTGGAGATCGCGCAGTTCGGCGATCGCGCTCGACCGGTCGAGAGCATACATGCAGTGGACGTAGAGCCACTTGTGGTCGTCCGAGACGTCGATGACCAGCGTGCCGGGTGTGAGCGTGATGCTGTTGGCCAGGATCGTCAGTTGCGTGTCGTTCAGGTCCGACACGTCGTGTCGGAGGATGCGCGGCGTCTGCGAAAGCCCGGGCGTGATGCACTCCCACGCGATCTTCAGGTTGGCCTGCACGAGGATCTTGAGGAAATACGCGCCAAAGCGCGCCAGCCGCCAGACCTTCCCGGGATAGGTCGGCCCCTTCCTGGTCAGCCCGGAGACCGAGATCACGAAGAAGCCGATCGCAAAGCCGACGATGACGTTCGGCGTGGACGAGTTGGCCGTCAACATGACGTAGACGACCGTCAGGAACAGGTTGAGCAGAAACCCCCAGATCATGGCGTCACCTCCACGGCCGCTGCGGCCAGCGCCGCCGACTCGGCGCGGGCCCGCGCCAGATCCGCAATCACTTCGGGGCCGAGCACAGCCTGAATATACGCCTCAGGCGCGGCCAGTTGCTCGCCGGCGCGATAGGCGATCTCATACACCGGCTGCGCGCCGAAGCCCAGGAACAGCGCCACGCACACCAGCAGTGTTGCCCCGACGTATGCCGGCCGCAGCGAGCTCGTGTTGGGCATGTTCGCCGGCGTGCGCTCGATCGACTCGCCCGAGGGCGACGAGAAGCAGTAACTCCAGATCTTGAGCATCGACAGCAGCGTGAGCGCGCCCGTGAGCAAGCCGAAGATCGACAGCCACCACATGCTCTCGCGCCAGCCTTCGCGGATGATCACGAGTTTGCCGAAAAAGCCGCTCAGCGGCGGTAGACCGACGAGGCTCATCGCGGCGATGAAGAACACCACGCCGAGGTACGTATCGCGCTTGAGCAGCCCGCCGGACTTGTCGAGATCATCCGTGCCCGTGTGGCGCTCGACGATGCCGCAGCACAGAAACAGGCAGCTCTTGACCACCATGTGCTGGATCATGTAGAACAGGCAGCCGGCCAGAGCGACTCTGGTCATCAGCGCCAGGCCGAAGACCATGTAGCCCACCTGGCTGATGACGTGCACCGCGAGGATGCGGCGGATGTTGTGGTGCGATACCGCGCCCAGCACGCCCAGAAACATCGTAAACGCCGCTGAAATCGCCAGCAGCGGCATGACGACTTTGGCGGCGTCCGAGTTGCCGTGCGCGAAGATCATCGGGAAGGTGCGGGCGATGGCGTAGATGCCGACCTTGGTCAGCATGCCGGCAAACAGGCCCGCGATCGAGACGTTGCAGGTGTAGTACGTGTCGGGCAGCCAGAACCACAGCGGGAAGATGGCGCCCTTGAGCCCGAAGACCAGCAGCAGCGAGATGGACAGCGCCGCAAAGCCCGGCGGCAGCGCCTCGCCGCGCGCCTGCCGCTCGGCGACGAAGCGCGCCAGGTCGGCATAGTTCAGCGTGCCCGTCATGCCGTAGACGAGCCCGGCGCCGATCACGAACAGCGTGGAGCCGACAAGGTTGAGCAGGACATACTTGTACGCCTGGGTCATCTGCAGCCGCGTGCCGCCGAAGGTCAGCAGGCAGTACGACGCCATGAGCATGATCTCGAACGAGACGAACAGGTTGAACAGATCGCCCGTGAGAAATGCGAGATTCACCCCGAACATGAGCAGCTGCACCATGGGGTGGAAGTAGCGCTTCTCGGCGACGGGATCGACCGTGGAAAACGAGTGCACGTAGCAGGCCAGCGCCACGACCGACGACGCCGCCAGCAGCAGGCCCGACAAACTGTCGAAGACGACCGAGATGCCAAACGGCGCCGGCCAGGCGCCCATCTGCGACACGAGGATCCCCGTCGGATCCGAGCGCAGGTGCACGAGCAGGCCGATCGCCAGCGCCGAAGTCGCCAGAAAACTCAGCACGCCCAGCACGCGCGCGAGCTGCACTCGCTGCTTGAGCAGCACCCCGATGACGCCCGTGCCCATCGGAATCACGATGAAGAGGATGATGAAGTTCTCGAGTTCCATGAATTCAGTCGTCCTGCGTCGCCACGACGCCGAGTTCTTCGATGCTCAGCGTGCCCGTCTTGCGCGACGTGAGCACGAGCAGCGAAAGGAGAAAGGCCATGACGGCAAAGCCGATGACGATCGCGGTCAGAATAAGCGCCTGCGGCAGGGGATCGACGATGCTGCTCATGGGATGAGCCGGATCGAAGCCCTCTGTGAGGATCGGCGCGCCCTTGAGCAGTTGGGGCTCGTGCCGCACCGGGGTGCGGCTCATGGCGATGATGCTCAGGTTCGCCGCGTGTCCCAGCAGAAACACGCCCATGGCGATGCTCTTGAGTTCGCGGCCGGTCATGAGATACAGGCTCACGGCGAACACGACCGCGACGCAGATGGAGAGGATGACGGTCATTCCAGTTCCTCGCTCAGTTGGCTGATCATCCCGACCCCCACGCCCACGACCACGAGCATCACGCCAAGGTCAAAGGCCATCGCCGAGGCGTAGTGAAACGCGTGGCCGCTGAAGGGCAGGTGGAACACGCCGACGGCCGAGCGCAGAAACGGCTCGCCCAGCAGCAGCGGCACGGTGCTCGTTCCCAGCGCCAGGCCCAGGCCCAGGAAGATGAACACGCGCGGGTGCACGGGCATGAGGCGCAGCTGCGCCGCGAAACCGTGCGACATGCGATAGGTGCAGATGGCCGTGGCCATGATCATGCCGCCGATGAATCCGCCGCCCGGCTCGTTGTGCCCCTTGAGCATCGCGTACAGCGCGTAGAGCAACATGAGCGGCAGGATCAGCCGCATCGAATTGCGCAGCACCGGTGAGGAAATCGTCATAGCGCCACTCCCCTGGCCATCTGGTCGTCAAACTCGAGTTCCGTCGGCAGCGGCTTGCGGCGCGGGAACAGCGAGAACACGCCCAGGGCCGCGATGGACAGCACGGTGATCTCGCCGAGCGTGTCAAAGCCGCGGAAGTCAACGAGGGTGACGTTGACGATGTTCTTCCCGCCCCCGCCCCGCCCGTCGGTCATTTCCGTGCCGCTGTAACTGTGCTGTGCAAAGAACGCGCCCAGCCGCGGCTCGGCCCCGCTCTGCGCCGAGACCAGCGTGAGCCAGCCGATCGCCACGCCCGTCAGCGTGCCCAGCGAGAAGCGCCACCAGCGCCCGCTGGCGCGGTCCGTCTCGCCCTTGTCGGGCAGCATGCGCAGCACGAGCACGAAGAGGATGACCGAAATGATCTCGAACATGAGTTGCGTCAGCGCCAGGTCGGGCGCCTGGTAGAGCAGGTACATGCCCACCACGCTGAAGCCGCACGAGCCGAGAATGATCACCCGCACCACGCGCGACTGCACGATGGGCATGAGAATCGCCGTCGTGCAGATGATCGCTCCCAGCAGCATGCCGGGGAAGAACTCAAACGGCGATTCGACCTGCGGCCAGTCAAGCATCGTCGGATCGAGCACCATCGACGCGACGTACGCCGCAAGGAACGCCAGAAGCACGAAGACCAGGTAATTGCGGAATCGCCCGGTCTGAACAAGCCGGAACGCCCGTCCGCCGCCGGTGACTGACAGCCAGTACATCGCCGGGTAGATGCGGTCGTGGATATCGACGATGGCGCCTCGCATCAGGCCGCTCAGGCCGATCGACACGCCGCAGATGATCGCGATGAGCGACACATAGAGCGGCACGCCGGGATGCGTAAACGCGTGCAGCGCGCTGGGCACGCCCTCGGCGAAGTGGTGCATGTTCGTCTCAAGCGGCGCAAACCACTGCGACCACAGCCCGGGCGCCAGCCCACCGACGTACTGCAGCGACACAAGCGCCAGCGCCGGAATCCAGATCATCTGCGCCCACGGGCCGTGCTCGTGCTCGCCGTGGCCGTGACCGTGACCGTCATCATGCCCGTGGCTTGCCGCCGGCTTCATCCCGCCGGGCCAGCCCATGAGCGTGGTGAGCAGGCGCACGAAGATCGCCACGTTGCACATCGCCGTCACCGCCGCCATGGCCATGAGCAGCATCCACCACGGCCCGATCGACTCGGCCGACTCGTGGATCGCGTGCAGGAAGAACTCCTTGGCGGGGAAACTCACCGTGCCCGGCCCGGCCGCGAGCGCGTAGCCGCCCAGCAGCATGGTGAGCACCATCCACGGCTGCTTCCTGAACGCGCCGTTGAGTTCCGTAATGTCGCGCGAGATGTAATGCCCCAGCGCGCCGGCGATGATGAACAGCGGCGCCTTGTAGAACGCGTGGTTGGCGATCTGCGTGATGCCCCACTCGATGTTCGGATGCCCGCCCGCTTCCATGCCGCCAAGGCCGTACACGCACATGAGCAGGCCGAGCTGGCTCACCGTCGTGTAGGCGAAGATGCGCTTGAGGTCATGCTGGTTCAGCGCCACCACGGCGCCGAGCACCATGGTGAAGGCGCCCAGCGGCACGAGGATGTTGCTCCACAGATGCAGCACCGCAAACACGGGAAACATCCGCGCCACCAGAAACACGCCGGCCTTGACCATCGTCGCCGAGTGCAGGTACGCCGACACCGGCGTCGGGGCCGCCATCGCGCCGGGCAACCAATAGTGGAACGGCCACTGCGCGCTCTTCGTCGCGGCTCCGAACAACATCAGGGCGAACGATGCGATGATGAACGGATCGCTCGGGCTGATGCGGCCCGGGCCCAGCGCCAGCACCTCGCTCCAGCGCCATAGCCCGCCACCGCCGTGGCCGATGTCCGTGGCAAAGCCGAACATGAGTACCCCGCCCATGAGAAACATCCCGCCCAGGCCGGTCGTGAAGAACGCCTGCATGGCGAGTTTCACCGCGTGCTTGTCGTAGCGGTCCCAGCCGATGAGCAGGAACGAACTGATCGAGGTCAGTTCCCAGAACAGCACTGTCACGAGCAGGTAGTCGGAGAGGACGATGCCCATCATCGCCGTGGTGAAAAAGCCCAGCGTGGGGTAGAAGCGATAAAGCGATGCTTCATCGGGTCCGAAGTAGCCGCGCGCGTAGAGCACGATGAGGATGCCGATCCCCGAGACGAGCAGGCCGAAGAACGCGCCCAGCCCGTCGGCCAGAAACGACAGGTTCATGTTGAGCAGCGGGATCCACGAGATGACCGGCGTCGCGACCGGCTCGCCCGCCACCGCCACGCCGTGGCTGCTCAGGTGCTGCCCCAGAATGACCATCGACAGCACCGGGCCGGCCAGCGCCAGCAGCGTCCGCACCGTGATCGCCTTCCTGGGCAGAAACAGCGTGGCCAGGCCAAGCAGCGTCGGCGCGAGCACGCACAACAGAAGCCAGATCGTCGTGGATGCGGTCATGATCTTGACTTGCACTCCTTGAGCGCGCGGCCCCGTGTGCCTCGGCCGCGCCGATGCCAGACGAACCGTCCGGATGGAATCGGAGCATCCGGCACGGGTCCGGGAATACATCGTCAAAAAATCAGGCCCCTCCGCGAAATCGCGCAGCGCACGGGGTGAATTACCTCAAATGGACGATGCGCTCGCGCGGCACGCGCAATTCCTGCGCCCTGCCCCGAAGACCGAAGGCCGAGACGAGCCGCGCTTGTCAGGGTCTGTTGCCCAAAGGTGCGCCGGCACCGTCATGCCTGCGCAGGCATGACGGCATGCGCCGCGACGGCGCATGCCGGAGCCCTTCGCGGCTCACCCCACCGGCAGCACGCGCTGCAGCCGGCGGACCACCTCGACGATCACCTCGACTGCGCTTTCGATCTCCGCATCCGTCGTCTCCTGGGCGAGGCTGAAGCGGATCGAGCCGTGTGCCAAGCGCTCTTCGATCCCCATCGCCAGCAGAATCGGCGAAGGATCGAGCGAGCCGCTGCTGCACGCCGCGCCCGCCGAGGCGAACACGCCGCGCTCGCTCAGGCCGAGCAGGATCGCCTCGGCCTCGAGCCGGTCAAAAGCAATGTTGGTCGTGTTCCACAGCCGCCTGGCCGGGTCCGTCGCACCGTTCACGGCGCAGCCGGGCACTTCATTAAGGAGTCGCTGCTCGAGCCGGTCGCGCCGCGCCGCAGTCTGCCCGGCCGCGGGATGATCACTCTGCAAGTGCCGCAGCGCCAGCTCCGCCGCGACTCCCAGGCCGATGATGCCCGGCACATCCTCCGTCCCGCCGCGCCGCTCACGCTCGTGCGGCCCGCCGAGGATCTGCGCCTGCAGTCGCACGCCCTTGCGAACAAACAACCCGCCGACGCCCTTGGGCCCGTGGAACTTGTGCCCCGCGAAACTCAGCAGATCGACCGGCAGGGCCCGCACATCGCACGGCAACTTGCCCACCCACTGCACCGCGTCCGTGTGAAAGAGCGTCTTGCCATCCGCCTCGCGCACCGCACCGAGCAACGCCTCCATCGGCTGGATCACGCCCGTCTCGTTGTTGGCCCAGATGATCGACACCAGCGCCACGCGCCCGGCGTGTTCCGCCATGGCCGCGGCGAGATCATCCGGCCCGATCAGCCCCTCGCGTGACACCGGCAGGCGAACGACCGTGAAGCCTTCCTTCTCCAACCGCTCCATCGGCTCGCGCACCGCCGAATGCTCGACGGGCGTGGTGATGATGACATCGCGCGCGAGGTGGCCCTGCTCCCTCCCCCGGCTCTGCGGGGGAGGGTCGGGGTGGGGGCTGCCTTTGTCATTCCCGCGCAGGCGGGAATCCAGTCTCCCTCCCCCGGCTCTGTGGGGGAGGGCCGGGGTGGGGGTCTTCTTCCCCTGCTCCCCTGCTCTCCTGCTCACCTGTCTGTATGCCACTCCAAAGATCGCCAGGTTGCACGACTCGGTCCCGCTGCTCGTAAACACGATCTCGCCCGGCGTTGCGTTGAGCAGCCGCGCAACCGACTCGCGGGCCAGCTCCACTTTTGCCCGCACCTGCTGGCCGAAGCGATGCACGCTCGACGGATTGGCCCAGTCGCAGCGCATCGCCTCCGCCATGGCCTGCACGACTTCATCGGCCGGCCGCGTCGTTGCGTTGTGATCGAGGTAGATCGCCCGCATGGCGGAGAATCATAGATCGCAGCGCGGCAGCGCCCGCTGGTGCCAATCGCCGTCGCGCACGGCCAGCTTCACGGAGAATGCATACAGGGCGGCGTGGCGCTTTCGCCCCGGAGGGGCGCCAGTGTGTAGCCACGGGTGGAGCGAGCCGAGGCGCAGCCCGGCGAGTGGAACCCGTGGTCGGCGGCGCGCAAAGATTTCACCGCCCCGAAGGGGCGGCGGAGGCGTGCGCCCGCTGCACGCACAGGACGAACGAAAGCGCGCGCCTGGACTTCGACCGTCTCCATCGCCCCATCCGGGGCGAGTCGAATCGAAGAGCGCCCGCATCCACGGGTTCCGCGATGCAAAGCATCGCTCCACCCGTGGCTACCCTCCTGAACCCCTCCGGGGTCAAATCCAACAACTCCGCGCCCGTGCCATAAGCCTGGACTACAGGCGCACCGCCCACTCTGACTCACTCATCTCGCTCAAACCCGTACGCCTCGGCCAGATCGATCGTGAACGACACCGTCGTCCACGGCGAGACTTCGATGACCTCCGGCCGGTAGTCGTTCACATCCTCGCGCGGCAGCATCCACGGGTCCACCGCCTCAACCGGCAACTTCGCCGCCCGTTCTCGCGCGGGTCGCTGTTGTCCGTTGTCGAGAACCACACGCGCGGGCCCAGGTGCAGGTAGCGGCCGCGGCCGATCGTTCCGATCTCCTCGAAGCGCGCGTGCGCCAATGGAAGCGGCACGCCATCTTCGAACAGCCGCAGCCCGGTCTGCCGGTCGTCGCGCTCGTTGGGCGCGAGCAGGGGAATGCGGGCGACGTAACACAGGCCGCGCTCGGCCTTGATGTCCGTCAGCGGCAGACGGACCTGGTCGATCGCCTCGATCGCCGGCCCGCCGCCCGAGGCCGACTCGGCCGCCGCGGGCGACTGGGCGCGCAGCACTCCGTAGCCGCCGGCGCCGACAGCCATCACGGTCAGGATGACCAGTTTGAGGCGTGTTCGAAGCGTCGTGTGCATTCGAGCGACCTCCGCTCAGGGGCGGCCGGGGCTGGCCGCCGGACCCCCCCGTGCAGGGCAGGGATCCGTCGCATACTAGCCCACCGGGCACGACGGGGCCCGCCTTGGCGCGTATCATCTCCGCTCAATCCGCAACGCGCCGCGCATCCACGGCGGGAGAAAAATCATGAAGTCCACCGAACTCCGACCCGGCAACGCCGTCCGCATCGACGGCAACATGTACGTCATCACCCAGTTCCAGCACATCACGCCGGGCAACTGGCGCGCCATGGTCAACCTCCGCCTCAAGAACGTCCAGACCGGCCTGGTCATGGAAAAGCGCTTCCGCTCCGGCGAAGACATCGAGCAGATCGACCTCGACCGCCGCGAGATGGAGTACCTCTACACCGACGCCTCCGGCCACGTCTTCATGGACAACGTCACCTACGACCAGTTCACCTTGTCCGACGAATTCCTCGGCAACGCGATGCAGTTCATGAAGCCCAACACGACCGCCAACGTTCTCGTGTGCGAAGGCAAGCCGCTGACCATCGAACTGCCCGCGACGGTGGACCTGCTCATCACCGAGACCACCCCGGCCATCAAGGGCGCCACCGCGACCAACCAGCTCAAGGAAGCGACCCTCGAAACCGGCCTCAAGACGCGCGTGCCCCCCTTCATCGAAGAAGGCGAACTCGTGCGCATCAGCACCGCCGACGGCTCCTACCAGAGCCGCGCGAAAGAATAAAGAGCAGGCGCACGCCCAAGTCCGTCATTCCTGCGCAGGCAGGAATCCAGTCGAGCGTGCTGCCAGGTTCGTTGGAGCCTGCCTGCGCAGGCATGACGGCACCCTCTACCGCAGCGCCAGCGTCAACCCATCGTTCATCCGCTGCTCGCCGAAGGTCGCCGTTACCTTCAGATGCGCTTCATCAGGCAGGCTCTCGACGCCCTCGAGACCGAGGCGGAAGAGGTATGTGCGCGTCACGTCGTCGTAGTGGTCCATGCTCGTCTCCACGGCGCGCACATCGATCTCCCACTCGGCCAGGCGCCGACCGCCTTCGCCGGCGCTGAGTTCAAACCGCACGAGCGCCAGTCCCTTGGTGGTGTCGCCGAAGCGGTCAAAGAACTCGAGCCTCGCCTCAATGATCGACGCGGCCTCCTCGCCGCGCAGCGCGTGCGTCAGCGGGTGAAGGCGCATCGACTCGGGTCGAAACGGCCAGTTGATGGCGCGGCCCTGGCCGCCGGCACCGGAGCGATCGGGCCGCTCGGAGCTCGCGTTTGTGCGAGGGGGGCCGTCGTCCCAATGGGTGGTCGGTTCGAGCGGCACGTGCTGCTCGGCGGTGTCGGTGATCCCGCGCTTCTGCCCGCACCCGGGCAGGGCACAGGCGACGGCGAGGATCGCAACCGGGATGCTCTGCAGGAATCGTCGCATGATCGAAGATGGCCGCGCGCCCCGCCCCGGGCGCCATCCTCCAACGATAGATGCCCTCAGCCCGCCTGATCCAACGGCCGGGTCCGCGGAAGGGCCGCCCGCGACTGGCGCAACTCCCCCGCCACCTGCTCGCACGCCTGCGACAGCCGCTCCTGACCGCTGTGCACGGCGGCCAGCGCCGCGGTGTTGTCCTTCACCACGCCGATGAGTTCGCCAAGTTCGGTGCGGCTTTCCATGAGGCGAACGTGCGCTTCGGTCAGTTCGCGCTCGCGCTGCGCCCCGTGCCGCCGTTCGAGCACCCAGAGCAACCCCATGAGCCCCGCCGCCCCCAGCTGGGCAAGATGTTGAACGATGGTTTCTTCCATTGGTGCGAGCCCCTTCCATCACTGCCGTGAAGCGCTCCGCTCGGCAAAGCCTCCGCGTCGTCATTCGACCCTGAGGCTCATGACCCGAAGGGCGGCGAACTGAGCGCCTGCTGCCTCGGTCCCTTCGATGCCTTGATGCCTCGATGCCCCGATGCCTTCTTCCTCACCACCTCACAAACTGCACCACGTTCAGGTGCCGCACGACATCGACCTCGCCGTCGCCATCGAGATCGAGCCGCACCCGGGCCCGCTGCCGCGCCGACGAGAAGCGGTCGCGATACGACGCAGCCCGCAATCGCAGATACGGCTCATCCGCCAGGATCGACGCCGCCGACGCAAAGATGCCCTCCAGCGCACCCAGCGCTTCGACCATGGCGATCTCATCGCCGTTGAGCACTTCATCGACCATCGGCGCTTCGCTCGGCTCGCCCAGTCCATCCGGCTCGATGCCGGCGGCGCGCATGATCTGCCGGTGCAGCATCTCCAATTGCGGCCGAAACGTCCGCACGCCATAGGTCAGCGCCGCTCCGGCCGGTGGCGGCACGGCCGGATCTTCCGAGTGCGCCCGCAGCAGCGAGACCGTCAGTTCGGTGCCGGAGACGACTTCGATAACTTCCACCGGCACGTCGCTCACGAGCACGACGTGCCCGGCGTCGATCCCGGCGGCGACAAAGTCCGCCGACGCTGAAGTGAACGACGTGCCCGACACGACGCCGTCCGTGCCGCCGGCGAGCAATTGCGAGGCGAATGCGATGTCGCGAAAGAGATTCGGTTCGAGCACGAGCAGATCGCGGTCGGTTGCAAATGCCATGAATGGCCTCGTTTCGTTCGGAGTGGGGAAACCGGCCGCGAGCCTTTCGGCCCGCGACCGGGAGCGGGAGGAGAGATGAGTTACGAGCTGGTCGTGCCCAGGGCGCGGATGACCGCGTGGGCGTTTTCGTTGCGCATCTCCAGCGTGTACTCGCCGATCAGCTGGCCGACCTCCGAGTCGCCCGTGCTGCTCAGCGGTTTGTAGTGGAAACTGCGCCCGCCAAGGGGCATCACCGCCAGACGCGAGCGATCAAGCAGCAGCACCGTGTCCGCCGGCACCCAGCGGCTGAGGATCACGCGGCACACGCCAAAGTCCGACTCGTACACCGAGACGAACTCGCGCAGCCGATCGTCGTCGGCCGAGTAGCTGCGGTTCGGAAACAGCATCGAGTTGATGCGCCGCTTCTGGAAGCCGTTGACGACGATCGTGTCGATGGTGCCCGAACTCGACTCCCACGCGATGCGCAGGGCCGCGTTGAGAATCTCCTCGGTGAGCAGGTCCGAATTCGTGCCTTCGCCCGGCGGGATCTCGCCCACGCCCGGCTGGAAGATGTTCGTGCTCACGCGGCGGATGATGCCATCCATCGTGCGCCGCACCGTGCTCGAACCTTCCGGATCGGCAGACGGCGACGTGCCGTTGATGACACAGTTCTCCAGGTCGCGCACGAGTTCGCGCAGGCGCTGCTGCTTCTGGTAGTCGGCCTCGTCGGCGATGGCGTGCTGCCGCGCCGCCTGCTGCGAGCCTGAGACCTCGACGCTGGCGGTGAAGATCTGCGTGAAGTTGCGCTGCCGCGTGCGATTGGTAAAGCGGCTGGTGGGCCGGTCGGCGCCTTCGAGGGCCGCGTTGCCCAGGATGTGCAGCACCTGGTTGTCGGCGAGATTCTCGGCCGTCGTGCCACCGTAGCCGCGCACCACCGTGATCGAGCCGAGGCCCGTGTTCACCGTCGTCACGAGCATGACCTCGCGGCTGCCCTCGACCTGGATCTGGTCGCCGACCTTGAAGATGTCTTCATCATCGACGCCGAAGGTCGTATCCGCCATCGGATCGGTGTAGGTCGCGTCATTGATCTGCCCGCGATTGGGCAGCAGCGTGTCTTCGAGCCACTCGTGAATGGTGCTGACCGCCGGCCGCTGAGCATCGCCGAGATGATCGAGCAGCGGCGTCTCGTAGGGGCTGACAATTCCGATGATGTCGGCGACGTCTTCGACGAGTTCGGGGAGCGTGGCGCCCGCGCTGTACGTCGCCTTTCCGGTAAATGGCATGTGCTGTTCCTTTCAATGATTCGCTGGTGTTTGAGTTGTCTTGGGGCGCCTGTCCCCCGAGGTGCAGCGACGGTGCGAGACCCGCTTGCGTCTTCGCCTCTTCCGCACTTCAACGCGGCGCGCTGCGCCGCAGATTCATGTAGTGCATCACATCCGCGTTGTGTCCGCTGCGCCGCGCGATGTTGGCCGCCCGCTGGATGTCCCGACTGCCGTGGTCGGCCGCGTGCACCGCCGGCCCCATCGCGCTGCCCGCCGCCGCGCCGGCCGCGCGGAACAACTGCGGCCGCTGCCGCCGCACAGCCTGCACCGCCGCGGCGACTTCCAGGCCGGCATCTTCGCTCAGCGCCGCCTCCACGAGCAGGTGCGCCGCCTGCAGGTCCGCCGCGCCCGCCTCGGCAAGTTGCGCATCAATCGCCGCGCGCCGCTCGACCTCCGCCAGGCGATCCTGCACGGCCTGCGCCTCCTGCTGCGACTCGTTCAGTTGCGTGCGCAACTGCTCCAGTTCCTTCTCCGCCGCCTGGGCTCGCTTGCGATAGCGGATGGCTTCGGCCACGTTCACCAGGCGCGGCGATGGCGTCTCCGCATCGTTCGCCTCCGCCTCGCCTGCCGGATGAGCCTCGCTCGCCTCGATTTCCACCGGATCCAACTGCTGCCGCACGTCATTCATGGGTTCAACTCCGTTGTTTCGAATGTGTCAGGCCGTCAACTGCCGCCTCGGCGCGGCGAAGCACCGGGCCGGTCGCCGTAGCCCAGTTCAGAGAGAATCACTTCACTCGGCACGCCGAGGTCGCGCTTGACCAGCGCATCCGCCAGCACGCGCGACTCATCCTGCGGGATCGGCGGCGCCCACAGCGGCTCGACGCAGCGGTCGCACTGCTCGGTGCGCAGCCAGCCCGCCCGGTCGAGCGCCGTCAAAGCCATGGTGATCAGATCGCTCAGGCCGCGGCCGTAGAGCTGCCGAAGGCGCAGCGTCTTGCTCAGAATGCCCAGCAGCGAGATGCGCATCGCGTTCTCGCTCGAGAGCGTGCCCACCTTGGCGCGGATCAGCCCCGCCGCAAGAGGCGTCACCGCCGAGATCTTGTCGAGCGCTTCGCGCACTTCGCGGATGTGGTTGTCTTCGCTGGGGCTCTCGGCGTCGCCGCCGAACGCCTGGATCGACGCCTCGGGATTCTCCGTGATCCACATCTGCCCCGGCGAGACGGGCCGGTCGCCGAAGCCGTCGATGCCGCGGCCGAGATACATCTTGAAACTCTGCAGCGTCACGCGGTTGGCCCGGTCGCTCAGGCGGGTGTTGAGTTCGTTCTGCAGCGCGATGAGCGGCTCGACCTCGCCCAGTCCAGCGTACTCGAACGGCCGACGCTGGTGCTGGATGTGAATCGCCGGCACGAAGCCCAGCGCATTGGGCTCGCTGAGCACGAGCTGCTCATCCTCGTACACCTGCCGGTGGGTCGCCGAGATGATCTCCGTCACCGTCGTCGTCGCGCGCCGGGGCGGCGCATCGACCCGGCTGCGCTTCATCCACAGCCCGAGCCTCGACAGGAACCCGCCGTCTTCCACGTCGTTAAGCCATCGCTCGTGATGAATGATGAACGCATCGATGCGGCGATAGTCGCTCGCGTTGAGCAGCGCCAAGGCGCGGGGGCGCTCGATCACTTCGATTCTCATGGAGCGCGCGACGTCGAGGAGCGCCTCGAGGCCCGCTTGCGCCTTCGCTTCTCGCCGCGGCAGTTCGCCGACGCGCAACACCAGGTCCACGTGCCCGTAGATGGCGCCCAGCAGAACCGCCTCCTGGATCAGTCCCGTGCCGCCGTTTGCTTCGAGCAGCGCCTCGACGACTTCGCCGACGATCTGCGCCACCTCGCCATCGCGGGCCCGCGGCACGAAGGACACCTCGCGCCCCGCGACGTAGTCCACCACCGTCTGCACGCGCCAGCCGATGTCGTTCTCGATCACGATCTCCTTGGGCGGCGCGCCGTCGATCGGCCGCGTCAGCCGCTCGGGCAGGCCGGCGATCTGTGCCGGCCGCCAGTTGACGGCCCCGTCGCGGCCCGGCGCCGGCTCCTCGTCGTTGCGAAAATACGACAGAAGTCGATCGCACGCGGGCAGCGTCGCCTCCTCGTGCTCTTCGATGAGCAGCCGCAGCAGCGATTCGGTGAGTTGGATGTCGGCAAAGGGTGCGAGTTGGTAGGGCACGCCGCGCTCCTCGTGATGCATGTGGCCGGCGCATCGCCGAGCCTCTGCACCACGCTGCGAGCGCGCAGCGGCGCGCGGCGGCGGGCGCGCCGGAGATCGAATCGGCGCCCGCGCCATGCGGGACGCGCCTTGCGAAAGCCCTTTGCCGCCATTTTCAGAAAAGCACAACGTGCGCGGCGGGCGGTGCGCCCCTGCGCGCCGGCGGAACTACGCGCCGTGAGCCGGATCGATCTGCTCGATCAACCGCTCGATGTAGCGCCATGCGTTGAGTTCGTGGCGGATCGCGCGCAGCGGGCTGTCGCCGTCCGCCTGTTCGGCCTGGCCAAACAGTTCGCCCACGCGCCGGTGATGCTCCGCCCGCTGCGCATCAGCCCACTGCTCAACCTCGCGTCGGGCTTGCGCATCGCCGGCTTCCATCGCCTGCTCAAGTTGCTGGCGCACGTCGAGGATGTCCATGAGAAATCCGTCGGGCAGGCTCTTGTCATCGCCCTTGCCCGGCCCGCCCAGCAGCGCCAGCAGCGCCTCGGCGCGCTGCTCGTCATCTTCGAGGATGTCTCGCGCGCCATTGACCTCGGCGGAGCGCTGCTCGGCTTGCCGCCGCTCGACCGGGTCGGCGAAGCGATCAGGGTGCCACTTCGCCGCCTCGGTCAGATACGCGCGCTGCACGCGCGCGCGATCGACGTCGTAAGTGCGCTCGAGTCCCAGCACGGCAAATGGATCGAACATGGGCGATGATACGTCCTCGCCCGCGCAGACGGTGGAGTTCCCGCGCTGAGGGAATCACGCCGGGCCCGCTGCTGCGAACGTCAGCCCGCAGCGCGCGTGGCGCTTGGCCGCCCGCCGCGCGCCTGGCGCTTGCTCGACGAGGCTCCTGCGGTGCCGCCTGGCTTGCCGTGCTTGCCATTGCCCTTGCCATTGAGCAGGTGGCAGCCGAATCGGCCGCGCGCTTCGATGAAGAAACGGCTCGGCTTGTCGCCATTGATCTGGTCGTTAAGTTTGCTCAGCGCCTCGCACTCGATCTGACGCACCCGCTCGCGCGTCAGCCCGATCTCCCGGCCGACTTCTTTGAGCGTGCGCGGCTCGCGCCCGTCCAGGCCGAAGCGCAGTCGCAGCACCGTCGCCTCGCGGTCGTCGATCGCTTCGAGCAGCTTTCGAATGGTGCGGATCTCATCGTCGTAGATGATCGACTCCTCGGGTTGATCGCTGCGGTTGTCCGCGAAGATCTCCGAGAAGTTGATCACCTCGCCGTCCTTGCCCGCCGGGGCCTGCGTCGAACACTGCAGAGCCCGCACGGCGCGCCGGATGACGAGCACTTTCTTCACCGGCAGTTCGAGCACTTCAGCCAGTTCGTGCAGCGACGGCGAGCGGCCCAGCGTCCGCTCGAGATCGTGCGTCGCCTGCTTCCACTTGGCGATGTGCTCGACCATGTACGCCGGGATGTTGATCGGCTGGCCGGCGTTAATCAGAGCCCGCTTGATCGCCTGCTTGATCCACCATGAGGCGTAGGTGGAGAACCGCGCGCCTTGGGCGGGGTCGAAACCTTCTACGGCCCGAATCAGCCCGACGTTGCCCTCTTCAATAAGGTCCGCCAGGTGCATCCCTCGGTTGAGGTACTTCTTGGCGATGGAGACGACCAGGCGCAGATTCGCACGCACGAGCAGATCGCGCGCTTCGGGATCGGAGTCGTTGACGACGCGCCAGCCGAGGTACTTCTCCTCGAGCGCTTCGAGCAACGGTGTTTCGTTGATGTGCCGGAGGTACAACTGCAGCTCAGTCTGCAGCCCTGCATCCTCGGCTGTCCCCTTGACGCTTCGCGTGCTCAAACGAGACCTTCCCCTGCCTGGCGCCAGTGCCGTTGTCGTGGCTTGATCCACCGGGCCGGCTGTGCTGGCGCTGCCCGATGGTATTCACCCCCAAGATCAGCCACCACGAGAAGCGAATCGACCGCAGCGACGGTGCGGCTCGCGCCGGGGCGGAGGGCCTGAGGCCACCGTACTATTCGTCCGTACTCCATTTTGGTTCGACTATTGACGAGAAACACTTGAGGCCGACTCGCCGCAAGAAGGCCTCTGCGCAATGGATGTCGGGCCGATAAGGATTTCCAGCATGACCGACGATGATCTCACGCCCATCTTGCGAAACTGGCCCTACGTCAGCGGTGAGGTCAACGTCCGCCTCATCCAGGCCGGCGACGGCCGGATGATCATCCAGATGCGCGTCGATCTGGGCATTCTCCAGATGGAAACCTCCGGCCGCCCTGACGGAACCCGGCCGGACGGATTCGAATCGCTCCTCGAGGCCTGCGCCGCCGCCCTGCAGAAGCACGTCGATGAGCACGACGACGCCGAGGGGTTCATGCTCACCTCCGACCACTGCCGCCGGCTTCGGGAGGAAGCCATCCAGTATTACCACCGCTATGTGAGCCTCCTCGCCCTCGAAGAGTACGACGGCGTCATGCGCGACACCGAGCACAACATGCACATCATCGAGTTCTGCCGCGAATTCGGCGAAACCGAATTCGATCAGACCGTCATGGAGCAGTTGCGCTGCAACACCCTCATGATGCACGCCCGCGCCGAGGCCAGCCAGGCTGTCGCCGCCAAAGACACCCGCGCCGCCCTGGCCGCCATCGACCGCGGCCTGGAAGCCATCCGCGAAGCCCTTGAAACGCAGGACGTTGAAGAAGAGGAGGCGTTCGACTCTTCGGCTGAGGTGCAGTTGCTTCGATCCATGCGCGAGGCCCTCGTGCCCAAACTGCCCGTCAGCCAGCGCAGCGAATTGCACGATCGCCTGAAAGCGGCTTTGGCGGCGGAAAACTACGAACTCGCCGCGATCCTCCGCGATGAACTCCGCCTGCTCCGGGATGAGTGATTTGCAGCCCCTCGGCGTGTCTACGCCGCGCGAACGGCAGCCGCGTGCCGCAGACCGATGTGGAAGTGCCGCGGCCGGATCACTGCGCCCGTCGCGCAGTCGATCTGAGCGGGGATCTCTTCGCAGCGCACCACCTGCGCGATGCGGCCGCGCACGCGAAACGGCGCCAGGCGCACTTCGATGTATTCACCGACCGGGATGGCCCGCTCGCAGCGCAGGCCGAGGCCCGATGGGCTGACATCCGCCAGCTCCGCCGTGCCGCCGAGAAATGACTTGAAAGGATCGAGACAAATCACGCGCGCCCAGCCGGCCGTGCTCGCCCGACTCTCGCGGCGCCGGTCAAAGGGCAACGGGCGATCCAGATCCGCGCCGCGGAGCGCGTCGGCCCGCTGCGGCTTGGGGATTAGAAGATTCGCATGGTGGCTGAGTTTGAGCGCCATTCTATCGATCCCGGCGGAGCAGTCGTTTAGATCATCTGCCCCCTCAGGCGAAATCATCGGACGCTGCCCCCGACGCCTTGAAGCGGACCGCTGTTTTCGGGCGTCGGCAGCCGCGCGTCCCGGACACCGGCTCACGCCATTTCAGGAAGGGAACTCGGCGTCCTTGGGACAAGGGCCCGATAACCAGACGTCAAACCGGATTTCCAACTTTTTTCAGCGACTGGGATGCTTTTGGGGTTGACGACCACTCGCTTTTGAGGTATTACCTTACCAGCACTTCGGAGGAGGGCCGATCGCGGGCAGTCGCCCAACGTCGCTTGATCCGTCTGATTTGCCGCCGCGGGCGTGGCTGTCCCGGGCTTCGTGGCTTCTTGTGTCGTTTGATCCAACTCAGAAGGGGAGACTTCCGTGAAACCTGTATTGACTGCCTTTGCATGCATGGCCAGCCTCGCGCTGGCGCCCGTCGCGATGGGCGACGTGCTGAACGCGAATCCATCGGCGAACAACGGCGGCTCGGCCGGGTGGGGCATTTTCTTTGACCTGACCTCCAATGGCTCGGCCCTCGACGTCACTCACATGACCACCGCCAGCAGCGCCCCGGCATTCGCCAACTTCAATATCGAAATCTACGTCCGCGATGGCAGCGGCCTGGGCAACCCCGGCCCCGGTCAGTCGCCCACGGGCTGGACGTCGCTGGGCGTCACGCAGGCGACTCAGGGCAGCACTGGCAGCGGCATCTCCCAACTCATCGACATTCCCGACATCGCCGTCGGCGCCGGCCAGACGGTCGGCGTGGGCATCGTCTTCACGGTGTCCGGGCCTCGCTACTTCGGCACCGGCAGCCCGCCGCACCAGATCTTCGAAGACGCCAACCTCAAACTGACCACCGGCGACGCACGCTCGGCTCCGTTCACCAGCGGCGGCTCGTTCTTCTCGTCGCGCGGCCTCGTCGGCTCGCTTACCTACGAAGTTATCCCGGCGCCCGGCACGCTTGCCCTCATGGGCATCGGCGGCTTCCTCGCCGTCGGCCGTCGCCGCCGCGACTGATCGCCCTGCTTCTCTTTCCTTCTTGTGCATCTGCTCAGCCCCCGGTCTTCGGATCGGGGGCTGTCGCTTGCGCTGCGCTCAGCGGTACGGCTTGAGTCCCTGCTGCGCCCGCCGCGCGTTGAGATCCGCCAGCGCCGGCGGGAACTCCTTGAGCAACTTGATGATCTGCGTTCGCGTCAGGTCCGTCAGGAGCGCCGCCTTGCCCACGTCATCGTGCACCGCGTGCATGACGTCGAGCACTTCGGCGAGGATCGCCGGAGCGTCGCGATGCGATGGATTGAGCGCGAGTTTCCCGCTGCGCACGCGGGCCCGCAGCCGCGCGCTCGGCTCGTAGCCGGGGCGCGGCACGCCCATGCGCTGCTCGAGCGCGAGTCTGACCCGCAGCCGCTGAATCGCCACCTGGCGGTTGCGTTCGGGCTGGCGCGATTCGCTCGCCTGGGCCTGCACGCCCGTGGGCTCGTGCGTGAGAAAGACCGCCGTGGCGACCTTGTTGCGATGCTGCCCGCCCGGCCCCGACGTCCGGCCGCGCGTCATGCGGCACTGCTTGAGAAACACTTCCTCATCGAGCGCCGCAGGATGCGAATAGACAAACTCACTCACAGCGCATGATAGAGACGGCGAAGCGCCGAGAGCGTTGGCGGCAAACTGCCGAAAGAGTGGAGAGTAGAAAGTCCAGAGTTGGCCATGCGGCCTCGATGCCTTGCTGCCTTGCTGCCTTGCTGCCTTGCTGCCTTGCTGCCTTGATGCCTCGGTGCCTTGCTGCCTTGGCGCCTTGGCGCCTCCCCTCATGCCTGGTCCCTAGTGCCTAGTGCCCGGCGCTTCGCCGCCCTGTCGACGATCCTGAGCCCAGTCGAAGGGAGCGAGGCTTTGCGAGTCGAAGGGTCACTCAAACTCATGCACGACGAGTTGGCTGATGGCGCACTCGTTCTGGACGACGGCCTGGAAGAGGATCGACTTGTTCTGCGCGATCAATGGGACGGTGCGGGTGATGGTGGCGGTGCCGTTGGCGTCGGCGATGGCGGTGCCGATGAGTGTTGGATTCTCAAGTTGGAGGGCGTTCTGCTGAATGGTGCAGCCCGGGATGACGGCGCCGCCGCCGTGAATGGAGTAGTAGAAGCCGATGGTCGCGCCGGGCGTGGCGCCCATGATGCGCAGAGTGTTGCTCACGCCGGCGATGCCGGGCGAGGGCGCTTCGAGCGTGAAAGTCCAGTTGACGGGGGTGAGGAGGAAGGCGTGGCCAATGCCAAAGCCGCTGTCGGCGCCGCGCTTGCCATGCCCGACCATCTGGGCTGAGTCGTTCAGGTCATCGACCGTTTCGATATTTCGCCAGAGCGACTGCGGCGGAAGAAGATCCTGCACCTCGGTGTAGGGAGCATCCGCGTTGGGCCAGATCACGTAAACATCATTTCCACTACTATTTCGCTGCACGCGGCCGACGATGTGGCCGGAGTTGTTGATGTGCAGTGCAGTTACACCGCTGAAATCATTCGGCCGGAGGCGGAGAGCCTGCGGGACGCCGTGGTCCCAGAGGAGCGCAAGAGTACCAGAGCGGGCGCCAACTATTTCAGCGGAGTCATTCATCCCCCTCGCATTCGTGGTCTCGCCTTCGGCCCATTCCAGTTCTGTCATGTCACCATTCCGCCACAGGAATGCTCTGCTCACGTCGCCGCTTGATAGACCGACAATCTCGCCGACTTCGTTGATGTCGTGCGCAGTCGAGCGATCATGCCCCGGCAGCGGCAGCACGCCGAGACTGGTCATTTGCCCGTCTTTCCATAAGATGGCTCGCCGGAGTTCGTTAACCGATGGATCATTGGCCTCGCCAGCCACTTCTCGGGCATTGTTGATCGCCCACGCCTTTGAATAATGGGTTTGCCACGTGTCGAGATCGCTTACCCGGCCCTGAGCATCCCAGAGCGTCGCGGTCACCAAGCGTCCGTTGGTAAGGTACGTCTCGCCGACAACTTCGTCGAGGTCATTGATCGCGCGGCCGAGAGCGTCGCGGCCGTCCGCCAGCAGCGGCAACTCCGTCATTGCACCGTCACGATAGATGTACGCGCGGTAGGTAGTATCGCTTACGAGATAAGCACCGCCGGTGACGTGACCGAAAGAATTGACACCGCGCGCGCTCGTGAATTCTCCGCCAAGCCCTGGAATCGTGACAATCGCGAACCGCGGGGGGTTTGACTCCGGCCCTGACGCCAGAAGCGCTGCTGCGCAAGCGAGAGTCAGCGTGGAATGAATCATCGTAATCTCCCGGCAGGCGCCGACGATCCGTCGCTGAGTCTTCGCGTCCTTCGGTCACAGAACCCATCCCACCCGACGAGCAACGATCCTGGGGCGGCGGGAAAGCCGCAATACAACCTACCCGATCCTGCGGACTTGTGCAAGGGCGAATGAGGAAAAGTAGTTGGAATTGGGCGCAAGCAGGGCAGGCTCCCCGGAGGCGGGTGATCAACTTCACGGCCCGCCTCGCCCCCTAAACTCCCCCGTGATACTGCCTCGGCATCTTCGTCTGCCCCGGGCCCTGCTGTTGTGGTGGTCGCTGTGGCTGCTGGCGTCGTGGATCACGGCCTTCGGCTGGCGCTGGGGCATGCAGCCGTCCATCGCAATGTACATGACCGCGTCCAAGCGGATGATGCTCAGCGTGATGCTGGGCGTCACGATCATCTGGCCGCTCTATCGCCTCGTGCTGCGGCCGGCGCACACGCCGCGCCTGCTGCCGCTGCTGGACTGGGCGGCGATCTTCGCGACGCTGCAGGTGCTGCTCTGGCCGATGCGCGTGCCGACGCAGTGGTCGGCCCTGGATGTGCTGCTCATCGACCTGACGATCTTCGCGTGGGGCCTGCTCTACGCGGCGCTCATCGCCATCGGCACCGCGGGCGCCGGCCGGCGGCACCGGGCGCTCATGATGCTCGTGTGCATTGCCATCGCCGCAGCCGCGCCACTTGCCGCCGCCACCTCAAGCACGTTTGACACGATCGCCCAGAGCGACTGGCTGCACTGGTCGCCGATCACGTCGCTGTGGCTGCACATCAGCCGCACCACGGTGCAGATCGAGCCGCAGGCGTGGCAGCGCACGGCGATCGTCGCGGCTGCGGCGCTGCTCGTGTGGCTCGGCCTGATGCTCTGGCCGGTGAAGACGCCGCCGCGGCGCGGGCGATCGGCGCCGACGCGCCCCGCCCGGCCTGCTTACTGATCGCCGGCGCGGATGAGCAGATCGAGTTCGACCCCGCGTCCCTTGGAGATGAGCGTGCCGCGCACCGTGCCGATCAGTTCAGTTTCCAGGCCCATTTCGCGCGCGGCAGCGTCAAACAAGTCGCGCCGGTCGCGGTCGATGATCACGCCGCGCACTTGCCCGCTGTTCAGCGCCTCGGCAGCGCGCGCCGGGCCGAGCAGTCGCGTGAGCGTGCCGAGTTCGAACACCAGGCTCGGCTCGTGGTCGCCCACGGCGGCCCAGGGTTGAGCGCCGGAAAGGCCGCGCGCTTCGATCAGCCTCGCGACGGAGCGCGTCGGCCAGAGGGCCTCGATGCGCGGCAGCACAACCATCATCGTCGGCCCAAGCAGCAGCGCCGAACACAGGGCCAGCACACCCAGCGCCGCCGGCGCTGCATCGAGCCGCCGCACCGCGGCAAAGCCGATCGCGACACAGAGCAGCGCGGCCCCCGCCGGGAGCAGCGACCAGGGCTCCAGCGCGCCATCAAGCGCGATCGGCAATGCGATGATGACGGCGGCGAGCGCGAGCGTGACGAGCGACCAGACGATCCAGCCGATGAGCAGCGCGCGCCGGCTCGGCCGCTGCGGCTCCACCGGACCCGCCGCCCAGCGCACCACCTGCGCGGCGGTGATCGTCGCCAGGGCGGGATAGAGCGGCAGCACGTAATGCGGCAACTTCGTCGGCACGAGTTCAAACACGATCCACGCCGGCACGAGCCACGCGAGCATGAAGCGCATGAGCGGCTCAGTCTTTTCGCGCCATGCGCTGCGCAGCGCAAAGCCCGCCAGCAGCGAACCCGGCCAGAACGTGAGCGTCACCAGCAGCAGGTAATAACCCGGCGGAAAACCGTGCGACTCCTGCCCCGAAACGAGTTTGGGAAACAGATCGCCCGCGAATGCATCGACAAAGAACGATCCGCCCGTCGCGCGCGACACGGCGAGCACCCACGGCAGAATGATGAGCAGCGCCAGCGGCAGGCCGATCCACGCGTGCAGCAGGCGCAGCGGCCGCACGCGCGCCCCGCCCAAGCGCATGCCCAGCAGCGTGAAAATGGAAACCAGCGGCGCGATCGGCCCCTTGATGAGCACCGCCAGCGCCTGCGAGATCCAGAATACCAGCGACCACGCGAGCGGGCGCGCATCAGGCTCCATCAGCCGGCGCATGAGCGCTCCTTGCGATGCGACGACGCAAGCCAGCAGCAGCGCATCAGTCGTCGCCAGGCGCGCTTCCACGCTCATCAGCACGCTCGATGCGAGCAGCGCCGCAGCCAGCAGCGCAGCGCCCTCGCCCGCGATCGATCGCAGGAAGAAATACAGCAGCCACACCGCCAGCGCCGCGCCCAGCACCGACGGCAGCCGATACGGCCAGATCGCATTCTCGTCGGCAAGCGGCGCGGATAACCTGGCGGCGGCCGCCTGCGCCCAGTGAACGCCGATGGGCTTCTTGTGGCGCGGCTCATCCTGGAACCGGATGTTGATGAAATCGCCCGACTCGATCATCTGCCGCGTCGCCTGCGCGAAGCGCGCTTCATCGCGGTCCACCACCGGCAGCGACCACAGTCCGGGCAGGTAAAGCAGCGCGCACAACGCCAGCAGCAGCGCCGTGGGCCAGAGTCGGACAGGTGCAGCAGATCTCGCAGCGGCAGGCATGGGATGGCAGTGTAGATCGTTCGCCCACCTCGCCAAAGCACGCCTGAAGGCACGCGCCGCCAGGCCGCACGCCCAGAGCCGCCGCGCCTCACCTTCCGCCGCGGCTAATCTTTCCTGCCGGATGAGTGACACGCGCGATTCACGAACCTCTCCCATCGCCTTTCCCTACCCGCACTTCATGGCGCTGGCGCCGCTCGATGCGTGGGCGCGGCTGCTCCTGTCACCGCCGCTGGCGGTGCCGCCGCGCTACTGGCTGCGCCTCGCCGCCGGCCTGGGGACGTCGCTCCTCGGCACGGCCATCACCTTGCCCGAGCGTCTGCTCCTCTCGCCGTGGCTGAGCATGTCGTTTCAGTCAGGCGGCGGCTCGCTCGATCACGCCCCGGGCGCGCTGGTCGTGCTTGGCTACTTCCGCACGGGCACGACGCACCTGCACTACCTGCTCAACTGCGATCAGCGCTTTATCACGCCGCGCTGGGCGCACGTGACCGCGCCGCAGGGTTTTGTGGCGAGCTGGATGTTTCTGCGGCTGTTTCTCGTGCCGTTTCTGGCCAGCCGCCGGCCGCAGGATGACGTCGCCTTCGGGCCCGACTGGCCCGCCGAAGATGACTTCGCCTGCCACAACTGGGCGTGCGCTTCGAGCCTGCGCGGCCGGCTCATCGCGCCGTCGCGCTACGACTCTGACCGGCGCTTTCATTTCCTCGACGGCCTGACCGCGCGCGAGATCGAGCGCTGGCGCTATGTGCAGTGGGCGTTCCTGCGCAAACTCATTGTGTTCGCGCCGCGCCGCCCCCTGCTGCTCAAGTCGCCCAGCCACACCGCGCGCGTCCCTGAGCTTCAGCGCCTGCTCGGCCGCGAGCGCGTGCGGTTCATTCACATCAGCCGCGATCCGATCGACGTCGTCAACTCCAACGTGGCGATGCTCAAGCGGCTGTCGATCTTTCATCTGGAGGATCCGCCGGAGGATGAAACGCTGCGGCAGCGCGTGATTGCCGAGTATGCCCAGACCGAACAGGCGTATCTCGAGTCGCGCCGCCTGATTCCGCCGGGCCAGTTGCACGAGATGCGCTACGAAGACCTTCGGGCTGATCCGATCGGCGAGATGCAGGCGGCGTACCGCGCGCTCGATCTCGCGTGGACGCGCGATGTGGAGCGCAGCGCCGCGCGCTACCTGCACTCGGTGCGCGACTACCGGCCGGCATCGGATTCGAGCGCCCGGCAGCGCGCCCTGGCGGTCATGCATGAGCGCCTTGAGTTCATCGTGCGGGCATTTGGGCACGACCAGCCCGCCGCGGCGCCGGGCCCCGCGCCTGAGCCTGAGCCTGATGCGCCGCCGCCGCGCGACCGGATGTGGCCGGCGTGGGCGGGCGCGATCCTCGCCGCCGTGCTGCTGGGCCTGCTCTGGCACTGGACGGTGCGGCAGACGCTCAACCGCTACGACGCGTTCGCGTGGCCGGTGGGCATCATCATCGGCGCTGTGGCGCTGCGCCTGGCCCGGGCCGGCTCGGCGCGGCTGGGCTGGTTCTGCGCGGTGCTGACCGTCATCGTCGCGCTGAGCGTGGCCGTGCCCAACACGCGCTGGGCGTATTACAAGCGCTACGACCCGACGCGGCAGCACGTCAGCGCGCGCGACCTGCTCGTCTCGACGCGCCAGGAACTTCTCACGGGCATGAGCCTGTTTCTCATCTTCATGGGCGCCGCCACGGCCTACCGCTTCGGCTCGCGCCCGCCCATCACCCCCCGTTAAAAAAAGGTGCCAGGTACCTTTTCCGTCGGGTACCTGGCCCCTGGATTTTCCTGCTCTGGTCGAGCGACGTCAGCGACCGATCAGCCGCCGTCCCTGGCCGGCTCGGGCTTCTCCTCTTCTTCGCCTTCGGGTTTCTCATCGCCGCCGGCGTTCCGCTTCTCGACGAGCGCCTTGATGTCGGCGGGAAGTTCGAACTTCTCGGCCGGCACGCTGTCGAGTTCGACGGTCGTAAACGTGAGCACGCGGGTGGCGCCCATCATCTCGATCTCGGTTCGCACCGGCATCTTCACGCCGCCGAACTCCTTGAACTCCTTATTGATGTTCGTCATGTCCATCGGCCCCATCGGCCCTTCCTGCGTCTGCGACATGCCGCGCAGCAGGCCCGATTCGGTTTCAAAGTAATGGGTCGATTCGTTGTCGGAGTTGTCAACCATCTTCAGGGCGTAGCACTTGACGCCGTCGAACTCGCGCTCGTCGATGGTCTCCATCGACTTGTAGCGCTTGTCGAAGTTGAGTTCGCTGTAGAAGTCTGCCTGCTCGCGCATCTGCTCGAGTTCGGCGCCGTCGAGGATGTTGGTCCCCATCATGGGATCGATAACCCATGCGACCTCGCCGTCATAGCCCTGCTTCATCTCGCCGTAGCCCTCCATCGAGAACTCGAAGAGCATCTTGTTTGGCGCGGCCGAATAGATGGCGAGATCGGCCGACATCTCTCCGCCCATGCCGTCCGGGAAGGTCATCTGGCCCTTCATCATGCGCGAGCTGTGGCTGCGAATGGCGGCCTCGCCGCCGATGGCCTTGACGTAGCGGGCGATGACCTCCTTGGCCTCAGGGACCGAAGCCGCCTCCGCCTTCGGATGCTCGCCGGTGGGATGCTCGGTGGGATGGTCCTGGGCAAACAGCGGCGATCCGGCCATCGCCATGGCAAAGCACGCGGCAGCCATGCCGGAAGTGATGCCAAAACGACTCGAAGACAACGATTTCATTGAGTGATTTCCTTTCAAGGTGAATCCGCAAGTCTAGGGCTGCAAGGCTCAGGCGGACAGGGACGCGAATCCTTGCCCACCGCCGCCGGCCCGCCCCAGAGCTCTTCTTTATCGCTCTATCCGGATGAACGGTTGAAAGCACTTCTCCGCCCCTCTATCCTCCTTCGGCCGGCCTCCGCCCCGGGCGCTGCGCCGGCCGTCCTCTGCCTGATCGGATCGGAGCACCTCCATGAGTCTCTTCCTGCGCCACGCCGCCCAGCGCGTGCTGTTCTTCGACGGATCGATGGGCGCCACCATCCAGAGCCTGCCGCTGGAGATCGATCGCGACTACCTCGGCCGCGAGAACTGCGTCGATGTCCTCGTGCGCAGCCGACCCGAACTGGTGCAGCAGATCCACGAGTCCTTTCTCGCCGTCGGCGCCGACGCCGTCGAGACCGATACCTTCGGCGCCAGCCGCCACGTCTTCGCCGAGTTCGACGAAGAACTTGTAAGTTGGACCCGCGCTCTCAATAAGGAAGCGGCCGAGATCGCTCGCGCCGCCTGCGATCGGCATTCGACGTCCGACAAGCCGCGTTTCGTCGTCGGCTCCATCGGCCCGGGCACCAAGCTCATCTCCCTCGGCCAGATCACCTGGCAGCGCATGCTCGACAGTTACTGCGAGCAGGTGCGCGGCCTGCTCGACGGCGGCGCCGATGCGCTGCTCATCGAAACATGCCAGGACCTCCTCCAGGTCAAGTGCGCCATCAACTCCTGCCTCAAAGCGCTCGACGAGCGCGGCAAGGGCCCCACTGATATTCCCATCATGGTCAGCGTGACCATCGAGACGACCGGCACGATGCTGCTGGGCTCCGAAATCGCCGCGGCCGTGCACGCGCTCAAGCCCTATCCCATCGCCAGCCTCGGCCTGAACTGCGCCACCGGCCCAGTGGAAATGGCCGAGCATCTCAAAGTGCTCAGTCGGCACTGGGATCGGCTCATCTCCGTCATGCCCAATGCCGGCCTGCCGGTGATGGTCGAGGGCAAGACGACTTTCCCGCTTCAGCCCGCCGGGCTGCGCGATGCGCTGCGCAAGTTCGTCGATGACTTCGGCGTCAACTTCGTCGGCGGCTGCTGCGGCACCGGGCCGGAACACATCAGGCAGGTGGTTGAGGCCATCGGCGTGCACAAACCTGTGCCGCGCGGCTGCGAATCGACCGGCCCCTCCGGCCTCACGCGCCTCGCTCCCGTCGAGAGCGGCCTCTACGTCCAGCCTCCCGCCTGCGTCACCTCGCTCTACAGCCCCGTCGAGTGCCGGCAGGAGAATTCATTCCTCATCGTCGGCGAGCGCCTCAACGCCTCGGGCTCGCGCAAGTTCAAGCGTCTGCTCGAAGAAGAGAACTGGGATGAGATCATCTCGCTCGCCCGCGAGCAGAAGCGAGAGGGCGCCAACGTGCTCGATCTCAACGTGGACTACGCCGGCCGCGACAACGCGCGCGACATGGCCGAGATCGTCACCCGCGTGGTGCGCCAGGTTGACTGCCCGCTCATGATCGATTCGACGCAGATCGCCACGCTCGAAGCCGGCCTCATGCACGCCGCGGGCAAGTGCATCATCAACTCCGCCAACTTTGAAGAAGGGCCGGAGAAGTTCGACGAAATCTGCACGCTCGCCCGGCGCTACGGCGCAGCGCTGGTCATCGGCACGATTGACGAGGACAAGGAAGCGGCAATGGCCCGCACCGCCGATCGAAAGTTCTCGATCGCGCAGCGCGCCCTGCAGCGGGCCACGCAGGTGCACGGTTTCGACCCGGCCGACGTCTTCTTCGATCCGCTCGTGCTGCCCATCTCGACGGGGATGGACGCCGACCGCCGCTCGAGCCTCGAACTCATCGAGGGCACGAAGCGCATCAGCAAAGCCTTCCCGCAGTGCCAGATCACCTGCGGCCTGAGCAACGCGAGTTTCGGCCTCAAGCCCGCCGCCCGCGTCGTGCTCAACTCCTGCCTGCTGCACGAACTGCTCGAAGCGGGCATGACCAGCGCCATCGTCCACGCGTCGAAGATCCTGCCGCGCAATCGCATCAGCGATGAGCAGTGGAGCGCAGCGCTCGATCTCATCTACGATCGTCGCGCCGAGTCCAAGGGCGGCACGGGCCTGCCCGAAGGTGTCACCGACGAGTCCTTCGATCCCCTTCAGCACTTCATCGGCCTCTTCAAGGACGAAGATGCCCTCTCGCACAGCGTCGAAGAGCGCGTGCACTCGCTTGAAGAGGCGCTCCAGGCCCACATCGTCGAAGGTGAAAAGCAGGGCATGACCGAGCGCCTCGACGAGGCGCTGCAGAAATATTCGCCCCTGGAGATCATCAACGACCATCTCCTCGCGGGGATGAAGACCGTCGGCGAACTCTTCGGCAGCGGACAGATGCAGCTGCCCTTCGTCCTGCAGAGCGCCGAGGTCATGAAGATGGCGGTCGCTCACCTCGAGCCGCACATGGACAAGGTCGCCGGCACATCGCGCGGCTCGATCGTCCTGGCCACGGTCAAGGGCGATGTTCACGATATCGGCAAGAACCTCGTGGACATCATCCTCACCAACAACGGCTACAAGGTGCACAACCTCGGCATCAAGCAGCCCATCGGCTCCATCGTCGATGCGCTGCGGGAAACCGGCGCGCTGGCCATCGGCATGAGCGGCCTGCTCGTCAAATCCGTCGGGGTCATGGAGCAGAATCTCGCCGAGATGAACGAGATGGGCATCGACGCCCCCGTCCTGCTCGGCGGGGCGGCGCTGACGCGCAAGTACGCCGAGGGCCGGCTGCGCGGCCTCTATCGCGGCCCGCTGTTCTATGGCCAGGATGCATTCGAGGGTCTCCGCATCATGGATGCCATCACCTCGGGCCAGGCGGCCCGGCTCAACGGTGAAATCGACCAGCGCGTCGTCGAACGCGGCTGGGGCGAAGCGCGCGCCGATCTCGAAGCCCACTCCTGCGCCGCAGCCGGGGCCGAAGCGCGCAGCGGCCGGGCCGGCGGCAGCGCCATCGCGACCGTCGCCGCCGTCAGCGCTCCGCCCGCCGCGCCCGCTCCGCTCGAGCCGGCCGATGTTCCCGCCGCGCCCTTCCTGGGCACGCGAGTCATCGAGTCGATCGACCTCGATCAGATCTATCCCTACATCAACACGACCGCGCTCTTCCGCGGCCAGTGGGGCTTCAAGCGCGGCTCGCTTTCCGATCCCGAGTACCAGCAGACGCTCACGCAGACGGTCGAGCCGCTGTTTGCCCGCCTCAAGACGGAGATGCGCGAAAAAGGCATCCTCACGCCGCGCGTCGTGTACGGCTATTACCCCGTCGCATCGGAGGGCAACGACGTCATCGTCTTCGATCCGAACGACCCGCAGCGAGAGATCGAGCGATTCTCCTTCCCCCGCCAGCAGGCCGGCAAGCACCGCTGCATCGCCGACTTCTTCCGCCCGGTCGGGTCCGAGGCGCCGGATGTGCTCGGCCTGTTCGTCTGCACGATGGGGCCGCAGGTGAGCGAAGTCGCCCGCCGCCTCTTCGAGGGAAACGAGTACACCGAGTACCTCTACACCCACGGCATGGGCGTCGAGACCGCCGAGGCCCTGGCCGAACTCTGGCACAAGCGCATGCGCCAGGAACTGGGCATCGACGGCGACGACGCCACCGAGATCCGCCGCCTCTTCAGCCAGAAGTACCGCGGCAGCCGCTACTCCTTTGGCTATCCCGCCTGCCCGAACATGGAGGACCAGGCGATCCTCTTCCGCCTCCTCCAGCCCGAGCGGATCGGCTGCCAGCTGACGGAGAACTTCCAGATCGACCCGGAACAGTCCGTCAGCGCCATGGTGGTCCACCACCCCGGGGCCAAGTACTTCAACGCCTGAGCGGATTCCGTAGCCGCTCGCCCCCCTGTTGCTGTGGGCCGCAGGGCGGCTATACTGGTAGGCGTCAGTTCTGCCTGCCATGGGGGCCCCGCCCCACAGGCCGAACGCCAAAGCAGGTGAGAGCCCGGGTATCCGCAGCGGCAACAGTATGACAATCTTCTCGGGCTGGAAATCTGCATCGTGACGAACATCTACGTAGGCAACATCTCCTTCAAGACCACCGACGCGGAACTCGAAGCCCTGTTCAGCGAACACGGCAAAGTGGACCGCGCCAACGCTGTCATGGACCGCGAGACCGGCCGGTCGCGCGGCTTCGGCTTCGTTGAGATGCCCGACGCCAACGAAGCGCGGGCAGCCATCGAAGCGCTCAACGGCAAGGAGTACGGCGGTCGCACCCTCACCGTCAACGAGGCCCGCCCGCGCGAGCCGCGCTCCGGCGGCGGCGGTGGTGGCGGTTATGGCGGCGGCGGCGGCGGCGGCGGCGGCGGTTATGGCCGCGGCGGCGGCGGCGGCGGCGGTCGCGGCGGCAATCGCGGCTACTAAGCCCGAGCGCTCCGGCTATTGACAACTCGTCAGCCCACCATGACCACGCCGCCCGTCGGCGTGGTCATGTGCTTTTTCTCCGCGCCGATGCGCCATCCTTTGCGCGTCTTGGCGCGATCCGCCGCGACACCATACAATGCACCGCATGCCCAGAGACGCCGCCACTCCCACTGCTCAGGTCCTCATCATCGACGATGAGGCCGATCACGCCGACGTCATGGCCGATGCGCTGCGCAAGCCCGGCCACATCTGCACCGTCCGCCACAGCCTCGATGAGGCCCGCGTCGAACTCGAAGGCGGGCACTTCGACGTCATCGTGACCGATCTCATGATGCACGGCCGGCCCGATGGCATGACCATCCTCGCCGAGGCCCGCACGCGCCAGCCCGGTGCCAAGACCATCATGGTCACGGCTCACGGCGACATTCCCACCGCCAAGGAAGCGATCCGCGGCGGGGCGTACGACTTCATTGAAAAACCCCTTGATCTCGAGGTGTTCCGCAACCTCGTCAACCGCGCCGCCGAGGCCGCGGTGCTCCGGGCTCAAGTCGATGCGCTGAGCGAACAACTCGGCCAGGAATACTCCCTCCAGGGCATCGTTGGCGCCAGTCCGGCGATGCGCCAGGTCGTCCGCACGCTTGGGCAGATCGCGCCCACCGACATTCCAGTGCTGCTCATCGGCGAGACGGGCACCGGAAAGGACCTGGTCGCGCGCGTCATTCACCAGCATTCCCGCCGGGCAAAGCAGCGCTTCAAGCCGGTGAATTGTGCCGCATTCACCGAGTCACTGCTCGAGAGCGAGCTGTTCGGGCACGTCAAGGGCGCGTTCACCGGCGCTGAGAAGAACACCGAAGGCGTGTTCGAATACGCCAACGGCGGGACGCTGTTTCTCGATGAGATCGGCGACATGCCGCTGGGCATGCAGAGCAAACTGCTGCGCGTGCTCGAATCCGGCGAGGTGGTGCGCGTCGGCTCCAACGAGCCGCGCACCGTCGATGTCCGCTTCGTCTCCGCCACGCACCGCGACCTCGAGTCGATGGTCAAGGATGAGACGTTCCGACAGGATCTGTTCTTTCGAATCAAGGGGGCCGAGATCCGCCTGCCGCCGCTGCGCGAGCGGCGTGAAGACATTCCGCTTCTCGCGCAGCATCAGATCAATGTGCTGAACCAGCGCAACGGCCGCAACGTGGTCGGCCTGTCGGACCAGGCGGCGCAGCGGATGATGGCCTACGACTGGCCGGGCAACGTGCGCCAACTCAACCGCGTCATCGAACTCATGTGCGTGTTCGCGGAAGATGGCGGCGAACTCGAGGCAGCGCACCTGCCCGCGGAGATCACCGGCGCCGCGGAGAACAGCGCCGGCGGGTCGGCGTCGCTGGCCGGCATCGATCTGGCCGAACTCGAGAAGCGGGCCATCCGCGAGACGCTCAAACTCACCGGCGGCAACCGGGAACAGACCGCCAAGATGCTCGGCATCGGCGAGCGGACGCTGTATCGATTGCTCAAGGAGTACGGGTTGAGGTGAGGGAGAAGGCATCGAGGCATCGAGGGAATGAGGGAGCGAGGCCGCTGGATCGGCTCTTCTCTCTCCTCTCTACTCTTCACTCTCTCCTCTCTCGGCGCCTCGCCGCTGGCGCTTCGCCGCGCCCCCTGACCTTGACCGAACATCGGGAAGTCGTACACTGGCCTTCGATGGCCAAGCGAGTCAGCCGCAAGTCGGTTCCGCGGAAGAAGGCTTCGAGAGCCGGGGCATCGGAGCGAATGGGCCGCTCAGGCACCGCTACCACCGCGGCGGCTTCGTGGCGTTCACATCTACCACGTGCCGTGCCGTTCGCCAACTCACTTGGTAGGATGATTCGGCCCTCTCACCAGTTATAACAATCTAAATCGGGAGTAGGCGCAGAAGATGTGAGGAGTTGATTCGATGAACAGGGGTCAGCGTCGCGTCATTGCCGAAATGATTGCTTCGACCGTTCGAGTCCTCGAACTGTTGGGCCTGGATTATGAAGTGACCGCCCCGAAGAACCAGCGGAAGAAGGGCAACAAGTCGCCGCGCGTGGTCTACGCCAAGATGAAGGACGAAGAGATCGTTCGCATCTACAACGACTGGAATGGGCACATCTGGGCGAACCGAGGCGACGGAAAGCCGATCAAGGGAGTTCGAACGACCGAGGAGCTTCACAATTACCTTTACGAGAGGCTGAAGTCCAGCAGGTAGAATCATCAAGCTCCTCGTCGTCCAGGAGATTCTGGATGAGGAGTGGGTGCAGAAGATGTAGAAGGCAAGGCTGTGGTATGTCCGTTCGTGCACGGATAGAAGATGCTCTTATCGCACGGTGCTATGGGCGCCACGAAGGCGCACTTCTGTCGACCTTGGTCGCGATCGCGGCTACATCTCGTCAGCGTTATCCTCGCCATGAGGTGACAGGGGTTCTCAAGAAAGACATGGTCGTGCCTGAGTCTGATCGAAGGCTGCGACCGGCGGGCCACGCATCAGCGCCGGGGAGTTGCGGTTTGATTCGCTGATCGCCGGTGTGCTCACGTGGTCTGCGCTTGCAGAGCCGCGCTTGACCACGGCACCGCGCTTCGCGCAGGAATGGCGGGCTCCGGAACGGGCCGTCGCGGCGTGTCGTCATGCCGGCGCGCTAGATTCGCGAAGGCGGTCCGGTTGGAGCCTCGCTTTCCGCGGAGAACCCGGCGGGCAGCGGCTCGAGGTAGTTTCTCGCATAGGCCTCGCCGATCGACTTGACCATCATCAGAGCGACCAGCGCGAGGAAGACATCGAAGACGTCGGAAACCACGTACGCGAGGGCGGACACGGCATAGTCGTTCGCGTCTTCGGCGCGGATGCTGAGCCGGAATGCAAGGCGTCCGAGGAACGCTGAGATGAGCCAGAGACTCCACCACCAGACCAGGATCGAGTGAGGCGCATCCTCGTCCTTATGACTCACCATCCAGATTTCCTTCATCGACTGGTACGGCTTGAACAGGTTTGCAATGGGGACGAAGTACCATCCGACCGACCAGCCCGGGGTGAACTCCATGGGCTCATCGGACAGGGCCCGGAGGTTCTTGTTGCTTCGATGTATCCATCGAAGAAACGTGATGGCCGTGACGATCCAGAGGATGAACTGAATCAGGCCGGTAAGCGCGACGGCGGCGTCCGACGCGAGCAGAACTTCATTCGGGTCCACATCCGCTGGAAGAGTGGCGTACGAGTAGTAGTCATAGACGCCGGCTGCCGCGGCGATGCCTGCCACGAAGACGGTCATTGTCAGAAGAATGCGCAGGGCGCGCGTCAGTCCAGCGTGCGGCTTGAAGTCCATGGCGCGGCCACCTCCGTGGAGAACACCGACCCGTCTCGCGATCCCGGAACGGTGGCATCGTATGCACTGCAGAGTAACAGAGGCGACCGCCGTCGGTGGTTGCAGCTCGCCCGTGGCTGAGCGCTCGTTGCGCCGTGATGGATCGAAGGTCCCTGCCCGCTTGTAGATTCCCGCTTGCGGGGGAATGACGGATTCGGGCGCTGCGGCACGTTCGCACTCAGCAGCGGCCTTCGATGCGACTCGGGCCAGGGAGCCGGATGCTGAGTGGCGCCCTTGGTTATGGCGCGAGTGGGACGACATTGCATGTTCGCGGCCGGCGGTGCTTACTCGTCTGAGGAGAGTCCTGCGGGCGGAACTGCCGGTGGGCTGTTCTCGGGTACGATGCGCCAGATCACGCCCGTGCCGGGGACCGGTCTGGGCTTGTCGCCCACGGCCATGGAGCCGAAGTCGGCAACATAGAGCGCGTTGCCGTCGGGCGCGAAGCGCACATCGAGCAGCCGGCGCGGCCCGGCGGGATCGCCTTCGGGTGAGATGCGGAGGATGCGAGGAGCCGGCAGGTCGTCGCCGTATGAATAGCCCGCCTCGGCGATGTACATCTCGCCGCTGTCTCCGAACTCGACGCTCGTGGGATAGGTCAGGCCGCTGACCACGACCTCGACGCGGAAGCCCTCGGGCACCTCGACTTCGGACGCGTCGGGCGGCGGCACTTCGGGGCCGAGGAGCATCTGCGTTGCAGTCTCGCGATGCGGCGCTTCCTGCGTGCCGTTTTTTCTGATGTCGTCAATGAGCACCTCCATCTCGGCGATTTCGCGGCGCTGGGCGGCGATGATCTCATCCGCGAGTTTGCGGACACGCGCATCGCCGATCTGAGCCCGTTCGCTGGTGAGGATGGCGATGGAATGGTGCGGGATCATGGCCTCCATGTAATCCACATCATCGACCGTCACCTGGCTGCGCACCAGCCAGAGCGAGACTGCGAAGATCGCTGTGCTGGCGACATAGATGGCGACGTTGAGAACCCGGTTCTTGTGCATGCCGAGCATGAACGTCAGCATGATGACCGCCATGCAGGCGCCCATGATGAGCGCCATGAACACCCGCGTTTCGCTGAAGTGTGCGTGCCCGATGATCTGATACGAATTCACGTACGTCAGAAGGTACATGAACACAATCGAAGTCGCGATCATCAGGGCAAAGCGAACGTAAGGATTCATGGCGGGCGCTCCTTTGACTTCATCCGACGCGGAGGCACTCTGACGTGCAGCAGTTCGCGTCGCTGCAGCGCGCTGCCGACGGCGGAAAACGTCGTTCTATGTTGCGGCAAAGGAGGTATAGCCTGCGCGGCACGGCAGGGGCCTAAGCAGGCGGCCTAGAGACCTGAAGGGAGCGCGGAGGCGGCGTACGGCACTGCACGTTCGCACTCAGCACCCCAGAGCCGGATGCGCAGTGGCGCACTTGCATCGCGCGAACAGGGCGTGGCTGCCCGTTTGTGGATGCGGATCTTCCGCGCCACCGTGAGGCGAAGAACCTCCCTGACGGTCGAGGCTCAGTTCAGCGCCTACTGCGCGGTGAGGAATCCGAGTTCGGCGTCGATGGTGATGACCGTCTGCGAGGTGCCGCGCGAGAGAGTGATGACCGCGTCGGTGCTCTGGCTCAGGCGGCCGTAGGCGTCGTAGGCGAACTCGTCAGCCACCATGCCCGAGACGGCGATGGCGACGTCCACCGCGAGATCGGCGCGACCGACGCCCATGGTCGTGTCGTACGGGTCGCCGTTGGTCATGGTGAACGGCGTGGCCGGATCGGACGCCGGCGTGATCCACCAGCGGGCGTTGGCCGTATCGAAGTGAACGGCCACGTCGTCGGTCGGTTCGTTGATGGCGGTGGCCTGGGCGAAGTCGAGGTCGCTGACCATGAGCGCCGCTCCGGCCGAGACGTAGGCGGAGTCGGACGTGCCGAACATGGGTATGACCATGGCTGCGGCAATCATCATCAGAATCGCGGTGAGCATCACTTCGAGCAGGGTGAAGCCGCGTTGTTGGATTCGTGGCAAGCGGGTCATGTCGGTTCTTTCACTTTCAGCCTTCGACGTCGGCGGAAGCGGTATCGGTCTGATCGCCGGCCGGCTCGATGCCCGTGCGAAGCAGGGTCCACTCGACGAGCCGGTTGCGCGGGCTGGGATCGTTGACGCCCAGCAGCGGCAGCGGAAGCGGAATGTTGAGCGCTGCGGCGAGGGATGCAAGCGAGGCGTCGCTGATGTTGGTCACGGTGGCGAGCAGGACGGTGTTGAGCGTGCCGTCGTCGTTGTAGAGCGGGCCCTCGGTGTTCGTGTAGCCGCCGCGGTTGTCGAGTCGCGGGTCGTAGTGAAGCACGCTTGACGAGAGGACGCGCGCCTGCTTGGCGAGGAGGGCGCCCATGAGGCACGAACCAGTGGCGATGCTGACATCTGCATTGGGTGCATAGATGCGGGCGACGGCGATCGAGCCGTTCTGAAAGCGCCAGGTCTGGTGGTTGGTGAGACTGCCCTGGTAGATCTGGCATTCGGCCGGGTTCTTGTAGGCTTCCAGGCCCCGCTCAATGTCGCTGACGGTTGCAGCCTGTGCGAGTGAGAGGCCGATGGCGGCATCGTCCACGGTAAGGCTGCCGCTGACCCAGATGCGGCAGCGCACGCCGGGACTGACGTTGATAGTCGAGCCGTTGCGGATGGTGAGGTTGCCGTCAATGACGAAGTCGTGGTCGGTTTCGACGAGCATGCGGCCGCCGTTTTCGATCGTCACGTTGCCCGTGACGCGCCGGGTCACGAGCGAGCCGGAGTTGACGCGGACAACGCCGGAGTCGGCGATGCGCACGGAGGAGAGGATCCACGAGTCATTGGAGAGAACAGTGTTGCTCGTGATGTTGACGTTTGGCGTGGGCGAAGGAGAGCACATGGACGTGTTGGCCGGCGGCGGGTTGAGCAGCGGAAGCGTCAGGTTGGCCGCGAGCGAGCGGATGCGCAGGTCGCTGCCGTCGCTGGACGCGTCGCTGACGACTGAAGCGCCGCCATCGCTGTCTACATGGACGCAGCCGTCCAGGACGTGCGCGGAGCCGGAGACCAGTACTTCCCCGCCGGCGATGTTGTTGGTTCCGAGCCAGAGGGGCGCGCCCCACCGCGCGTCCGGCGATGCGGCCCAGCGCGTGACCACGGAGTCGGTGACTTGGACGGTGCTGCCGCCGAAGAGCGCAAAGTCGGCAAACGTAGGCATCGGCGCGGCGTCGTCGAGTTCGACGTGGGCGCGGGCCTCGGCGATCTGCGTCATGCCGTTGCACGAGCCGGTCGCGGTGATGTGGAAGTACTGCGTACCCGGAGCAACGGGCGTGCCGTCGAGCGCGGTGACTTTGACCGTAACCGTAGCGTTGCCGACGGGCTCGCTGTCGATGAGCACGCCGTTCACCATCGTGTCACGGAAGTCGGCGTCCTCGCACTCGAAGATAGCCCGCGCCATCTGGAGGCCGGCGGACGCGGCCATGCGCGCCGTCGAACCGCTGGCCACATTGCTGCTCAACTGCGGGGCGTTCTCGCGGCTGGCGATGTAAGCGGCGGCCATGATCGACGCGGCGGCGAGGCAGAAAACCACGAGCATCATGGCAATGCCGCGGCGCCGGCGCGCAGGTGCAAGTGAACAATGCGCACGATGAAGTTCGGTTGAGGCGCGTTTCATGATGTCGGCTCCTCCCACTGCTGGACGCTTGCCGCCGTGACGACGGCAGCGCCGCCGATGGCGTCTTCGAACGTGATGGTGAAAGTGACCAGGCGCTTGGCCTGCTCGGTGCTGGTGAGATGGTGGACGTCGAAGGTCCCGACGCCGTCGCACAGGCGCACGGTGTTTGTATAGGTCAAGAGTTCGTAGGATTGCAGCGTCGCCCACCAGTCGGTGGTGGCGACGGGCAGCACCACGTCGAGCAGGTCGCGCTCGACGGGCGAGAGCGAGTCGGGGAACGAAACGTAGTGCAGCCGAATCGTGCCCGTGTCGGGATCATGGTCGATCCAGCGGACTTCGGTGGCGTGGACGGTCTGGCTCTCGCGCGTGTCGTCGAGCCAGATGACCAGGCGGCTCGTGTCGGACGAAAGAACGCAGCGCGCCGGCGAAACGTAACTGGCCAGGCGCACCATGGCGGCCTGCGAGCGGACGGTGGTCTGGCGCGTGTGCTGGTCAAGTTCGGTGGCGCGGGCGACGGCGGTGACCATCCCTCCCATCGCCACGGAGATGAGCGCGGTGACCATGAGCGCCAGGAGAAACTCCAGCAGCGTCATGGCCCGGCGCGCATGGCGGCGGATCGGGATGTGCCGCAGCGGCTTCATCAGGATGCGGGCTCCACGATGAACACGACCAGGGTGACAAGCGTGCGGTCGTTGAGGTCGTAGGTCTCGACGGCGACTTCCTTGCCGCGCACCTTGACGCCCCACTCGGGCATGTCCTTGAGCAGTTCGAGCACGGCGACGCGCCGGCCCACTCGGTAGAACGATTCGGGATAGTTGACGCCGGCGAACGTCTGCATGGTGCCGGGCGTTTCGTCGCGGCCGTCGTAGGTGTCGAGCGCGTTGTAGTCGAGGGCCATGACTTCGGCCAGGAGCGCCTCGGCGGCAAGCGCGCCCTGCATCTGATCGACCGCCTCCGTCGCGTGCTGCCGCCCGCCGCCCAGCGCCATGGAGAGGGCGGTGACGGTGAGCGACATGATCACCAGCGCGATCATCGCCTCGAGCAGTGTGAACGCAGGTCGAGGCCGGCCGGGATGAGCGAGGGAGGCGTCGAGCATCAGCCCCCTCCCGCCGCGATAACGTCTTCGACGGGCGTGGCGCGATCGCGCTCGACCTTGACGCCGTAGCGTTTCATCCAGCGCGCCGTCACGCGCGCCTTGTCGCGCGGCGTGGCGGCGAAGGGATCGATGGGAATCGGCAGCGGCGGCGGGGCGGCCAGCAGCGCCAGGATTGATCCGAGCGTGCTGTCGTTGAGGTCGGTGAGCAGCAGTCGGATGTCGTCGCGCAGGTCCATGTCGGCGGCATAGAGCGCGCTCTTGGGATTCGTGTAGCCCGTGCCTTGGTCGAGGCAGTGGTCGTAGTAGACGACGCTCCCATTGGCGAGAATGATGCTGCGGCCCACGACGTTTCCGAAGATCGCCGTGCGGTTATCAATGGAAATGTCAGCCTTGGCGGCGCCGTACACGCGGGCGCAGATGTAGGAGCCCTGGTTGAGAATCCACGATTTGCTCGTGTTGTCGCTCCAGACCCACGTGGCGGCGGTGTCGAGATCGAGCAGGTTGATATCCACCGAGTTGATCGACGTGATGCGGTAGATCGTGCACAGGCGCGGGTCGAAGTACTCATCCATGCCCTTGCGCGCATCGCGCGAGAAGTCCCGCCAGCGCACGGGCAGGCCGATGACCGAGTCGTTGATGGACATCGTCCCGCCGGCGAAGATGCGCAGACTCACGCCCGGACCGATTTCGATCGCGGCTCGATTGAACATGTTGAAGGCGCCGGTGACGACGATGTCGAGCTGGCCGTTCTCGACCTGCAGCACGGCTTCGTTCTGGATCGTGAGCGGGCCGGAGATGGCCATGGTGCGCTTCACGCCGCCCAGATCGAGTTTGAGCGTGGCCCGGTTATCGATGGTGATGCTGTTGTAGCGGCGATCGCCGGGCGACACGACCGTGGTGTCGGTGGTGATGGTGGGAGTCCGGGCGCTGGCCCAGAGCAGGCCGCTGAAATCAGGCGTCGGACAGGCCGGCAGCAGCACCGTCTCGTTGTTCGAGAAGTTCACGCGGCGGATCGGGACGGTGACCTGGGCGGAGTCGCTGATGGTGCCCACGGCCGCGGTCGCCATGACGTAGCCCAACGCGTCGGGCGCGTTGGTCTTGGCGGCAATAATGAGCGAGCCGCGCGTCGTGGCGTTGGTGCCCACCTTGACCGGCAGGCCGATTTCGGACATCGGCGCGGCGGGCCAGCGCGCGATCCAGCCATTCATGACGTTGATGGACGAGGCGCCGAACGCGGCGAACTCGCTCAGGTCGACGCTGACGGTCTCTTCTTCGATCTTCTCGGGAAGCGGCGTACGGACCTGCATCCCTACGAGTTGGCGCATGTCGCCCACGCTGCCGCTCGTGACGACGACGGGGTATTCGCAGGTTGAACCGGGATTGGCGCCGGAGATGTCCTTGACCCGGATATCCACCTTGCCGTTGCCGATGGGAAGGCCGCTCACGAGAACGCCGTCGCTCTGAGCGCTGCGCCAGTCGAAGGTCTCGCATTCCATAATGGCCGTGGCGAGATCAGCGCCCGAGTCGGCGATGTAGCGCGACTGAATGCCGTCGTTCACGTTCGACACGATCTGCGGCGCGTTCAGCTGGCTGGCGACGTACGCCGAGCCGATGACGGCCGCGGCGGCGACGGCGACGATGACGAGCACGATGGCCACACCGCGATGCCTGAGGGGATGAGCGGGTGAGGAGGTGAGGGGGTGACGGGGCACGGACGCGTTTTGGTTCATGCCTTGTTCCCCTGATGCCTCAATGCCTTGATGCCTGCTCATGAGGAGGGCTCCTGAAGTTGTCGAATGCTCGCGGCGGTGATGATCGATTCGCCGCCCACCTCGGCCGTGAACTGCACCTGCGCGGTGATCATGCGCTTGGCCTGAGTCGATGCGGTGCTGTGAGAAATGGTCAGAGCGGCCACTTCATCGCACAGGCGAATCTGCGCGGTGTAGCCGGAGGCCTGCATGGTGGCGAGCGCGGCCCACCAGTCCGCGCCGGCGACGGGCACTTCGACATCCAGCGTGTCGCGCTCGATCTGCGTCATGCTGTCGGGAAAGCTCACGTAGTGAATCACGACCGTGTCGGTCGCGGCGTCGCGCTCGATCCAGCGAATCTCGGTGAGGTGCACGGTGCCGCTCACGCGCGAGTCCTCGAGCCAGATCACGATGGACTCGGATCGCGAGGCCGTATCGAGAATGCACAGCGCTGGTCGAATGTAACTGCCCAGCCGCACGTCCAGCGCCTGGCCGCGCACGATCGACTCGCGGCTGTAGCGGTCGGCCTCGACGGAGCGGGCCACGGCGGTGATCATGCCGCCCATGGTCACGGCGATCAGCGCCGTGATCAGGATCGAGATCATGAATTCGAGCAGCGTGAGCCCGCGCCGAACAGCCCCCAGAGAATGACGGAAGCGGCTGGTCATGGCGCCGGCTCCGGAACGAAGCGCGACAGCGTGACGATCACGCGGCCGTCCAGGTCATACGCCTCGACGGCGATGTCCATGCCTTTGATCTTCGCGCCCAGGGCGCCGATGCTGAGCAGCTGCTCCACGACTGCGGCGCGGCGGCCGATGCGATAGAACGATTCCGGATAAGGATCGTCGTCAAACGTGACCATCGAGCCCGGCGACTCGTCGTGGCCGTCGTAGGCAATGAGGCTGGCGTAGTCGGCGGCGAGGATCTCATCCATGAGCGCCTCGGCGGCCAGGCCGGCCTGCAGCTGATCGCGGGCCTCGAGCGCGTGCTGGCGCCCGCCGCCCAGCGCCATCGCCACGGCGGTGACGGTCAGCGACATGATCACCGACGCCACCAGCGCTTCGAGCAGCGTAAAGCCGCGTGCAAAGCCGCATCGGGCCGGACAGGTGGCGATCGGGCTGTTATGGGCCGCAAGGGTCATGGAAGTCTCCTGATGAACTATCGAATGTTCCCTCCCCCGGCGGGAGCGGCAGACGGCGATACCGCCCGATGCCGCGGCCAATCGAGCGAACGAGCGGCATGGATACCGCAGTTTCGCGTCAGCAGGGTCCGGGAATCGACTTCCCAGCGGGAGCGGCCGAGAAGAATCGGCCTGCGCTTGGCGTTGGCGCGGGCGGTTCGCTATCGTCTGGGCAATCCGCCATGCCCTTGCTGCTTTTCTGGTACATCCTGCGCGACCTGCTGAAGGTGCTGGCCATCTCCACGGCGGTGCTCGTGACCATCATCTCGTTCGGGGCGGCGATCAAGCCGCTCAGCGACGGGACGCTGGGCCCGGTCGCGCTGCTCAAGTACATCCTGCTGGCCATGCCGCCCATGCTGCAGTTCGCCCTGCCTTTTTCCGCGGCGTTCAGCGCCACCATGGTCTACCACCGCATGACCTCCGATAACGAGATCTCCGCCTGCGCAGCCAGCGGCGTGTCGTATCCTCAACTGCTTCTGCCCGCGGCGACGCTGGGCGTGGTTCTCACCATCGCCTTGTCTCTCATCAGCAACTACGTCAGCCCGGCGTTCTGGGAAGCCATGGCTCGCACGAGCACGCGCAGCGTCGCCGAAGTCGTAGTCGGCCGCATCTCGCGCGGCGAGCCGGTGCAGACGGACACGCTCACGCTCTACGCGAGGCAGGCGCTGCGCATACCCGTTCCCGAAGGCGTGGACGCCGACGCGGCGATCGGGCTCGACCGCGTGCTGGCGGTGAACATGCGGCGGGGTGAGGTCATTTCAACCCAGACCGCCCGGCAGTGCATCATCTACCTCAAGCACACCGGCAGCATGACGGTCATCACGCCCATCATGGACCAGGGCCGCATGTTCCAGATCAAGGATGAAGGCGCGCAGGTGCGGGTAAGCGCCTCGGCGGCGCTGCTGCCCGAACTGGTGGTGGAAGACGAGATCGAGCGCTCGCCGCGCTTCATGGATGTCGGCCGGCTCAAGGCCGTGCACCGCGCGCCGGAAACCTACTCGCGCGTCGCGCAGAAGATCGATGAACTCCGGCGGTGGATGACCCAGCGCGAACTCTTCCACCTCATCGACCAACGCCTGCGCGAGACGGGGACGATGCGATTCTCGACCACGCGCCTCGGCCAGGACAACCAGCCGGTGGCGGCGCAGGTCGAACTCGCCGCCGGCGGACTGGTGGCGGGGGACGAGTCGTGGACCGTCCTGCCCCCGGCGGGCGGCGGGCTGGTGCGACTCACCATCACCGAAGGCATCAAGCGCACCGTCGCGCTTGAAAGCAGGCAGGTGAGGCTGCGGCCGCGCATCCGCCTGCTGCCCGAAGAGCCGACGCTGGACGCCGAGTTCAGTCAGGTCACGCAGATCGCGCTGGACACCTCGCCCAACCGTTCAAGGCAGTTTGAGCAGCAGACGGTGCCCTACCTGCGCGTCGAAGCCCCGATCGTGCGCGAACTCCAGAATCAGCCGGCTCGCGAACTCGTCAAAGCCGCGCAGAAATACGGCGACGACGCGACGCTGCGGCGTCTGGACACGGCCATCAGAACCGAAGTCAGCCGGCTGCTTCGCAGCATCGTCGCACGGATCCACGAACGGGCCGCGATGAGTGTGAGTTGCCTGGTCATGATGCTGCTCGGCTCGGTCCTGGCCATCTCGATGCGCAACGCCCTGCCCCTCACCGTCTACTTCTGGTCGTTCATCCCCGCGATTCTCGGCCTCGTCGTGATCAGTTCGGGCGCCGACGTCGTCAACGACGTGAGCCAGTTCAAGCACGCGGACGTGGTCGGCCTCGTCGTCATGTGGTCGGGCAACCTGCTCATGGCAGCCATGTCGCTGGCGTTTCTGCGGAGGGTGATGCGCAACTGAGCGCATAGTGCGATGACGTTCCTCGATCGTTACATCCTCCGCCAGTTCCTGCTGAACTTCGTGCTGCTGTTCCTGCTGCTGTTCGTGTTCACCTGCATGGTCGATCTCTTTCTGAACATCGACCGGTTCGTCGAAGCCGTGGATGCGACGGTGCCCGCCGAGGGCATGAGCGGGCTGGCGCGGGCGTCGGCGACGGCGTGGATGGTGATCGACTTCTACGCCCCGCGCGTGTTCCAGTTCTACTCATTCCTGCTGGGCATCATCAGCATCGGCGCCATCGGCTTCACCCTCGTGCAACTGCACCGGCACCGGGAGATGACGGCGGTGCTCGCCGCGGGCGTGAGCCTGCACCGCGTGGCCATGCCGCTCATCATCGCCGTGATCGTGCTCAACGTGCTGCAACTGGTCAACCGCGAAGTCATGCTGCCGCGCCTGGCGCCGATGCTGCTGCGCCAACACGGCGAGATCGGCCGCTCGGAAGTCGAGGGCTTTCGCGTAAACATGGCCAGCGACGGCAAGGACCGCGTCATCTACGCCCGGCATTTCTCGCCCGCCGCCGGCAAACTCGAACAGCCGTTCATCTGGGAGTACGACGAGAACGACGAACTGGCGCGGCTGATCACCGCGAGCAGCGCGAAGTGGGACGGCGACGGCTGGGCGCTGACCGACGGCCGGGCCACGCCGCTGAGCCAGGCCGACACCATGACCGCCCCGGCGCCGCAGCCCGTGGCCCGGATCCAGTCGCACCTCGATCCCACCGCGCTTCTCATGCGCCGGCATCTTGAGTTTCGCCAGATGCTCAACCTGCGCCAACTGGGCGAACTCGTGCAGCGCGAGGGCACGCGCGGCGTCGATGAGCTGCAGCGCATGCGCTTCGGCCGCTTCTCGCAGGTGCTCATCAACATCCTCACGCTGCTCATCACCCTGCCGTTCTTCCTCCTTCGCGAGCCGCGCAACCTGCTCGTGCAGTCGGTGAATTGCTCGGCCGTCGGCCTGACGGCGCAGATCGGCGGCGCCGTGGGCGTCACAGTCGGCATTCCCTGGGTGCCGCCCGCCGCGTCGGTGTTCGCCATCCCCCTGCTGATCCTGCTGCCGCTCGCGGTGTGGCGCCTGATGCGAGTCGAGACATGAGCGCCGGCGAAGATCAGAGCGGGCAACCCCGCGACGCCTACCTCGAACCATATCGACAGGCCGTCGAGCACTTCGGCGCGACCTTCGACGCCACGCTTTGGCACAATCGAGATTACCAGATGGTCCGCTTCGATGTGCTCCGGCAGATGGTGGACCTGAACGACCTCGTGCTGCTCGACGCCGGCTGCGGCCTGGGCGATCTGTGCGAGTTCCTGGCCGAGCGCAACGTGCGGCTGCGGCGCTACGTCGGCGTGGATGGCGTGGCGGAGATCATCGCCGGCGCCGCCGCACGCCAGTTGCCGCGCGCCGAGTTCCACTGCCGCGACTTCGTGGCCGACCCGGCCGTGCTGGCGATCGGCCAGCCGGATGTGATCTACTTCTCCGGCTCGCTCAACACCGTGCCCGAGCAGCAGGCCCGCGCGGTGCTCGAGCGGGCGTGGACGACGGCGCGGCGGGGCGTGGTGTTCAACTTTCTATCCAATCGCGCTTCGCCCGCCGCCCTGAGCCGCGACACCGGCCCGGCCCGCCGCTTTGACACCCTCGACTGGATCGACTGGGCGCTGCGGGCCACTCCGGTGATGCTCTTCCGCCAGGACTACCTCGGCGGCCACGACGCAACGATCGCGATGATGCGGTCCGCAGCGGATTGACGCACAGTGTTGCGGCTTCGACGGCGAATTGATGCACGGTACAATTCGCACCTTTTCGCGAGGCCGCCATGGCAGTCATCGTCCAAACCGCGCTCATGCTCGTCGTGTCAAACCTCTTCATGACCTTCGCGTGGTACGCGCACCTCAAGGACCTCAACCACAAGCCGTGGTTCATCGCGGCCCTGGTGAGCTGGGGCATCGCCTTCTTCGAGTACCTCGTTCAGGTGCCCGCCAACCGCATCGGCTACACGGAACTCCGCCTCGATCAGTTGAAGATCATGCAGGAGGTGATCACGCTGATCGTGTTCATCCCCTTCGCGGTGCTGTACATGCGCCAGCCGATGAGGCTGGATTACCTCTGGGCGAGCCTGTGCATCTGCGGCGCCGTGTATTTCATGTTCCGCGGCCATGTCGCACCCGTGGCGCCGCCGGCGCCTTGAAAGTGCGCCTTGCACTCCAAACCGGCCAAGCGCTCACTACAATACGAAGTCGCCAACCCAGGGCGAATGGGCCACCGACGAACCGCCACACAGGAGGAAGAACATGCTCATCCAGGTGAACGCGGCCGAGTTTCACAGCACGCCGGCGATCATCGCGCACGTCGAAAACGAAGTGGAGAAGGCCCTCAAGATCTACCGCGATCGCATCACCCGCGTCGAGGTGCACCTGCATGACGACAACGGACCCAAGGCCGGGCCGGACAAGCGCTGCGTCATGGAGGCCCGGCCGGCTTCGCACAAACCGCTCGCCGTCGAGAATACCTCCACGGACATGTACGAGGCCATCATCGGCGCGGCAGGCAAACTCGAGCGGGCCGTGCGCAAACTCGTGGAGAAAGAGCGCGAATACGGCGGCGGCAAGTAACATCTGCAGCGCTGCTGCATTGACAGATCGATCAACCATCATCGCTTCGCACGCCGGAGGCCGCATGGCACTGCAACTCGGAGACATCGCGCCCGACTTCACCGCCCAGACCACGCAGGGCACGATCCAGTTCCATCGCTGGCTCGGCGACGGCTGGGGGATTCTCTTTTCGCACCCGGCCGACTACACCCCCGTGTGCACGACCGAGCTCGGCGCCTGCGCGCGGCTCATGAGCGAATTCGATAAGCGCCACGTAAAGGTCGCGGCGCTCAGCGTCGATCCGCTCGAGTCGCACCATGGCTGGATCGGCGACATCAACGAAACGCAGAACGCCGATGTGAACTTCCCCATCATCGCCGACGCCGACCGCAAGGTCGCCAACCTCTACGGCATGATCCACCCCAACGCATCAGAGACGGCGACGGTGCGCAGCGTCTTTGTCATCGGGCCGGATAAGAAGATCAAACTCACGCTCACCTACCCCGCCTCGACGGGACGTAACTTCGACGAGCTGCTGCGCGTCATCGACTCGCTTCAACTCACGGCGAACTACCAGGTGGCGACGCCGGCGAACTGGAAGCACGGGCAGGACTGCATCGTGGTCCCGGCCGTGCCGACGGCGGACATCCCGGCCAAGTTCCCCAAGGGCTACCGCGAGGTGAAGCCGTACCTAAGGTACACGCCGCAGCCGAATCTGTGAACATCATGTCCGCGCGATCGCGACGGTCTTTCATGCCGGGCGCAAACCCCGCTGCAATCCCTCCAGGCGTTCGGCCTGCTGGCGGCGGACCTGGTCGAGCACGAGGCGCGGGATCTTCCAGCTCGCCTCTTCTTCGGGCGTGTTGCTGCAGTGCTCCTGGATCACGCGGTACATCATCTTGAATGCATCGCGCGGCTGGCGCATCTGATCGAGCGCATCGACGATGTCCTGGCGCTTCACCGTCTCGTCGAAGAGCGTTGTCAAGCCGATCGGCTCGGCCCCCTCGTCCATGCACGCGTGCAGGCGCGCCGTGCACAGGTCGTAGAGCATGGCGCCCGACCACGTGAGGCGGTCGATGAGGTTCTGTTTGTCCAGCCGCGCTTCCTGAAAGAAGTTGCTGCTCTGGCGGTGCAGTTCGTGGCGCAGTTCGATGGGCAGCATCATCTTGAAGGCGATGCCGCTCTGCTGGAGGAACTTGTTGTTGAACAGCGGCCAGACCACGGCCTTCATGCGCTGCACGTCGCCGCTCACCAGCGTCGGTTCATCCACGCGGTCGATGAGCACGATGAGCCGCTCAAAGCCAAAGGGCTGCACGGCGCGGCGGAGACGGTCGAGCATGGCGTAGCGCGGATCGTCCAAGTCATCCACCGGCCAGCCGCCCGCGCGGCGCAGGTCCGCAGGCAGCTGCTCGAGCGAAGCGCGGAACGAGTCGGCCGATCGATCGAGCACGCGCAACTGGCCGGAGAGTTGCCGCGAGAGGCGCGACAGGCGCAGCCGGTCGTAGAGCACCTTGGCGCTGACGCCCAGCGTGAGCAGCGCCAGCAACCCCAGCCCGATGTGCATGAGCCAGTCAGTCTGCTCCTGATAGTGCTGCCAGGCATAAGCAATGCCGGCCAGGACAAGAAGGATCCAGAGGATGTTGCGCACCCAGCGCATGACGTTGATCCACGAGCCGCGCCGATCGCGCATCGCCCGGCGCAGCAGCCGGCCTCGGTTGACGGCCTGGTCGGGCCGGTCGTAGAGCGACTGGAGAATGACCCAGTCATTCTGCGTGTCGCGATCGAGGCGGCGGATTGTCTGCCGCGCATCGGCGCCCAGTTCGACGTGACCTTCGCCCTTGCGGCCGACGACGGCATCGACGAGATCGGCCACCGCGACGCTGAGCAGGCCGTCGATGTGATCGACCAGCCGCAACTGCTGGAGCGATTCGAGCGGCGTCTTGCCCCTGACGCGCCGCGCGAAGCGATCAAGCACCGGGTTCCATTCGTCGTAGGCGATGACGAGCGTGCGCCCCTTGCCGCCGGGCTGGGCGGCGTCGTACTCGTTGATGCGCTCTTCGAGCAGGAGTCGAATGGCGGTCTTGCCGCTGCCCTTTTCGCCGAAGACGACCGACGACGCGGGGCGATTGAGATCGCCAAGCACCTTGTAGAAATCAGGATGGGGCGACTGGCCGTGCAGGCGCGCCAGCACCTCATCCTGCCGCGCCTCTTCCGCCATGAACGGATTCTCGCGGATCGACCAGTGCTTGAGAAAGGTGGAAACGTTCATAGGCCCGATATTCGGCTTGAAGCGCGCCTCCCGTGCAGATTCGCCCAGGCAGGCGGCTCAATGAAGCATATGCGCTGCAACCGCGGTTGAACCGCCGTGCGGCTGCGGGACGAATCGGCCGCGCTGATCCGCTCCGCGCGTTATTGCCCGCGAGCCGGTCGGTCTGTAGCACCTGTACCGCGCGCCATCGAGACAGCCCGCGCACTTTGCTGCACCCGGTTCGACATCACCGCCACCGTATGGCACGCTTGAGGCGGGATTGCACGCGGTGCAATCGGGTGGATGGGACCTGGGAGTGGTGGATCGTGACCGGTGCTGAATTGACCAGAGCCGTCCAGTCCTTGCCGCTGGCGATGCGCACACGCCGCAACCTCGGCGCTTCGCTGCCGTTCGGCTACTGGAAGCGCCGCCGCATGGCCGTCGCGCTGCTCATGCTCACGCACATTCCCGTGATTGCCTGGGCGGCGACGCGCGCGCCCGTCGTCTCGGTCGCGCTCAGCGCCGGCTTCTTTGCGTGGATGTGGACGCTGGCGCGCACCCGCGCACTGCGCGGCTGGTCGGTGCGCCTGCCCGCCGAGGTCATCGCCGATCTGCTGCGCGTGCTGCTGCTCGTGGGCGCCCCGGCCGCGGCTCTGGCGTGGCTCGCGGGCGAGCCCATCTGGCTGCCCGTGCTTCTGCAGGGCTTCACGTTTGCCGCGCTCGCCGGACAGGCGTTGTTCTTTCGCGGCAAGCCGGCGTCGTGGGTGCGCATCCTCGGCAGCCCGTCGAACCTCGGCGCCGCCGTGGGCACGTTCGATCAATGCCTCGATCTGCTCGGCCACGCCGGCTGCCGCTTCGCGCCCTTTCGCGCCGACCGGCCCGAGATCGACGCCTGGGAGCGGCGCATCCGCGCATGGGTCGAGCGCGGCGAGACCGTGCTCGTCCTCGAAGCGCAACTGCGCGACCTCGCGCTGCGCCTGCGCTCGTGCGGCGACGTGATCATCGGCGACGACTGCCTGCTGTTCGCCTCAATGGCCCGGCCCGCCGGTCCGGCGATGAACATGATCCTCGACTGGCTCAACCGCGCCATCGCCTTCGCCGCCACGCTGACTCTCTGGCCGCTGGCGCTGCTCATGGCGGCGCTGATCAAACTCGACGACGGCGGACCGGTCTTCTTCGCACAGGAGCGCGTCGGCCTCAACGGCGCGATCTTCACCGTCTACAAGTTCCGCACCATGCGCACCGACGCCGACAAGTATGGCCAGAGCCCGCGCGGCGACTTTGACCCGCGCGTCACGCGCGTCGGCCGGTGGATGCGCCGCCTCTCGCTCGATGAGTTCCCGCAACTGGTCAACGTGCTGCTGGGGCAGATGCGCCTCGTCGGCCCGCGCCCCGAGATGCCCTTCATCGTCGAAAAGTACGACCAGCGCCAGCGGCAGCGGCTGCTCGTCAAGCCGGGCGTCACAGGCCTGTGGCAGGTCTCGCCGCATCGCAACGACCCGATCCACGAACACATCGAATACGACCTCGCCTACATCGCCCACCGCGGCCCGATCATCGACCTCGCCCTGATCATCGCGACACTGGGTCTGGCGAATCGCAGCGGAGCGTGAAGAGTGCTACGGATCGCGCGATGAGATCACCTCGTTGAGAAGCCGCTCGACGGCGTCATAGGGAGTTGGGTCGAAGAACGGAGACCGCTTCTGTTCAAGCGAGCGCGCCATCCTGACAAAGTCGAGTGAAGACCGCTGAAGATGATCCTGCATCAGCGGATCGGCCCCGAAGGCGAGCAGGCGGCCGACCGCCCGCTCGCTGACGCTGAGAGATTCCACCATTAGAATGGTCGCTCCGCTCTCGGTTTGGTGGTCGAGGTTGAGACCCGCGCTCAGGAGCAGTTTGACGAGATCGTCAGTCGCTGCATCCCAATCGACAGCAAACAGCAGACTTCGCCCCTGCTCGTCCGTGACCAGCGGATCGGCGCCGGATCGCAGCAGCAGACGGACGACCGGATCATTGGAACAGCTGACTGCCGCCCAGAGCGGGGTGGGCCCATGCACGCTCTCCAACGCGCAGTTCGCATCGGCGCCGTATTCGAGCAGAAGTTGCACGATGTCCGCGCCGGTTCGAGCAGCAGCGTCCCAGAGTGCCGACTGGTCCATGGATTCGAGACGGGTTCCGTTTTCGAGCAGCAACTGCGCCGCTTCACGCTGGTGGCAACTGACGGCCATGAGCAACGCGGGTTGCAGGAGAGACTGCGCGTCTTCCAAACCAGAATTCGCTATGCGGGAAAGAAGATACTGGAGATTATCCAACCTCCCGCTGGCAGCGGCGCTCTGGAGGGCTCTTGCGAACGCCACGCTGCTGGTTGGATCCTGGTCCATCTCAACCAGGAACGCGAGTATTTCCGTCGAGCCGTAGTCTGCGGCGTCGAGAATCGCCTTGTTGCGATTGAGAATCGCTGCGCGCTGAAGCATGAACTGCACCGTTTCGAGTGAGCCGTGACGAACTGCGACGTCGAGAGCGGAGTTGTTGCCATCCCCCGCATTGATATTCGCGCCTGCTGCGAGCAGTACCTCCATGACCTCGCGTTCATCGTGTGCTGCCGCCCACATGAGCGGCGTCGAGTCTTCAGGCCATGGAACCTGAACGATTGAGTCGGGCGTCCGACAGTCGGGCGAAATGCCCGCCGCAAGCAGCTGTTGCACACATTGGACATCGCCCCTTCCCGCTGCGACGAAGATGGGATCCAGCCGCACCGCGCGGATGGAGGTGAGGATCGCCAGTGCCACCAGCACAAGACACGAGATGGCAATGAGCCCTATTACGGCTCTCAGGTGCGTGCGCGAGGGCCACGGCCAGCGCTCCCGCTGATCCCACCCGCATTCCGGACAACGATCTGAGACCGCCCCGCGCATCAGATAGCTGCATGAGATGCACGCCTCTCCTCGTCGCCGCAGGCCGCGCCGGATGACCATCGGAAGCGAAAGCACGATCATCAGCCCCAGCCACACGCCTGCATGCACCAGCGAATCGATGAGCAAACCGACAGGCACCAGCCGCAACGGCATGGCCGAGCGCGTGAGAAGCGTTGCGTGCTCCCGGGTGGGTTGCCAAACCACTCCGGCGGCGCCGGGCGGCGGGTCATGGATCCACGGCAGCCGCACAGGCTCCACAATGATGCCCGCGTCAATGGCATCATCGGCCGAGACAAACGGATTGGCAGGATCCGGCCAGGAGACACGCAGCGCCGGCGCCGGCCATCCATGCCCAAAATCGCACGACCGGTCAATGCTCGGACTGATCACCGGGCACCACCACGGCGTCTCTTCCACCACCGACGAGAGAATCTCATTACGACCAGACGGCCGGCTGCGATGCAGCGCGACGGAGGCAAGCCCGCGGAACTCGGCGACGTTCCAGCGCTGCCATGAATACCGATGCGAACTCGACCACCCTAGTGGATTCCACCGAGCCAGACTCGGCTTGTCAAGAATGGCGTCCCCGGCAGCGACGCCGATGGATGAGAGTGCGCCCAGCACCAGGAGCAGGGCGGAAAGAAAAGCCAGGCGAGACGGAAGAAATCCGGGCATGCGTCTCCGTGGGTTCAGACGTTCGATCATACCGGCAGTTCCACGAGCAGCGGGTTCAAGCCGCCCACCGCGGCCCGGTGCTCGACCTCGCACTGATCATCACGACCCTCGGGCTGGCGAATCGCAGCGGGGCGTGAGCAGTTCGGGCTTGCTAGCATGTCGCCCGAGGCTCAGCATGCGCATACGAGACCTGATCAGCATTCTGCTTGTGGTGGTGGTGCTCTTGGCCATGGCATGGCTCGACAACTCAAATCACCTTTACTATCCGGGTGGCCGGGGAATGGTGTCGGTGAGTTCGTGCTTCGGCTATGTCGCCGGCGGACTCATTATCATCGCAGCAATGTGCACGGTGTTGGGAGTCGGTCCGGGCGGCATTCCGAAATTGACGCTTCACTGTGTTTTCGGATCAATTCTGGGTGTGGTCGTCGTTGGTGTAAGCTCTGGGTGGCTTTCGTCGTGGCAGTACATGGCCAAGAACCCGGGCGAGCAAATCTACATCGACTGGTTCAGCGACGTGGCCGGCCTGCTCACATTTTGTCTCATCTTCGGTGGCACCCTGTACCTGCCGTATCTGAGTCGGAGTCAGGTGGGAGAAACTCGCTGCCGCAAGTGCAACCACGTATTGCGCGGCCTTAAGGAGCCGCGCTGCCCGGAATGCGGCGAGGCGATCTGACGCAGGCGGCCGCCGCTGGATGGCCCACGACAGACCCAGCCCGCCCGGCGACAGTGTGATATATTGTCTCCAATGACGGAATCCGATGATCATCACGCCGGCATCCGCGCCATGCTGCGCCTGAGCATGACGCCGGGAATCGGGCCGATTCTCATTGCGCGGCTGCGCGAGCGCTTCGGCTCGGCGCAGGCCATCCTGGAAGCCCCGCTCACCCACCTCCAGCAGGTGCAGGGCATCAGTGCCGAGAAGGCCAGAGCGATTCAGCGCGGCGTGGATGAGGGCGAAATCGACGTCGAGCTGGCCGAGGCCGAGGCGCGCGGGGTCGCGGCAGTGAGCATTGACGATGCGGCCTACCCGCCGCTGCTCAAGCAGATTCCCGACCCGCCGCCGGTGATCTATGTACGCGGCTCGATCGCGCCGACCGACGTGTACTCCATCGCGATCGTCGGCACGCGCAACTGTTCGGCCTACGGGCGCGATCAGGCCGGGCGACTGGCGTCAGCGCTGGCGACGCGCGGCCTCGCGATCATCTCCGGCGGTGCGCGCGGCATCGACACCGAAGCCCACCGTGGCGCGATGCGCGGCGGCGGGCGCACGCTCATCGTCATGGGTTGCGGCTTGTCTCACCATTACCCGCCCGAGAACGAGTCGCTGTTTGAGTCGGTCGTCGCCGAGGGCCGCGGTGCGCTCATCAGCGAGTTTCCCATGCGCCTGGGCCCGAGCAAGGAGAACTTCCCGCGCCGCAACCGCATCATCTCGGGCTTGTCTCTGGGCACGCTGGTCATCGAAGCGGGCGAGCGCAGCGGCGCTCTCATCACGGCGCGTCTCGCCTGCGAGGAGCATCATCGCGAAGTGTTCGCCATACCCGGCAACGTCGATTCGCCGCGCGCTTCGGGCTGCCACAAGATAATCCGCGAAGGCTGGGCGAAACTCGTTACCGGCGCTGCGGACATTCTCGAATCGCTCGAGGGCAGCGAGCACCTCGTGGCCGGAGCGATGCAGCAGGCGGGGATCGATAATCGCGATTCTCTCTTCGCCACGCCGGCTGATTCCCATGCGCCGACCAAGGTGAAATCAACCCCGATCGGCGAACTCAACCTCACGCCGAGTCAGCAGAAGATACTCGCGGCGCTCGACGGCCAGCCCGTGGAACTCGATGAACTCTCCGCGCGCACAGGCCTCGCGATCCACGCCCTGCAGGCGGACCTGACGATGCTGCAGATCCGCGGCCTGGTGGCCAGGGCGGGACTGAGCGCTGTCGAACGGCGGCGGTAGACCTCGCGCGCCTGCTCGCCATCCACGCTATTCGAGCAGCGAGCGCCCCGTCATCGCGGCGGGAACATCGATGCCGGTCATGTCAAAAGCCGTGGGCATGACATCGGCGAGTCGTCCGCCGGTGCGCAGAACGCGCCCCTTGAATCCCTCGCCGACGATGATGAGCGGCACGTCGTACATCGTGTGCGCCGTGTGCGGCCCCATGGTGGCGGGGTCGAACATCTGCTCGGCGTTGCCGTGGTCGGCCGTGACGATGAGCGAACCGCCACGCCGCAGCGCCGCGTCGACGATCGCGCCGACGCAGGCGTCGACGGTCTCGACGGCCCTGATAGCCGCGTCGAGTTTGCCCGTGTGGCCCACCATGTCGGCGTTGGCGAAGTTGACGATGAGAAAATCCTCGCAGTCTTCCGCCGCCAGCCGCGCCAGCACCGCGTCGCGCACGCCCGCGGCGCTCATCTCCGGCTGCTGGTCATAGGTCGAGACTCTCGGGCTCTGGATGATCTGCCGATGCTCGCCTTCGAAGGGCTCATCGCGATAGTCGTTGAAGAAGAACGTCACGTGCGCGTACTTCTCCGTCTCAGCGCAGCGGAACTGGGTGAGGCCGAGGCGCGAGAGGTATTCGCCGACGATGTCGTGCAGCCGCGGCGGCTTGGGATAAGCCACCTTCACCCACTGGTTGAGTTCCTTTTCGTATTCGCACATGGTGATGACGTGCACGTTGCGCTGGTCATCGCTGTCGCCGGTGCGATTGAAGCCGCACTGCCCGGTGTCGGGTGAGGGCCTGACATGGCCATGGAATTCGGGCATGGCCAGGGCGCGGACGAGTTGGCGCGGCCGGTCGCCGCGGTAGTTGTAGAAGATGACGATGTCGCCGGGATCGATGCGGCCGGACATGGCGTCTTCGTCGCTCGCGCCGACCATGGTGGGCGTAACAAACTCGTCGCCGCGCATCTGCTCGTCGGGTGGATGGTCGTAGTGCTCCTGGACAGCGTCGCTGGCTCGCTTGGCGCGAGGCGGCGCGGGACCCGTCGAGTCGGCGCTCCACGTCAGGCAGTCCCATGCGCGGCGGATGCGCTCCCAGCGGTTGTCGCGGTCCATCGCCCAGTAGCGCCCCATCACCGACGCGACGCGCCCCACGCCGATCTCCGCGAGCCGGCCTTCCACCTGCTCGACGAAATGCACGCCGGTGAACGGCCCGGTGTCGCGCCCGTCGGTGAACAGGTGCACGCAGACCGACTCGGGCCGCAGGCCTTCGCGGCGACAGAGTTCGAACAGCGCATAGAGGTGCTCGAGGCGGCCGTGCACGCCGGCGTCCGAGCAGATGCCCAGCAGGTGCAGGTGATGCCGGCCGGACTGCCTGATGCGCTCCGTCGCGTGAAGGAAGACTTCGTTGGTGAAGAACGACTCGTCACGGATCGCCTGGCTGATGCGGACGGAATCCTGGTTGACAATGCGCCCGGCGCCGAGGTTCTGGTGGCCCACTTCGCTGTTGCCGGTCGTGCCCTCGGGCACGCCGACGTCTTCGCCGCTCGTGTGGATGAGCGTTGTCGGGTATTCGGCCATGAGCCGTTCGGCCACGGGGGTGCGCGCCAGGCGCACGGCATTGAACGAGTCGTGCTCGCGGTTGGGGTTCTCGCCCCAGCCGTCGCGAATGAGAAGAACCAACGGCGTATTGACGGGCTGGAGGCTTGTCATGATGAGAAAGGATATCGCGCCACGGCTCGGATGACGTCGGGCCGCGGCATGAGGCTTCCCGCAGCGCGCGATCCACGGGCGCGATCTAGACTTGGTCCTATGCATGAGCGGGTGCGCGATGAGCTTCTCGGCTGGCTGGGGCGGTTTGTCATCCGCCGCCGCGTGCCCGTGCTGCTGGCGGCGCTGCTGCTCGTGGCCGGGAGCGTCTGGCTGGCGCTGGCGCGCCTGACCATGCAGACCGACCGCAGCTTTCTCGTTTCACCCGATCTGACGTGGAACGCCGCCTACCTCGCCTATAAAGAGGAGTTTCCGCGCTGGGGCGACGTGATCATCGCCGTCGATCGCGGCCCGCGGGCGCGGCGCGCCCAGTCACCCGAATTCGACCGGGCGGCGATGTTCGTGCGCTCGCTGGCCCAGCGGCTGCGCGACGATCCGGCCGTGCTGGATGTGCTCGACGGCTACACCTTTCGCCCGCAATTCGCCCGGCTCATGCTCACGCTGCCCGAGGGCGCCTACGAGCGGTCGCTGGCGGAGTTCCGCTCATCGCGCGTGGTGCTGGAGTCGACTTCGATCGTCGATCTGCTCCGGGCGACGCTGACGGGTCTCTCCCGCGCCGCCCAGCCGGCCAGCGCAACGGGTTCGCTTGAAGGGCTGAGCAACCTGCTGCGCTCGATCGACCGCGCGATGGATGACCCGGCGGCGCCGCTGTTCGCCTCGGCAGGTGGCTGGCGGCCGCTTGAGAGCGATTCAGGTCGTTACCTGCTGTTGTCGGCGGCGCTGCGACGCGAAGGAGCGTCTGTTTCAGGTCTGAGCGAAGGAATCGCCGCCATCCGCCGGCACATGGCCGAACTGCAATCCACCCGGCTGTTTGCCGGCATCGAGGCCGCCGTGACGGGCGTGGGCGCGATCGAGAACGACGAGACGGCGCAGTCCATGGCCGACTCGACGTTCACTTCCGTCCTCGCCTTCGCGCTGATCGCGCTGCTTCTCGTGATCGTGTTTCGCGGCGTGGTCGTGCCGATCTGCGCCGCCTTGACGCTTCTGAGTGCCGTCGCGTGGAGTTTCGGCTGGGCCACGCTCGTCGTCGGCCACCTGCAGGTGCTCAGCGTGGTGTTCACGGTGATCCTGCTGGGGCTGGGCATCGACTTCGCCCTGCACCTCACCGCGCGCCTCGAACTGACGCGCGAAGAGCACGAAGATCTCGGCGATGTGCTGTCGCGCGTCTATCGCGGCATCGGGCCGGGCATCATCACCGGCGCCGTCACCACTGCGGCGTCATTCGCCGTCATGCTGCTGACTGATTTCAAAGGCGTGGCGGAGATGGGCGCCATCGCGGCGGGGGGCATTCTGCTGTGCCTCATCGCCATGCTCAGCGTTTACCCCGCGCTGCTCTCGCTGCGGCCCGACTGGCGCAAGAGCGTGCGGCACCGGCTGGGTGGAGAGGATGCGCACTTCGCGCACGGGCGACTCGACGTGGTCGATCGCCGGCCGCGCACTGTGCTGATCATCGCGCTGCTGCTCGTCGCCGCCGCAATCCCCGCGGCGCTGCGCACGCGCTACGACCCCAACCTCCTCAATCTCCATCCGCCGGGCGTCGAGAGCGTCATCTGGGAGCACCGCCTGACCGAAGACAGCCGGCGCTCGGCATGGATCGGCATCAGCATCGTCGATTCGCTCGAGCAGGCGCAGCGCCAGACGCTCGCGCTGCTGCAGCATGATGAGATCGCCGCGGTCGAGGGCGTGGGGTCGCTGTTTCACCCGGAGCGCGAGCAGCGGCGAGAAGCGTTTGTGCAGGACATGCCTCGCGACATTCCCTCTTCCACAGATTCGACGGCGCCGCAGGCGGCCCAACTCATCGCGCAGGTGCGCGGCGGCATTGAAGCGGCCGCGGGCGGCGACATCGAAACGGGAGAGACGCTCGACCCGGCGCTGCGCGAAGCGCTCACTCAAGTACTCGCGGCGAGTGATGACCTGCTCGAACGATTGCGCGGGCCGGATGCGGAGAGCCACTGGGCCAACGTCGCGCAGGCGTGGCGGCGCGATCGGCAGACGCTGATCGAAACCTGGCAGGCCGTCGCCGACCCGCGGCCGCAGACGCTCGACGACCTGCCCCTGCCGCTGCGCACGCTCAACATCTCGCCCGACGGGCGGCTGCTGCTGCGCATCCAACCGGCCGATCGCGGCGGCTCGGTGCTCGATCCCGACCGGCTGCGAGCATTCGTCTCGGCGATGCGCGCCGTTGATGCTGATGTGCTCGGGCCGGCCGTGCAGATCTACGAATCGACCACGCTCATCTCGCGCGCCTACACGATTGCCACCTGCCTGGCCGTCGCGGCGATTCTCATCCTGCTGCTGCTCGATTTCCGTTCGCTCGCGGATTCGCTGCTGGCGCTGCTGCCGGTGGTGGTTGGATTCATCGGTCTGTTCGCCGTGATGGGCGTGACGGATCTTCCGCTGAACTTCGCCAACATCATCGTCATGCCGTTCATCTTCGGCATCGGCGTGGATGCGGGCGTGCACATCGTGCACCGCTGGCGCGATGACCCGACCGGTGTGCCGCGCGGACTCTCGGGCGGCACGGGGCGCGGCATCCTGCTCACCACGCTCACGACCGTCATCGGATTCGGCTGCATGGCCCTGGCGCAGCACCGCGGCATCCGCGGCCTGGGCATCACCATGGTCATCGGCCTGACCATCACGCTCATTGCCTGCTACACCGTGCTCCCCGCAATCCTCCGCCTGCGCACCGCCGCCGAGGATGTGCATCGATAAGTGGCGATCGCAGCGCGTGCGCGGGCAAGTGTGCGCGAGTGCCTTACTTGTGGCGCAAAACTTGTGGCGCGAAGGAATGCTACTGCACGTTTGCGGGTTCCTGCATCTCTTACGGGTGACTGCGCTTCCAACCGTCGTTGAGTGCGGGATCCAGCACGGCCACATCAGCGGAGTTCAGCAGTTGGCGCGCGAGATTGTCCATGAGGATTCGCTCCTGCGCCAGCCGCGCCGCGCGAGCCATGTCGGTCTTGACCAACTCATAGGCAACGTTGCTCCGCGGGATCTTCTGCACCATCTGCACGAGCGCAAAGCCGCTCTCGAGCGGGATGATCGGCGAGAGATCCCCTTCATCGAGATCCGCCAGCACCTGCCGAAGCGCCATGGGATAGGAGGCGTCATAGGGCGAGATCGCGTCGAGCAATCCGCCGCGCTGCGCGCTGGCGGCATCCGTGCTGACCAGCGCCGCCACTTCGGCAAAGGGCTCGCCGGCGCGGATGCGGCTCAGCGCCGTGGCCGCCTCGTTCATCGTCGCCGACGTGATCAGCCGCACGCGGTACTTCGGGCCGTAGAGCTGCTCGTACTGCGAGCGGATCATGGTCTCGTTGATCTCGACGTCATCTTTCACCAGCTCACGGAGCATGGCGTTGCGCTTGAGCATGAGTTGAAACCGCCGGTCGCCCAGCGAGCGCCGCTGGCGCACGGCCTCGAGGCTCAGCGCCGCCCGGGTCGGGTCCGAGTCGAGCACCTCCATCATCAGCAGGCGCTCGCTTTCGATCGCGGCCGCATCGACCGTCTTGCGTTCGCGCACAAGGCGCTGGGACAGGAGTTTGTCGAGAATGAGTTCCTCGAGGATGGCGCCGCCGGCCGTTTCGGCCAGCAGGTCGCGCAACTGTGACCACTCCACCGCCTGCCCATTCACCAGCGCGGCCGGCGTATCGTCATCAGGCGGATTGACGGCCCCGGCCCCGGGAAGCAGCAGAAAGCACAGCAAGGCCGCCCCAGCCAGGAGCGGTGCGGCAAGGCGGGAGAAGTGCGGCATGGGCGATTTCCTTGGCGATAGCGGGTTTTCTGAATACGCTGACATGGGTCCTTCATCAGACCGTCGAGAAGACAGGATGTCAACCGCGTGCCCGGCGGAGATGTGAGCGGCCATGAGCGAGTCCCAGCCCGAGGTCATCTGTCCGTACTGCGGCCACACGCAGACCGGCGCCACGCGCTGCGACGTCTGCGGCGGCCTCTTCGAACCGCTCAGCCGCCAGGCCACCCAGAACGCCATGGGCCCATGGTTCATCCGTGATGAGGCTCAACCCTTCCGGCCCGGCTGCTGCTACGACGTACTCGTGCGCATGATTGAACGCGGCAAAGTGGGCCCGGCCACTATCGTGCGCGGCCCCACCACGCAGCAGTTCTGGAAACGCGCCGACCGGGTGCAGGGCTTGTCTCACCTCATGGGCCTGTGCTTCTCCTGCGGCGAGCGCGTCGGCCGCACCGACGTGTGCTGCGAGTTCTGCGGCGCCATGTTCACCGAAGAAGACGAACGACAGGTGCTCGGCCTGGCGCCCGTGCGCGACCTTGAAAAGATCGCCGCCGGCAAGATCCCGCCAGCCGACGAGGGCGTGAAGGACCCGCTCGCCTCCGTCGGCTACGACCGGCTGCGGGCGGCGGTCGAAGCCGCGGCGCAGGCCGAGACGGGCGAGGCTGCCCGCTCGGCGCTGGCGGATGCAGCCGATGCGGCCATCGATTCGACGGACCATCTCGGCGTGCCTCGCCAGCCGCGCCGCCGCCGCATCGTCAAGGAGCAGCTCACACCCGGCCAACAGGCCGTCGAACGCCTCCGGCGCGAGCGGCGCCAGAGGATGATCAAAGCGGGCGTTGGCGTGGTAACGGTGCTGATCGCCGCCGTCGTGCTGTTGTGGGTGCTCGCGTGGACCGGCGCGGTCGCGCTGCCGTTTGCCGTTCCGGGCATTGACGGCTCGTCGGGCGCCAACCGTGCCGCGGCCCCGGGTCCGGTCAGTGGCGCCGGCCGGACGACCGACAACGAGCCGCCAAGCGAAGGCGGCGGCCCGGCTGACCAGCCGGCGGACGAATCCGGCGGCGGTTGAGCAAATCGCCTGAACCGCGCGCTTCCGCGGGGCGAAAGGATCGAAGTAATGCGACCAGCAGCAATGTGCGAGCCCTGCGCTTGAACCCTCAGCAAGCCAACGATGCGGCTTCGTCGACTCCGCGTCCGGCGGTGCGCATCCGGCGCGGCAGCCGACCCGCCACGCCCATGCGCGTCTACATCTGGTCGCGCCCCGCCTCCGACGGCAAGGCCCCACCGCCGACGACGCAAGCCGGCGAACCCACGCCGGTGGTCATCGAACTGGCCGCGTGGCTGCGCACGTTCATGATCGTCGCTGCCGCCCTCGTCGCCGTGCCGCTGGCCGGGCTCATCGGCTATCGCCAGGGCTTTGCCGAGAGCGTCGGCGTGCCCGACCTGCAGCGGCAGTTCGGCTCGAGCCTGACCGACGGCGTGCAACTCATCCTGGCCGCCCCGCTGCGCATCTTCGAAGCCGGACTGGCCGACACGCTTTCGCTCATGCTCGCCATGCTGCTCGTCGTGACCGGCGCCGGCGCGCTGACGCTGGCCGTCATCGGCAATCGATCGGCTGACGAAAGTGGCGCGACCGCCGAACCCTCGCCCACCGCGCGCGCAGCGGCGGCGCTGGGGCTGGTCGTGTGCGCGCTCGTGAGCATCGCTCAGATCGTCTGGGTCATCGCGCGCTCGCAGGCGGCGCTGGGCGAGGTGATGCCGTGGACCGCCGAAGCTTTCGCGCCTTGGCACGAGTCGGTGCGCATCACCGCCGGGGTTGACCTCATCGCGCTGGCCGGCGCAGTGGTCTGGCTGCTGGTGGCCGTGCGGCTGCGCTGGATGCTGTGGCTCCGCGCGCTGACGCTGGTCCTGTGCGGCTTCGCGATCGCGGCCCTGTTCACCGCCGCATCGATGACCAACTGCATCGCATCACAGGTGGACCAGCAGCGCAGCCTCCTGCGGCGCGGCGACTCGACCGGCGCCGTCGCAGCCGATCTCATCCTCGGCCACACGAGCACCCACCTGGCCATCATTCGCGACGGCGGGCAACTCGAACTCATCTCGCCCGATATCACGATCACCGTCACCGGTCGCCAGAGCCTCGCGCAATTCATCATCCAGCCTTGATGCCCGCTGGAGATCTGTCACTCATCGCCGGGCGCTGACGGTGATGGGAGTTGGCGCCCAGGCTTCGCTGCCGCAGCGCACCATCCCGCGATCCATCCAGTAGAACTCGACGGTGCGCGAGTGATACATATCGGTGCGCCGGTAGATGCGAAACGGCAGGCCGAGCGATTCGGCTTCAGCGCAGACGTACTCGTACACGCCCGGCAGTAGTGCGAGATTTTCGCCCTGCACGGAGCCGCCGCGGCCAATGGGCAGGAACTGGTAGAGGTGCCAGGCGTGGACGTTGCCGCCGCGCTGAACGTAGTCCCCCAGCCAGCGCCCGACCTGGACGACTTCATCGAAGTTCGCCTGCGTGATAACGGTCGAGATCGTGACGGACTTACCCACGCGCCGCAGCGCTTCGAGGCGATCGAGGATGATGGCGTGGTGCCGGCCGCGGTAGAGGCGCATGGCGTTGTGCGCTTCGGGCTCGATGGATTCGAGCGGCAGCACCCAGCGGTCGATGGCATCGAGCTGCTCGAAGCCGCGCGGCACGGCGATGCCGTTGGTCCCGACCTGCATGGTCAAGCCGAGCCGCCGGCCCAGCGCGCCCAGGGCGATGACGTCGTGTGGCCAGTCGAATGGCTCGCCCCCGCCGAGCACGACCGAGCGCACCGTCCCGCCGGCGCGGAGGTCGCGCAGCAGCCGGGCGGCCTGGTCGAAGGTGAACGCGTTGAAGTTGTCTTCCGTGATGCAGAAGGTGCAGTGCATGTTGCAGCGCGGCTGGAGAAAGACCACGGCGACGCACGGCCCGGCGAATCGCGCGCCAGCCGCTGGTGAGCATGATTCCTGGAGCGGCAGAGTGGGCGAATCGGCGAATCGAACCACGGCGGGCCTTTCCTGCAGCGCGGAGCTGGAAATAGGAGTAGATGCTCCTTTATAGTAGCATATGGATGCCCTTCCCGCACCCGGGGAACCACCCTGTTCGCCGCGCCGCCCTCTGCACCGAGCCGCGAAATCAAAAGAAGCGGGCTCGGCGCACGCGCCGAGCCCGTCAAACCCGAAAAAGGTACCTGGTACCTTTTGTTAAGATGGGAGATCTGCGTTCCCGCCTGCGTCAGTTGATCCGAGTCGCAACCACGTTCGTCTTGTTCTCGAACTGGCACGCCTGGAACCACACGTTGCGGCCGCTGCCGCCCATCGGGATCGGCAGCGTCCAGTTGCACGCGCCCGAGCCGTCGGTCTGCTTGACGCCGCCCGCCTGGCGCGGCTGGGCAAGATCGAGAGTGACGTTCAGCTGCGGAACGAAAGTACTGCCCGTGCCCGCGAGGCTGTAGACGAGGTACGTCGCCGCGTTGGGCGTCGCGCCCGTCACGTGGAACGAACCCGGCTGCCCACCGGTAAGCGGATCGACCGCCAGCGTCGCGCCGCCGCCGAGCCAGTTGATAAGAATGTCATCGATGATGATGCGCGGCAGCGAGTACTGATTGCCGAAGGTCGAATAGATCTTCAGTTGATCGAACTGCGCGCCCGAGACGCTCAACGCGTTGATGGCGCCGTTGTCGCGCCCGCCGCCATCGGCGATCTGGAAACTGTCGCTCGCTACGACCTGGCCGCCCATGAGCGCATCGAGGTGCACGACGATGCCGCCCCACGGCCCGTTCTCGTAGTAGCCGACGTCCATCGACACCGAGTCGGCCACGCCGTCGAGATCGACCGTCACGCTCGACAGCCGGCCGAGGCTGAGGTTGTCGCCGCCGATGTAGGCGTTACCAAAGGTCAGCAGTTTGTCTTCGCTGCCCCAGCCCGGAAAGTCGTTGTACCACGCCGTCGCGTCTTCGCAGATGCACTCATCGGTCGGCTCGGGGCCGAACGGCGAACCATCGGGGAACACGCCCGAGACGTTGTTGAGGTCGTGGAACGTGAGGCCCTGGTACGACCACGGATCGCCCAGCGGACCTTCGGCCTGGTCTTCAAAGTCGACAAGCACGGGTTGGGCTGCGGCCAGGCAGGCCATGGACAGCACGGCGGTTGCGGCGGCGAGGGCCGCGTGACGCTGATTCATCTCGATCATCCTTTCCAAGGGTTCTTCACCAATCAAAGCCATCAACACAGTGCATCGCAGGCCCGGTCATCGAGGCGGCAGGTCGTGGCGGATCACGACCGAAGCCGGCATCGGCGGGTAGGCCATGCGAATGCGATACAGATCAAACTGGTCCGCGTCCCAGCCCACCGCCGAGAACGCAGCCCGGAGAATCTTCTGGTAGCCCGGCACATCGGGCGTGCGCGCAACCGTGATGCCGCGGCCGAGGAGCTCAATGGTCTCGCTGGTCGGCAACCGATCCTGCTCATCCTGCGTGATGGGCGAGTTGAGTTCGCCGAACACGCACATCTCGCGCTGCACGCGCGGAAACAGCCCGCGATGCACGAACTGGTCGTAGACGAACACCTCGGCGGGCGTGCGGACGACCGCGCCAAAGAGCATGCGCTTGTGCCCCGGCGTGGCGTGCACGGGCGACAGTTCGCGCAGCACCTCCCCGGTGACAATGGTCTGCTGTCCCGTGAAGCCGACGGGGGCGGGAAGCAGTTCGTCATTGAGCAGTCCCGGCTCGGCGCTGCGGCGGCGCAGTTCAGGCAGCGGCTGCGAGCAGAGGTCGAGCATGACCGGCACGCCGCCCATGGCTTCGGCGCCCTGCGGATCGAGCGGAGTACGCAGCATGCGCCGATCGGGAACGGTGTCATCGATGATCGCCGACTGGCTCACGATCCAATGCACGTTGCGCCGCACGCGCTTGAGGCCGATGAGGCCGCGCACCTGCACGGCGTCGAACCAGTCGCTCTTGCCGCGCGAGAAGTTGAGGATGCTCGTGGAGAGCAGCGTGCGCGCCTGGGCGCCAAAGATGAAACTGTTGCCCTGGAACGCTTTCTCGCGCCACTTTACCTCGGCCTGCTGCAGGCTGCTCTCGGACGCGGACTCGACGAGCATTTCCATGGAGGTGCGGTCGCCGGCGTGAGTCCTGACGAGATCGGCAAAGGAATCCGCCGCGGCGCGAAAGGTGTCAGATGTATGTGTCGGCAGGCCGAGGCGCTGGAGCGCGCTGAGCAGCGCCTCCATCCCCGCGGGAGTTGGCACGTGGCGGACCGCGGCGAACGGATCGGGCTCGTAGGCGACGTGCCGCACCTGCCACGCAAGTTTGCGGTGAATGCCCAGCGCATCGCAGATCTGGGTGATGCCGACATCCCCCCCGCCGCAATACCGCTCGAGCACGCCCGCAAAGAGGTCCTGCAGGGCGGGCATGCGTCGGGCAACATCCTGTTCAAAGGAGAGTTCGGGCATTGGCGGGCGTCGCGCGGGTGATGAGTTGCGACCAGTATACCTCGTTTCTGATATCCTGTCAAAAACTGTTTCAGAAACAAATGGGCGAAGTCAGCCCTCGATTCGAGGGTTATTGCGCCGCTCGACGGGTGCGCCGCACCGACGTGTAAGCGATTTGGGGGAAACCGAGGCGTTTTGAGATAATCCCTTGCGAAATCATCGGCATTTCCCTTAGGATGGGGAGGAAGCGACAAGATCGCTGCATTGGCTGTTTTCAGCCGGGGGACTACCGAGATGGGAAACGGTGTTTTCCGCGACGGTGCGTTGCAATTCAACTGGGCCGTTTTGGGCGTTCTGGCGGCGGCGGAACTGGCTGCTGCACAGTCCGGACTGCCTTACACCATTGCTCCGCCAGGCGATGCCGTCGCGTTCGGCCAGTCCGTGGCCTCGGGCGGTGATGTGGATGGCGATGCCCTGCCCGACGTCTTCGTCGCCGACCCGGCCTTTGCGAATGAGCATGGCGTGGTCGGCCGGTGGTCGCTCTTCAGCGGCGCCGACGGCCAGCTGCTCTGGACCGTGACCGGCGACCAGACCTGCGCCCGACTCGCCGCGCCGGTCGCGATCAACCTTGGATCATCCGGCGTACGCGATCTCGTTCTCAACGGCTCGTGCAACGCACTGTTCGTCGGCGACTCGCTGACCACCTTCGGCCACTGCGTGCGAATGACCCAACAGTGGGATGTGACGTTCCGCGGGGCCTACGTCGATCCCCAGACCTCGGCCGTCGGCGGCTTCACCAAGATCGATGGCAATCTCCAGAACGCCCTGCTGCTCGGCCGCAACCCAGACGAAACCGGCGTGATCGAAGACTGGCCGTTCAGTTCCTCCCGGCGGCGCGAGGTGAGCTGGCTGGACGACTCGCCGGACAATCAGAGCATCCTCAGGTTCCAGGTGGTCGCGGCCGCCTGGCAGGGCTGCGCGCGCCTCGACTGGGCAGGTCTGACGCCGCGCTCGCGCCACATCCTCATCGCAACGCCAATGAGTCCGCCTGTTCGAATCCGAACCATGCTCGATGGCGGCTCACCGCAGACGGATCCAAATTCCCCCGGCCCGTGCGCTCCAGCCTCAGTGATGGTTCTCGACTCCATTCGAGGCGAAGCGCTTGAGCCGGGGTGGGGCGTTGTTGAGAGCCGGGTGCTCACGGGCAAGGACATCGTCGAACAGACCGACGCTGAGATCGTGCTTCTGGGTTGTCGGCTGTCTGTGCCGGAGATGGCTCGCGGCTTTGAAGTCGGCAGCCACTCGTGGGGCGGCGCGACGAGCACCGACCACGCCGATGCGTCGAACTGGGATCCCGCCATGCTCGCCGATGAAATGCGCGCGACGGAGACGAATCTCGTCATCATCAAACTCGGCCAGAACGACGCCGGCGGCTGGCCGCTGCCGAGGTCCGAATTCAAGGCGAACATCGAGGTCATCATCGAAAAGTACACCGCGGCGTGCGCGCCCGGAGTCCGCTTCCTGCTCGTCTCGACGTGGGAAACCGCCAGCCGCGGTGCGGCACTCGCGGAGTACGCCGATGCGATGTTCGAGATCGCAGCAGCCGATCCGGCCCGGATCGCGTTCTGCGATCTGTTTCGGTATGTGCGCGACGAGTTGGGCCCATGGGACGCCTGGCATGAGACCTATCTTCGAGACGGCATTCACGCCAATAACGCGGGCGACGATCTTTTTGGCTCCTACCTCTGGACAATGATCAACACGCGCGATGACCCCGTCGCGCGCTCACTCAATCCGCTGCTGAACCACGAATACATGCTCACCGGCGCAATCATCGGCGATCTCGATGGCGACCGCAAAGCCGAGGTGCTCGTGGGCATCCCAAATGCAGACGATTTGCGCGGCGCGGCGTCCGTATTCTCAGGCGCGACGGGCGCGAGGCTGTTTGAGTACCGCGGCGTTCATCCCGGCGATCTTCTCGGGCTGGATGTCGAGGGCTTGGCGGATCTCAACGGCGATTTCGTGCGCGAGTTTGCGATCATCACCGACGCCGACGCGACGGATCGCGCCTCGCTGACCATTTATGACGGCGCGACCGGCGAACGCTATCGACCCGGACCGGTGACGCCATACCCTGCGCGGCGCCTGCGCGACGGCGGCGATCTCGACGACGACCACGTTGGCGATCTCATCATCGGCACGCGGAGCACATCTGCCGGCGAACCGCGCGGCGAAGTGCTCGCTCTCTCGGGGCGCACGGGCGAAGTTCTCTGGAGCGAGGAGCGCGGGGGCGGTTTGTTTGGCTCGGCCATTCTCGCCGGCGCTGATTACAGCGGCGATGATGTGCCCGACGTGGCGTCAACCTTCGGACCCGACGGCAAGATCGTGTTGCTGTCGGGCGCGGATGGCGCGGAGTTCGCAACCATTGACCCGCCGCCGGGCGTTCATTGGGACGCCCTGTGGCCGGCGGATCTCAACGGTGATGGAGAGTGCGAGATCGCAGCCATGCGCGTCGAAGGCGCGCGCTTTGGCGCGGACGTTGTTTCTCCATCCGATGGCGGCGAGGTTCATTGGGCAATGGGAAGTGCGCCCATCGCGCCGCTGCGCTCGATCAGCGGCAACGAACTGGCAGTGGCGGATGTGAACGGCGATGGGGCGGATGATCTCATCATCGGCTCAGTCGGCAGCGGAGCGCGCATCCTGGGCGGCAACACACTGCTGCTCAACTTCACTCAGCGCGCACTCGACTACCGACTCACGCCCGGCCGCTCGTACGGCTTTCAGATTTCCGGCGCGAAACCAGAGCGGGTCGTCCACGTGCTCGGCTCGCTCACCGGCAACGGGTGCACCATGCTGCCGCAACTGGGCATCTGCATGGATCTTCAGAAGCGGCTCTATTATGTCGGCCAGGCGGATGTGGATGCGCGGGGCATGGCGCGTTTCACGCTCGACGTGCCGACCGGCGCGCCGCCGTGCCGCATCTGGATGCAGACGATTGATCCGGCCGACCCGGCTCGCGGCGCGATCAAGAGCAACGTGATGGAACTCGAAGTGACGCGGTAGAAAAGTACCCGGCGCCTTTTGCTAAGAGCCCCTGACACAATGGCACGTGAATTGCTGATGGCCGGAGTTCGAAGCGGTCTTCTGACGATCTCATCTCGATACTGATCACTTCGCATCGGCGGTGCTCTGATTCCAACGGCACCCTGCTTCGACCCGCTTCGGGCGAAGCATGCGAGATCGCTGGGAGGTCTCACAACTGAACAGATTCGTCCGCGTCATCACCCCCGGCATGCTTCACGCAGAGCCGATGAAGCATGGCACCCGCATTCACTTCCCGCCCAACTTCGCCCGGTTGTGTTCGACCACACTCGGGCCCCAGCCCCCAACGAGGTACGGGCCGACCCAGCCCCATGAAGGCACGCGCAAGGTCCCGCTTTTTTCGAGTTGGAGCCAGTAGTAGTTGCCGGTGCGCTCGTGGCGGACGACGGACTCGCCAAGGCGCTGCGGATCGTCGGACTTCATGAACTGTTCGAGCAGCGATTCGAGCCGGCGCTGCGTCGCCGCCGCCTGGCGTGCGTCCTTGAGTTCGAAGTACACCGTCGTCGCGCCCGGCACCGGCACCGCCGGCGGCGGATCGTTGCTCAGCACCACGTGCGGCTCAAACGCCGACCAGAGCGCATCGTACGTCGCCCGCTGGCGCAGCCGATACTGCTTCACGCTCGCGTCAAACTCATCCAGTTTGTCGGCCGCGAGCGTGTCGCGATAGGCGCCCAGCACCCGATCGAACGCGGCGGCGAAGTCGATCGGAATGACCACGCAGTACTCCCCCGCCGGCCTGGGCAGCGTGAGGTCATCCGGCCAGTGATCGAGCGTGAGCGAACGACTCACGACGAGATCGTGCCGGTCACGGCGCCGCTGCCAGGTGAGATCGGCCACGAGAAAGGCGCCCCTCCACCGGCCGTGAAACATCCAGTTGCGCGCGCCATCGAGACGCCACGTCGTGAGCATGCGGCGCGGCCGGCCCTGCGCGAGGATGTCGGGCATGGTTTCGTGCAGGCGCTCGAAGTTGATCCAGATCTCGAGAAACGACGGCTCGACTGCATCGCGCTGCTGCTGCTGCACGGTGAGGCGGTGCAGAGTCAGCGTCGGATTCTCGGCGCCGGCCGCCTGCGCGTTGACCCAGCGCTCCAGCGAGCCGCGCCCGAGCCCGACGACGAACGAATCGGGCAGCGAAGCCCATTCCACTATCTGCCATGGCGACCAGTTCGGTTGGCTGAATCGCGCCGCCCGGCTGCCGGTCGGGAGGTCAAACAGCTCCTGCCCGCCGCTCGCGGCCTGGCCTGCTCCATCGCCGGCCGGCGCCTCACTTTGATAGTGCGAGAGGATCGTGCCCAGCGTGGAAAGAAACCCGCGGTGGTCGCGCGACGACTCGAGCACGAGCACGCTCTGCAGCTGCGTAAGCCGAAAGCCGTTCTTCGCCTGCACATCGAACTCGGCGTCGAGATCGAGCACACACAACGTGTGCGGCACAGCGCCGGCCACGCTCGCGGCGAGGATGCCGTCAAAAAGCGGATGAAAGTCCGGGCTCACCAGCCCCGCCTGCTCGGCCAGGCGCAGCGCCAGCGGCAGCATCGCGGCAGTCTTGGAGTCGAACCGCGAAGGATCGAAGCGATAGAACGCGACAGCATCAGGCGGAATGCGCGGCGGCGCCGCGGCTGCCGGCAGCGCCGCGCAGGCAAGGACCGACAGCGCCAGCACAGCCTGAGCCGCCCACCCCCGTCGCCGCGCTTCATTCGAGTGTCGCATGATGAACCAGACGCCCCCACCGCCGCAACGTGGGCGAAAAAAGCCGAACGCCCCCGAATTGAATCGGCGGCGCCCGGCTGAGTCCACATGTGTGCGTCAAAGTCAACGCATGTCTTCATCCGTTTCGTCGGCGTCGTCGCCGTCTTCCATTTCTTCGAACATCTCCATCTCGTGCATGTGCATCATGTGCTCTCTGCTCTCGATGGTCTGCTTGTGTTCTTCGGCCATGGCCGCGGCGATGCCGATGCCCACCAGCGCCGGAGTGACCCCCATGGAGCCCGCGCCGCCGGCGATGTTGACCATGAGCGAGGGATCGCCCGACGACTTGTAGACGAAGTCATCGCCGTCGATGCTCGTCACGCCGATCCATGCCTGCGCGTTCTTGCTCAGCGCGGCGACCGAGGGCGTCACCAGCCCCGGATCGCGCGAGGGATCGACCGGCGAGCGCACGAAGTTCGCCACCGCGGCGCCGACCATCTGCGCAATCGGATAGCCGCGGTTGATCGTGGCGGGCATGTCCATGAACGACACCTTGATGGCGTGCTCGAGCATGCCGGCGCTGGCCTGCCTGAAGCGCGGATTGTCGGTCAGGCTCGGCCGGCCGCTGCGCCAGTGATCGACCGCGGCAAGGACGCCCTGGGGCGTGGCGCCGATGACGAGCCGCTCGTCGATCACGCCCAGCGACACTTCGATGGGCACGGGCAGTCCGGGGAAGGCGAGGCTGAAGAGACTGGCCGCCTTGCCGCCGGAGGTGGTGTCCCACTGCCGCACGCGCACATAGCCATGCAGCGGCGTGGCGTGGAGATTGGCGGTGTTGGCCAGGCTGGAGAGCGCATCGGCCATCGCCGGGCCGTCCACGTCGGGCTGGATCATCACCAGCGACATAAGTCCGCCGCCGCCGGTTTCGTCGGCCATGTACGCGACCCAGGTCTTGCCGAGCGCATCGACGAGTGCGGCAAGTTCGGGCACGCCGGCCATGGCCGCGGCCATGCTGGCGGGCTCGGCGAAGCTGCTCAGGTCCTGCACCTGCGCGCTGGCCATGGTTACATCGCGCGGAATGAGCCGGTACGAATCGGCCGGAATGGACTCGAACTGCACGTTCATCGGCACGCCCATGCCTTCCATCGTTGCGGCGATGTCCTGCATGAGCGTCACGCCGCCGCGCATCCGCAGCACCGACCAGCGCCGGCCGTCCTTGATCGCCGAGGCGCCGATGAGATCGAGCGGGCCCTCGGGGAGGAAGCCTTCGATCATCTGGCTCATGTTCATGGCGTCCGGCTCGCCGCTGGCCTCCATCACGCGCTGGGCGACCCTGGCCGCCGCCTTGAGATTGAAGTAGATCTGGCCGTCAAGATCGGCGCTGGGCAGTTCAGCGGGACCGGGAACGGTCAGCGCGCCCATGGCGAGCCCGTCGCCAGCGCTGTCGAACCCGGCGATGAACTGCGTCTGCGCTTCGTTGGCCGGGCCGAAGATGAACTGGCCCATGGGCAGCGCCACGCTCATGAGCTGGTTCTGGCCGGGCGACAGCGCCAGGCCGTGCTCCTGCGCCGCCATGCGCGCGAGGAACTGAACGGCGTTGTGCATCTGCGCCGTGGTATCGCGGTTGCCGGTCTGGACGATGATGCGGGCATCGAGATCAGGCACCATGTTGACCATGCCGCCGTGATCGATGATCGCCAGTTCGCAGGGATGATCGATCATGCCGACGATCATCGGCATCACGCTCTTGAGGAGTGCCAGGCCCTCCTGCGCGTGCTCGTCGTCTTGCGTCAGCATGCTGATCTCGGTCGGAAGTTCGGTCAGGCGCTGGCCGAGCATGCCCATGGCCCGGGCGAGCCCTTCATCCTGGGGCGCGATAAAGATCTGCTTGAGCCCCGGCCCGCGGACCACCAGCAGCGCTTCATCCTGGGCGAGCGCCGGGCCCGCCGCCACCGCCGTCGTGCACAGCGCCGCCACGGCCAGCCGGCGCGGTTGAATCAGAATCGTCATGACCACTCTCCTTGCGTCGTTGCATCTCTCGGACAGTTCCACCAGTCGCCGCCCCGCCGAGGGGCAACTACATTACATGCTGTGAATCGCAACCCACCAGAACCGGTGAATCGTATCGCCATCGTGCGGCCCAGCGCGCTGGGCGACGTCTGCCGCAGCGTTCCCGCCCTGGTCAGCCTCCGCCGGGCCTTTCCGCAGGCCGCCATCGACTGGATCGTCCAGGACACCTTCGTCGATGCGGTGCGGGCGCATCCCGACCTCAATGAAGTTGTTCCGTTTCCGCGGCGGCGGTTTTCACGGCTCTGGCGCAGCCTGCCGGTGGCCAGGGAGTGGTTCGCGTGGAGTCGCGCTCTGGCAAGTCGTGGCTACGACGTGGTTTACGATCTGCAAGGCCTCGCCCGCAGCGGGCTGATCACCTGGCAGACCCGCGCCCCGCGGCGGGTCGGCTTTGCCGATGCGCGCGAAGCCGGGCACCTGGGCTACACCCACCGCCACCGCATTCCCGCGACCATGCACACCGTCGATCGCATGCTCGCGCTGCTGCAGGCCGACGGCGTGCCGGCCGAGCGCGACATGCGCCTCTACGCGCCCGACGACGCAACCCAATGGTGGCGCCAGCAGCGCGATGCAGCGCAACTGCAGGATTCGCCCTACGCCGTCGTCGCCCCCACCAGCCGCTGGGCTTCAAAGCGCTGGCCCGCCGAACGCTTCGCCCAGCTCGCGCCGCATCTGCGCCGAGCCGGTTTCGATCGCCTCGTCATCGTCGGCGGCCGCGACGAGCGCTCGCAGATCCAGCCGCTGCTCGACCTCGCCCAGCGCGACAACTCCATCGTCGACCTCGTCGGCGCGACCACCGTCGGCGGCCTCATGGCGGTGATCGCCGGCGCGTCGCTGGTCATTGCCAACGACTCGGCAGCGCTGCACATGGCCGTCGGATTCGATCGGCCCTACGTCGCACTCTTCGGCCCCACCGACGTATCGCTCGTCGGGCCCTACCGCGGCGAGCAGTGGGTCATCCAGCCGCCCGTCGATCCCGCCGCCCTCAATCACAAAGACGCGTCGCTGGGCTCGAGCATCATGGAGCGCATCAGCCTGAACCAGGTCATCGAGCGCATCGACCAGCGCCTCGCAGCGCCGGCGGAGCGACCGCAGTGACGCCGACGCCTTCACCTCATCCGCCGCGCCTGCTGCTCGCCAGCCGTTCGCCGCGCCGGCTGCTGCTGCTGCGCGAGGCCGGCTATGAGGTGGACGCCATCGACACCGCCATCGACGACGGCGAACTCAGGCCCGGCCGCGTCACCATCGCGCAGTGGACCGCGGCGCTGGCCCACCTCAAAGCCCGCGCGGCGCTCCACGCCCACGATGAGTCTTCGAATCGTGGGATGTTCCTCCCCGCCCACGCGCTCATCATCGGCTCTGACACCGTCGTCGAGATGGATGATCGGCTCATCGGCCAGCCGCGCGACGCCGACGACGCCCGCCGCATCATCCTCGACCTCGCCGATCGCGAGCACGATGTGATCACCGGCGTTTCGCTCATCCATGTCGCCACCGGCTGCGAAACGCTCTTCTTCGACGTCGCCAGGGTCACCGTCGGCCCCATTCCTCCCAATTCAATCGACGAGTACGTCGCCACCGGGCAGTGGCGCGGCAAGGCGGGCGCCTACAACCTTTCTGAGCGACTCGCCGCCGGCTGGCCCATTCAATACCAAGGCGATCCAGCCACCATCATGGGTCTGCCGATGAAGCGACTGACCCGCTGTCTCGCGAATCGCTGGAACATCACGCCCCGCACCATGTCCAAAGACGCCGCCTCCTCATGATGCTCCTGGCCAAACTCACCGCCGACTACGGCCCGCTCGTCCCGCTCGCGTGGACGGCGCCGGCGGCGGTCATCATCATCGGCGCCCTGGTCACCTACTGGCGCCGCCTGCGCCCGCGCGACATCCCGCGCAGCCGCCGCCGCATCCGCCGGGCCAACACCATCGTCCAGTTCACCCTGACGCTCATGCTCGTCTACGCGCTGAGCATTGCCGACGGCGACCGCCGCCCGGCCCAGTTCACCGTCGCGTGGATCGGCGTGGTGCTGCTCGTGCTGCTCACCATCGGCTTTGCCATCGCCGACTCGCTCAACACCATGCGCCTCCACCGCCGCATCCAGCGAGACCTGCGCCGCGGTGCTTTCTCCGACATCGCCGACGCCAAGCGCCAGCAGCAGTCCGCCAGCGCCAAGGCCGCCCCGCGCGCAGGTGGCCATGAATAACAGAACTCAGCCCGATCGACGCGCAACCATCGCCGGCCCCGGCAGTCCGATGCCCCAGGCGCTGCGCTGGCTCGGCCGGCCGCTGAGCCTGATCTACGGCCCTATCGTCGCGCGCCGCAACCGCTACTGGGATCGCCACGCCCCAAACCGCGTCGAGCGCCCCGTCATCAGCGTCGGCAACCTCAGCGTCGGCGGCACGGGCAAAACCCCCGTCGTCTCCTGGCTCGCGCAACATCTGCAGCAGGCCGGCTGGCGCCCCGCCATCGCCATGCGCGGCTACAAATCGACGCACGGCGGCAAAAGCGATGAACAACTCGAACACGAATCGCGCCTCGCCGCCGTGCCCGTCATCGCCCACCCCGATCGCCACGATGCCATCGCGCGCTTCCTGAACACCCACGAGGACATCGACGTCATCCTCCTCGACGACGGCTTTCAGCACCGCCAGTTGCACCGCGACCTCGACATCGTCCTCATCGACACCCTGCGCCCGCCATTTCGCGATGCGCTGCTGCCGCGCGGCTACCTGCGCGAGCCCGTCGCCAGCCTCGCCCGCGCCGATGTCATCGCCCTCACCCGCGCCGATCTCGCCTCGACCGATGCGCTCACCAGCCTTCGCTCGCGCGTCGCGCAGATCGTCGGCGAACCGCCGCCCGTCGAGTTCCGCTCCATCTGGTCCTGGCTCGACTCGTCCGAGGCGCCCGAGCCGCGCCCCATCGACTGGCTCCGCGGCCGCACCTTCGTCGCGGTCTGCGGCATCGGCCACCCGGACGCCTTCCTCGCCATGGCCGGGCGCGCCGGTGCGCAACTGGCCGATACCATCATTCTTCCCGACCATGCCCGATACACTGCGGCCCTGCTGACCGACATCGCCCGCCGCGCCCGCGACACCGCCGGCGTACTCACCACCGCCAAAGACTGGGTCAAGATCAAGCCCGTGCTCGAACAGCAACGAATCAACCTCGCCGTCCATCGGCCCCGCCTCGACTTCGAAGCGACGCGCGGCGGCGATGAACTGATCAGCCGCGTCACCACCATCGTGCGCCAGCACCTGGAGCGATCATGACCGCCGCCATTCGCAAGTGGCTCACGCTCGATGCGCTGCTCCGGCGACTCGATGAACATCGAAAGCGCGGCGAGCGCATCGTCTTCACCAACGGCTGCTTCGACATCCTCCACGTCGGCCACGTGCGCTACCTCCGCGCCGCGCGCCGCCTTGGCGAGCTGCTCGTCGTGGGCCTCAACAACGATGAATCCGTCCGCCGCCTCAAGGGCAGGGGCCGGCCCGTCAACACGCTGGCCGACCGCGCCGAAATCCTCGCCGCACTGCCCTTCGTGACGTATCTCGTCCACTTCGACACCGACAGCGTCGAGCCGCTCATTCGCAAAGTGCGGCCCGACGTGCTGGCCAAAGGCGGCGACTACAAACCATCGCAGGTCGTCGGCCACCGGTTCGTGCGCTCCTATGGCGGGCAGGTCGTCGTCCTCGAACACGCCAAAGACCGCTCAACGACCCACACCCTCAAGCGCCTCGGCCGCGGTTGAGTCGTGTGCAGTAGGCTCCACCCGAGGTTCGCCAGTATCATTGCAGCGCAAGCCACCGGATAACGGAGGATCGCGCCATGCCAGCCCTCAGGAGCAGAGGTCGCTTTCGCTGGGCAACGACTTTGATCGCCATCGGCTGTTTCCTCACGGCGCCATCGACGGCGCCCGCAGGCTTCGATGACTCCGCCGAGCCGGTCGAAATCCGCCAGAGCGATGTGGATCTCATCGCCCGCCATGTTCGACTCGATGGCGGCCAGCGCGAATTGGTCCAGGCGCTCTTTACCGGTTACAGCCTTCAGTACCGCGCAGCGGCCGAGGCGCATCGCAGTCGCCGCGACTCGCTTTTCAATCAGGCGGCGGAGGAGCCCGATCACCGGCGGCAGATTCAGGTGGAGTGGCGCGCTATGCACGAGCAGTGGCGCACGACGCGGCAGCGCCTCAACAGCGAGTTCTTCGATTCCATCCAGGCGCTGCTCACTCGCGATCAGCTCGATCGCTGGCCCCTGGTGGAGCGCGACCAGCGCCGCCGCCTGTTGCTTCAGGCGACACCCCGTTTCTTCGCCGAAAACGTCGATCTCTTCGACGTCGTCGAGCAACTCGACCTTCCCGCCGAGAGCCGCGAACTCGTCGACGCTCCGCTCAACCGCTGGGCGGATGAACTCGATGCGCTGCTCCAGGCTCGCCGCGAAGCGCAGGACCAGTGGGAGCAAATCCAGAAACGACGCAGCTCAGCGCAACTTGCGGCCGACGACGAGCTCGTGCGCAGCGCTCGCGACCGCCTCGACCATGCGTGCCAGTCCATTCGCAATCTCAACGTGCGCGTCGCCGAACTCATCAGCACCCAGCTGCCGCCTCCCGCCGGAAGCGACTTCCGCGCCGCGTTCAATCTCGCCGCATACCCCACCATCTATCGCCTGAGCGCAGCGGCTGGGTACATCGACAAAGCGCTGCAATTGCCCGACCTGACTTCCGAGCAGCGATCCGCAATCGAGACCATCGGGAGGGAGTATGCATCCGAGGTGCTGCTCATCAACGACCAACTCGCCGTCCTGCTGCGCCGCCAGGAGGACGCCGATCCTCAAATGGCTGCCCTCAAGCGCAACGCCTTCGAGCAGCCCGGCGGCGTGAAGATCGACGCCGAAGGCAATGCCATCATCGGCAATCTCAACGGCGTCGCATCCATGAGCTTCACCACCGGGCCGATGCCCGGCGGGAGAGAGCGCCCTCGGGTGATCGTCCCTGGTCTCGATCGCGCCGAACCGGACTCACCCCAGGGCAAACTCGAAGTCGCGAAGCGCGATCTCATCCAGCAAACGATCGATTCCGTCTTCGCCACTCTTTCTGCCAGTCAGCAGACCGCTCTGCCAAAGCCCACGGCCGAGCAGATGCTCAGCCCGGAAGAGCACATGCGCCGCGTGATGGAGAAGGCATTTGCCGGCGCGGCCATCACACACCACGACGATGGCAGCGTCACGTTCAAGATCACGATCGAAGATCAGTGAGCAGGTCGCTTATCCACCCACACCCTCAAGCGCCTCGGCCGCGGTTGAGTCGTTCGAATCCGGTTCGTCGCCGGCGGCATCACCATCGCGCTCCGGCGGCGGCGCGTGACCATTGCCCCCCGCCGCACCGTCCTCGGTGTCCATGCTCGCCAGCACCGGCCGTTCGATGCCGCCCATCTGCGGGCGCACCGCCAGCGGCCGCAGGTCCATCGTAACCGGATGCCGCCGCTCGGCCGTGACGCGCCACAGCAGCGCCAGCGTGAAGATCCGCAGGATCGCAGACAAGCCGAACAGCGTCATGTACGCGTCGGTCGATTCCGACATCAGCCGCAGGATGACCCCGCCCAGCACCGACCCGCCCACCATCGCCACCGCGTTGGCAAAGTTGTACGACGCGAGCACGCTCGTGCGTTCACGGGCTCCGATGTTCTCGAAGATGAGCAGGAACACGCCCAGGTCATACGCGGCCCAGACCACGCCTGACGCGAGTTGCACGCCCACGAGAAACGGGATCGACGGCGAGATCATCCACAGCGCCGACATCGGCAGGATGCCCAGCCCGCCGATCCACAGCAGACGCCGCGCCCCCAGCCGCTGCGCCACCCGCCCCCACATCGGAAACGCGAGGAACTTGGCCACGAACGACACCGCCAGCAGCAGCAGGTACTGCTGGTACGAGAAGTGCAGCTGGCCGAGCATGTACGGCGTGAAGTACGGCCCCGAGATCTGAATCGCCACCTGCACGGCGAGCATGTACGCGATCAGCTGGCCGTCCGAACCGCCCGTCATGCGCTTCATCAGCGCCACGGGCGTCACGAGCCGCGTCGCCTCATGATCGACGCGATCTTCGCTCTGCCGCGCCAGAAATACCATCGAGACGAACCGCATCACCGCCGCGATCGAGAACAGGATCGCAAACGCCGTAAGCACCTGCTCGGTTTCGCGGCCGAATTGCAGCAGCAGTCCCCCGCCGACCAGCCCGAAAAACACCGCGACCTGCGACAGCCGGCTCCGCCAGGCAAAGTACCGCGCCCGGATGCGGCCGGGCACGATCGACTCCATCCACGTGTTCCACGGCGGGCCGCACGCCAGCGCCGCGCCCCAGTACACCGTCGCCGTGACGTACAGCGCCCACACCGGCATCGAGCCGACGAGCGCGCCGATCGCCAGCGGCACGAACGACAGCGCCTGGATCGTCGCAAACAGCACGACCGCCTTGCGGTTCGACCGCAGCCGCTTCACGAGGCGCGGCACGATGAGTTGCAGCGTCGCGCCGCCCAGAATCGGCACCGTCGCGATCAGACCCGCCGCCGTCTGGCTCCACCCCAGCGCCAGCGCGAACGCCGCCAGGTAGGTCTCGCCCACGCCCACCATCACGCAGTACGCCACCGCGTCCGTCACGCTCGACGACAGGTTGCGGCGCAACTCGCCCCGGCGGCGGTGCGGCTCCGGGCTCAACTTGAATGCAGACTGCGACATGGGAACTCGAACCGCCGCCGGGATCATCGAAGAAACATCGACCAGACGCCTCGCCCGGATTGCCGCGCGGCGCTCGGATTTGCCATGGAAACGAAAGTCAGATCGTAGCGGCCCGGCCTCAGGGGCGTTCGCCTCAATCTTCGTCCGGCTCGCCGTCGGGCCGGTCAGGATCGGCGTCGAGATGCTGCCGGTCGCCGAAGATCGCCGTGCCGATCCGGACCAGGTTCGCCCCGCACTCGATGGCGATCTCAAAGTCGCTCGTCATCCCCATCGAGAGAATGTTGAACGCCTTGCCGCCGATGCCCTGCTTGCGGATCTCGCCAAAGCAGTCGGCGCACCGCTCAAACGCGCCTCGAATCGCCTCCCGGTCGTCGGTGAGCGGCGCCATCGTCATCAGCCCGCGCAGCCTCAGGTGAACCATCGAGTCGATCTGCTCGGCGAGGTGCGCCGCGGCCGGCATCGCCACGCCCGACTTCTGCCGCTCGAACGAGGCGTTCACCTGCATGAGCACATCCACCGGCGCCTCCCGCCGCAAGGCGCACTCCTGGATCTCCTCGGCCAGCCGCAGCGTGTCCACCGTGTGGATGAGCGTCGTCAGTTCCAGCGCCTTCTTGACCTTGTTGCGCTGCAGGTGCCCGATCATGTGCCAGCGCACCTTGGGCGGCAGCGACACCGGCCGCGAGGGCGTCATCGTCTTGTGCCGCTCGAGAAACTCCTCCACCGCCGCCACCCGACGCGTCAGCTGCTGCACGCGGTTCTCGCCGAAGTCGGCGTGACCCATCTCGATGAGTTCGCGGATCTGCTCAGGCGATGCATATTTCGTCACCGCGACGATGAGCACATCCTCCGCCCGCCGCCCGGCCGACAGCGCCGCGCTCTCGACGCGCCGCTTCACGTCCTCGTAGCGTTCCTTCAGGGTGTCCATCGGCCTGGTGCTGGTGCTGACTTCGGGCATGGCGTCCTGCCTCCGAGTTGATCCGGCGCTCCCGCCGGCCGACGCTGATCGCGCCGCCGTTGCCGCGCAACGCTTCATCTCGCACGGCTCACCACCATTGTACCAGTCTCAACGCCCCCCGGTCCGGGCAGGCGCCGGTTCGCCCCGACGCGCACCCTCGCCGCCGCCTCGCCGCCGCGGAGCGCTGCCGCGTCCAACCCGCGCCGCGCCGCCCGCGTGCGGTCCAACCTCAAGGCTCGATGATCACGCGCCGGCGGTCCTCGGACGCGTTGAGCAGCCAACTAAACGGGACAGCTAACTAAACGGGACAGGTACGTTTGTTTTCGTTGGGGGGCATCGCTCGCGGCCGGCGGCGCGCCTAGACATTCTCATGCCCCGAACCGCTCGACCCACGCCCGGGGGGTACGTCTACCACGTGCTCAATCGTGGCGTCAATCGCATGGCCATCTTCGACGATGATGACGACTATCACGCGTTCGAGCGCATCCTCGCGCACTGCCTCGACCTGCACCCCGGTGTGCGGCTGCTCACGTACTGCCTCATGCCCAATCACTGGCACATGCTCGTGTGGCCGCGCGGCGATGGCGACCTCTCGCCGTTCATGCAGCGGCTTACGCTCACGCACACCCGCCGCTGGCAGGAACACCGCCACTCCCACGGCAGCGGGCACCTGTACCAGGGGCGGTTCAAGTCGTTTCCGATTCAGCGCGATGACCACTTCCTGACGGTCGCGCGATATGTCGAGCGTAACGCGCTGCGGGCGAATCTGTGCCGCCGCGCGGAAGACTGGCCGTGGTCGGGGTTGTGGATCCGGCGGTTCGGCGGCGAGGATCATCGTCGCCTGCTCTCGCCATGGCCGGTGGGCGAGCCGCGGAACTGGGTGGCGCTGGTGAACCGGCCGCAGGGCAAGGCGGAGGTGGAGGCGCTGCGGGCGAGTGTCCAGCGCGGCCGCCCGTTCGGGAGCGAGTCGTGGGTGAAGCGGACGGCGGCGGCGATGGGACTGGAGCACACGTTCCGGCCGCGCGGCCGGCCGAGGAAGGGGGCAAAGGCATGAGCAGACCTGATAAACGTACCTGTCCCGTTTTCTTGCCCTTGCCTGATAAACGTACCTGTCCCGTTTTCTTGCCTGTCCCGTTTTCTTGCCCGACTCGACATGTGCTCACCGAGAATGCATCCAAGTCCTGCCCCGTTACCTGCTCCTCCGAGGCATAACGAGCCAGAACCGTAGCCGCTATCATTCAGTTGAGCCGGAGCCAGTATTCCGCGGGAGTTTGACGTGAAGCGGGAATGGATTGTTGGCGGCCTCCTGTGCGTGTTCCTTGTAGTACTTGTTGTGCCTTGGCTGAGCTGGCTGGGAGGGCTGCGTGTCCGAGTCAGGACGGAAACGCAGATTCAGCATGATCCGCAAGAATTGTGCTTCGCGATTCGCGCCAATCTCTCCGACGATGTCATTCTTGGTATTCTCGACAAGAAGCCATATCTCCTGGATATGCCAGCATCTAATGGCTTTACGCCGCTATGCAGTGCTGTAGTCGCACAGCGCAACTCCATAGTCGCGGAACTACTGTTGCGTGGGGCCAACCCCAACGTTCACGTCGATGGAGAGACTCCGTTGATGATCGCAATTGGCCGAAGTAACAACGAGACCGTTTCCCTGCTACTCGCGCACGGCGCGGACCCGCGATTGGCGACGAGCGATGGCGAGACGCCGCTAGCCCGTGCGGAGCGCTTGCAGCGTTGGAGAATTGCTAACATCCTGCGCGAGGCTTTGAAGTAGTGATCGCCTAACGGGATCGCGGAGCAAAGCTGGACGGATCATCAATACATAGGAGCACTGGCGTCGAGGACTCCGCTGCGCTCCTATGCCATCTACCGCCGTTTGTGACAGTTCCGGCACCCGAACCTTCTCTCCTCGCGCGCGTCAGCAACATCAATCGCGTTCGCGTCCACCTGGCGGTGCGGCGCGATCGCCGGACCCGCGTTCTCAGGCATACTCAGCCCCGCGCCGCCGTCGAAGCCACTGCAATCCGTATCGCACACCATCGCCAGTGTCGCCGTGCCGCCCTTTGCCGCCGGGTGCATTGCAGTGCCCGGCCCGCCGCAGAGGCAGGCGGTGCTGCTCAGACCGTTCGGGATGACCAGCAGCCAGGTCGAGTAGTTGGCGCACTGCCGGGCGTCGAAACTCGCCGCGCCGAAGAAGATGGGGATCGGGATGGTGCCTGCGGGCGAGGCGGTGACCCAGAGGATAAAGCGGCGCGTGGTGCCGACGACCTGGTAATGCAGCACGGCGCTGGTGATCAGCGACGCCCGAGTCGACTCTGCTCAGCGGGCGAGCCACTTCAGCCAGCGGCCGTGGGGAGGGAAAACGGGACAGGTACGGGGAGGGAAAACGGGACAGGTACGTTTGTTTTGCATCGCAGCGGCCTCGATCGCGCCGCCGCGATGCACGATGAGTTGACTGATGACTTGGGCCCGACCCTGATCACCCGGCGTCGCGTACTGATCACAGGCGCCACAGGTCACTCCATCACCCAATCACCCAATCACCCAATCACCCATCACGCCCTCACGCCCTACACCCGCCCCCACACCTGCATCGCTGCGATCGCGCTCTGGCCGATCAACTGCACGATCACCAGCGGCCGCGGCAAGACCCGCACGCACAGCACCGGCCAGAGGAAGGTGAATCCGAGCAGGTAGCGGTCGTACACATCCCCTGCCGCGAGCGCCGACAGCAGCCAGCCCAGCACGATCGTCAGCAGCGCCAGCCATGAGCTGATCTGCACGCGCTTCTCCGCATCGCGCGCGTGCTGAGCCGTGAGCGCCGCCAGCGACGCCAGGCTCATTGCGCCCAGCGCCGAGAGCGCGGCCAAAACGCCACCCAGCAGCATCGGCGCATCGGCGATCGGCCGCAGCAGCGTCGCCACCGGCCCGGCGAAGTTCAACGCCTGCGGATCGCTCGAAATCGTCGGCGGCGCGATCGCCACCAGCGCCGCCCCCGCCGCGCCACACAAGACAATCAGCCCGATCGTCTTGCGCCCGAGTTCCCGCCGGCGCAGCGCCGCGGCGACCAGCGCCAGCCCGATCGTCGGCAGCAGCGCTGCACTCAGATACGCGAGACTATCCAGCCGCAACCCGATGCTGTAGCGATGCTGAAACGATTCTCCAACCAGACCGCCCCAGCGCAGATAAAGCGGCAGCCGGCTCAGACCGGCAAAAAGTCCCGCGACAAACCACGGCCAACTCTGCCAACGCTGCCGCTGCGCCGCCATCAGCACGATCGCCCCCGCCAGCGCCACGACGTGAATCCGATGATGCAGCAGCAGCGCAAAAAGAAGGCCGAACATGATCGGCCCGTCGAGGCGCCTCAGCCGCTCCCGATCGCTGCTCAGCGTCGCCACGGCGATCACCGCCATCACCGCGCAGCCCAGCAGAAAGCTCGGCTCGCTCATCACCAGTTGACCCATCACCAGCGCGTAAGGCAGCGTCAGCGCCAGGCCCATCACCAGCGTGAGCCGCGCCGCTGATCTCTCGCGCGAACCCAGCAGTCCTACCAGCGTCGCCGCCCACAGCGCCGTGCACACCAGAGAGACCGCCCGCAGCACCGCGACGCTGCGGCCGAAGAACTCGCCCGCCGCCGCGTACATCCAGAAGAACGCCGGCCCTTTCGTGTCGTCGTAGTCGAGCAGCGCGCTGCTCCACCACTCCGTGCGCCAGATCCGCTCGATGATCGGCAGCGCGTACTTCTCATCCCATGTGATCGGCGCCGCGCCGGCGCTGGTGATGAGTCGCACGACGACCAGAAGCGTCAGGCACGCCCAGCCGCACGCCAGCCAGGCGACCCACGTGCTTCTCGTTTCGCCTTGCTGCGCTTCGCTGCTCATCGCATTACAACCCGAACACCCGGTCCACGGCTTCGCCCAGCGGCGCGATCGCCAGCAGCGCCGTCGAAGCGATCGCGAACAGCACGCTGCACGCGATCACCACGTTGTCTTCCGTGAGGATCGCAAACGGGCTGTCGCTCGTGCCCCGCAGCGCTGCGCGGTAGATGCGGAACATCGCCACAACCACCAGCGGCGTGAGCAGCGCCAGCCCGCGCACGCCCGGCCCGGTGGCGCTGTGGCTCGACAGGCTGTACATGAGAAAGGTCAGTACCGAGCACGCCGCGCTGACGGCGAGCATCCAGTTCAACTCTTCCACGCTCTGGTAGCCCGCCGCCGCGTGCCACCGCGCTTCGCCCACTGCGGAACCGTCCTTAAGTGAACTCAGATCGCACAGTCGCTTGATCAGCGCCAGAAACAGACACACGCAAAACACCGTCTCCAGCAGCCACAAACTCGCGATGACGCCGATCGCCACGGCCCCGGCCCAGGCGCGGAGCACGAAGCCGATCGACAGCGTGATGACATCGACCATGGCGATGCGCTTGAGCAGCGTGTTGTAGAGCACCTGCAGCAGCAGGTAGCACAGCAGTACCGTCGCGAGCCGGCCGCTGCCCGTGGCGAAACTCAGCCCGATCCCCGCCGCCAGCCACGCGATTCCCGCCGCCATCCCGGCCGTGGGCGAGATGGCCCCGCTGGCTATGGGCCGCTTCCGCTTGACCGGGTGCAGCCGGTCGCTCTTCCAGTCGAGGGCGTCGTTGATGCAGTAGACACCGCTGGCGGTGAACGAAAACGCAAAAAAAGCGATGAAAGCGGCCCCGATCGCCGCCGGTTCGGTCGTTTTCCCTGATGCGAGCAGCGCGGGAAAGACGAACAGGTTCTTGGCCCAGTCGCCGACTCGAGCCAGTTTGACATACGCCGCCGCGCTCAATGCCCGATCCTCGCACCCTGCCCCGGCCTGCCGCACCGGCGATCAGGCACCTCACCCCTATCGGCCCAAAATCGCCGTCCGATGCAACGCCCGCTTCGCCGGGCGGCTGCGCCGCTCATATCATGCTCACGACAATACCGCCACTTTCCGATCGAATTGTGCGAAAACATCGCAGATCGCAGAGAACTCCATGACCAACACCCACGCACCCGCCGCCGTCCGCAGCATCGACTCGCCGCGCTCCTCCCGCAAAGTCCGCCTGCGCATCAAGCGGCAGGATGGCCCGGGCAAGCCCAGCCGGTGGGAAGAGTTCGACGTCCCCGTCGTCCCCGGCGCCAACGTCATCAGCTGTCTGCAGTGGATCTGCGCCAATCCGCGCACAATCGAGGGAAAATCGACGCAACCACCCGTGTGGGACGCCGGCTGCCTCGAAGAAGTCTGCGGCGCCTGCACCATGGTCATCAACGGCAAGGTGCGGCAGTCCTGCTCGTGCCTTATCGATGAATACGCCCCAAACGACGGCGATGTCATCACTTTGGAGCCGATGTCCAAGTTTCCCGTCGTCCGCGACCTCTGGGTCGATCGCGCCCGCATGTTCAACGAACTCAAGCGGATCAAGGGCTGGGTGCCCATCGACGGCACGTGGGACCTGGGCCCCGGACCCCGCTCCACGCCCGACAAACAGGCCATGCGCTATCGCATCTCCGAGTGCATGACGTGCGGCTGCTGCCTCGAAGCCTGTCCGCAATACCTTGAAAACAATAACTTTGTGGGCGCCAACGCCGTCGCCCAAGTCCGCCTGTTCAACGAACACGAAGTCGGCGCGTCCCTCGAGGGCGACCGGCTCGACGCCCTCATGGGCCCCGGCGGCCTCAATGACTGCGGAAATGCCCAGAACTGCGTGAAAGTCTGCCCGAAACACATCCCCCTGACCGAAGCCATCGGCGCCATGGGCCGGGCCCTGACGGTCCATTCCATCAAGCGGTTCTTTACGGGAAGCTGAGGCGGGGGAAAGAGTTAGGCACTAGGCACTAGGCACTGGGCACCAGGCACTAGGCACTAGGCACTAGGCACTAGGCACTAGGCACTAGGCATTAGGCATTAGGGACTAGCAGGCATCGGGGCATCGGGCGATTAGCCGTCGGCGGGAGCGGACGGTTCCGGGCGGTCGCTGATAGCGCTTCCCCTCAAAAATCACGCCTGAAAGGGCACGGCGGCTCAAGGCCAATAATGCGCTGGCCGATCTCCACTTGTGCGAATCTGCCGATTACTGGACTTTTCTGATCCGAAGTCGGCCGATGAGCGTCCTAATGATGGAGGATCAGACATGAGCGCCCCCCTCGCCTTCACCGGCCCCGATCGCCGGCGGCACAGCCGCTTTGCCACTCCGCCGATGTACCACTCCGTTTCAGTGCGGCCGATCGAGTCGATTGAGGCCTCGCTGGATGGTCACGCGTACGACATTTCCGAGGGCGGGGCCCAGATCGAACTGGATGAAAACCTGCCGATCGGCGCGGAAGTGGCCCTTTGTCTGCATCTTCCGCCCGGTTTCGACACCGGCCCGGGCCGGTCCATCGTCATCCTCGGCCGGATCATCTGGGTCGAGGAAGATGAGACGCCCGGCCCGACGCGAATGGCGATCGCATTCCGCGAATTCGCCCGCGACGTCGATGCCGCGAGGCTGCGCAGGTACTTGTATAGAGGGCAGTTGCGCGTCGCGGCGTGAGCGGCGGCTTCGCCGCTGAGGCACTGGGGACCAGGCACTAGGCACTAGGCACTAGGCACTAGGCACTAGGCACTAGGCATTAGGCACTGGGCACTAGCAGGCGGCCAGGTAGCCAGGCAGCGAGGCATCCAGGCATCGGTGCAGCGCGGCGTCGAGGGGGTGGTCTCGCTGCGCTGGTGGCGGTCGGCGCTTCGCCGATGCAAGTTGCGTGCCGGCACGGGGGGCGCACGGGGGCGCACCGGGTGGCGTGCAGGGCTTGCGCGCGGGGGTGCTCGTGAGGGGCGGTTTTTGAGCAGGTCTGTGCGCGTTGCGATGCTCGTCTTTGCCCAGAGCGCCAAGTGAGCGCGGCGTTTGAACGATTTTCATCGATTTTGATTTTTCTGAGGGGGGGTGCCGGGGAGTTTTAATCCCTTTTTCCGCGTTTTCACAGGCCCCGCGCACAAGTCGCGCGCAGGGTGGTGCGCTGGCGCGCGGGGGATGAAAAGGCTTCACCACGGAGGCACGGAGGGCACGGAGAGTGCGGGGGTGAGGGGGTGTATGGGGAAGGGGTGTATGGGGAAGGCATCAGGGAGAGCGAGGCACTGGGCACTGGGCATTAGGCACTCGCAGGCATCGAGGCATCAGGGGTTCGAGTCTCCTGCTCTACTGTCTCCTCCTCGGCCTGAGCAACGTCGAAGGCTCAACTCTCTCGGCGCTTCGCCGCGGGTCTCCTGTTCGACTTTCTACTCGCGCCTCTCTCGGCGCTTCGCTGCGGCAACGTTGACTGCCGATGGCTGGTCGCTTTATTCTTGGCACTATGACAAACAAGTCCGAGACGCGCTCGCCGATTCGGGATGCGCCTCTTCGCCACGCCGGTGACAGCACGCTCTCGCAGATCTTCGATCATGCAGTGCCATCGCTCAAGCCCGTCTTCATGTTCGCGATGTTGTGCGGCCTCGTGTCCGGCGTGTTTCTGGGACACCTCATTCATCCTTTCTATCCGTACGCGCACTTCGCGTTGATCCTGTTGCCAGCCGGCGCGTACATCTATGCGCATCGAGGCATCAAGGAGATGATGCGCACGGGCGAGCCATACCGGCTTGGGCTAACTGGCGAGCGCGCGGTCGCAGAGCGTTTGGATGAGTTGAAATCACGCGGGTACCGCGTGTTTCACGATATTCCTTCGATGCGTGAGCGAGGCGCGAACATCGATCATCTTGTGGTCGGCCATGGAGGCATTTTTGTCATCGAAACGAAGGCGCGGAGCAAACCAGTTGACGGCACGGTGGAGATGTTCTTTGACGGGGTCTCACTCACACGCGACGACGGCGTCGATGAGAGTGACGCGATCGGGCAGGTTCGGGCCGTGGCGGACGAACTGCGCGAGTGGCTGCTGGCTGAGCTTGACTGGGATGCATCAGCTACGATTCGACCGATTGTGACGTTTCCCGGCTGGTATATCAATCGCTCACGGTCGATCAAGGACAAGCGCGTCTGGGCGCTGAACGACAAGGCGATGATCGATTGGATCACCAGAGAAGACGCGCGGATGTCGGATGAAATCGCCGCACGCGTCTGCAACCGAATAGCGGAACGGGTTCGCCGACATCAGCGCGAATCGACGAATTCAGATCGCTGATTCGGCTATCGCGGCATTTGTCTCAGGATGCGTTGCCGAATCGCCGCCTAGGAATCGCGCATCTTCTGGGCCTCTCGAGCGTCGTTGCACTCGCGGATCATCATGCCGTCGCGCGATACGCCGTGCTCCATGTAATCGGCGGTGTTGTCCCACTCCTCGATGAGCCAATCGAGGTCGTCGAGCAATTGGCCAACGAAGTTGCGCGGCAGGTTGAGACTGACTGCTTGCCCGCCTTGAATCGCCATGTTTACCTCCTTCTGGACCGTGGGCATACTACACGCATCAACTCGCCGAGGTATTCGATGAAATCGCAAGCGGCTTGGATTGACGCCGAACCCTTGGACACGGAGTCGTTGGCGCGACTCTCGTATGAACTTGGACCGGCGCTGTTTGAGATGGCCATCGCGGATCCAGCTTGTGCCAGCGCACTGGCAATCGAGGCAACCGAACTGTTCCAGCGGCTGCACTTCTCGTTTGACTCGATCTACTGGGACTCGCGCAACTTCCCAGTCGCGATCGCCGAGTTCGCAGAGGGCGTGCGGGCGGCGATCCGAGCAGAACCGAAATGGTTGAATGAGCGGTACGTGACGGGCCGGGAGAGCCTAGTCGAGCTGCTCTTGCGGCAGGCTGAGTACATCGAACCGGCTTGAAGCCAAGCGCCGGACCGGAGCATCACTGCCACCGAGCACGATTGACACCGTCAACGGAAGGGCACGCCTCGTGTACGCTCGACCGTTCACGGGGCGCAACTCAACGGCTCAGCCGTCGTACTATTGCCGATAATGGCACTCGAACCCGATTCCGTCCCTGCTGTGATTACCGAGCGCGCGTTCTACTCAAACTCGATCGCGCAGTTCTTGACGCAGGGTAATGACGACGTGCTCGGCAGTCTGACCAGAAGCAGCCCGTTCGACATCGATATTGCTCAACGAGACGCGTGGCTGGCGGAAGTCGAGATTCTGCGGAATGTGCTAACTCCCTACCGGGATGCCGGATGGATTGCGTTTGAATTCGCCGTGCCCCGCGTTGGGCGACGCATCGACGCGCTTGTCATCATCCGCCATACCCTCTTCGTAATCGAATTCAAAGTCGGCGCAAAGAGCTTTGCCAATGACGCCATCGAGCAAGTTTGGGACTACGCACTCGACCTCAAGAACTTTCATAGCAGCAGTCACGATAAACGTATAGCACCGATCCTTGTTGCCACTCGCTCGGGGCAGACGTCAGTGTCGGACGTGCCGGTCACCGCACCAGACGGGTTACTGAGTCCTCTTTGTGCGAGTGCGGAGTCATTGCCCGACGTTATTCGCATAGTGCTGGCTGCTTTCGACGGAACAGAGATCGATGCCGCGCATTGGGCGCGCGGGCATTACTTGCCGACTCCAACGATTGTGGAGGCTGCCATAGCGCTGTATGGTGGCCATGGCGTACATGAGATTTCGAGGAGTGACGCGAGTGCCAGGAATCTGTCATGCACTTCAGAAGCGATCGAGACGATCATACAAGATGCGAAGCGCAATCATCGCAAGGCGATCTGTTTCGTCACAGGAGTTCCGGGAGCTGGAAAGACACTTGTCGGACTAAACATTGCCACTAGGCATCTCGACTCTGCCAATGAATTGTATAGCGTCTTCCTTTCGGGAAATGGGCCTCTGGTCGCAGTTCTTCGAGAGGCGCTCGCGCGCGACAGAGTGCACCGCCTGAGAGTGAAAGGCAGGAATATCAAGCTGGGATCGGCTCGCAGTGAAGTGAAGGCGTTCATCCAGAATGTGCATCACTTTCGTGACGACTGTCTGGCCGACGGTGACGGCGCGCCGATCGAGCACGTAGCACTCTTCGATGAAGCGCAGCGGGCGTGGAACAAGGAACGCACCGTGGACTTTATGACTCGAAAGAAGAAGCAACCGAACTTTGTGATGTCCGAGCCGGAGTTTCTGATTTCCTGCATGGACCGGCACGACGATTGGGCCGTTGTAGTATGCCTCGTTGGCGGTGGACAGGAAATTAATACGGGCGAGGCGGGAATCGGAGAATGGATTCAGGCTATTCTGCGATCATTTCCCAAATGGGAGGTTCACCTCTCACCACAACTGCGTGATTCGGAGTACGCCGCGGGTCAAGCGATGAGTCTCCTGCATGGCCGTGGTGGAGTTCATTTTGACGAATCTCTTCATCTGTCAGTGTCCATTCGGTCATTCCGCGCCGAAAGAGTGTCCGACCTCGTAAAGCAAATACTGGACATTGAGATCGATGGCGCAAGGGCGCTGTTGTCGCAAATTGGTGGTCGCTACCCAATCGTATTGACTCGAGATATCGAGCGCGCAAAGAGTTGGCTGAAGTCGCGGGCCAGAGGTTCTGAACGATATGGCATTGTAGTATCTTCACAGGCGCTGCGACTTAAGCCTCACGCAATTGATGTACGCGCAGCCGTCAATCCTATTCATTGGTTTTTGCATTCCAAAGAGGACGTACGATCCTCGTACTACCTTGAGGACGTCGCGACCGAGTTTCACGTGCAAGGACTCGAACTGGACTGGTCTTGCGTTGTCTGGGACGGGGACTTTCGGTATTCCCCGAAGGGTTGGCGCCACTGGTCGTTCCGAGGCAAGAAGTGGCAGCGCATCAGGTCAGCGGATCGGCAGCTCTACCAGAAGAACGCGTATCGCGTGCTGTTGACTCGAGCACGTCAGGGCATGGTTGTTGTAGTTCCACATGGCGAGCCCACTGACCCAACGCGGAGTGAGTCATTCTACGATGACACATACGAGTACCTTCGCAGAATCGGGCTGCCGGTTCTCCAATAAGCAGGTAGGTCAGGTAGTACCTGACGGCTGGGCGTGTGTTGGAGCGGCGGCGTGGCGCTTCTGCTGGGCCGGGTGTTTCTGTCGCCCCTTCGGGGCTTTGGTCGGGGTTTGATGTGTTCCACGGGTTGCGCTTTGCCTCCGGTGCGGCTGCGCTTCACCCGTGGCTACGTTCTCTGACCCCGCCGGGGTCGAGGCGTTGCACGGGTGGCACGTTCGACTGGGTGCCTGCCTTCGCAGGCATGACGAGGTCGGCGCATGTTCGGCTGGATGCCTGCCTTCGCAGGCATGACGGGGTCGGCGCACGTTAGTGGGTAGGTCAGGTGGAACCTGACGGTTGGGCGTGTGTTGAAGCGGCGGCGTGGCGCTTCTGCTGGGCCGGGTGTTTCTTTCGCCCCTTCGGGGGCTTTGGGGCGCTGCGGCTGCCGGTGCGGTTTCAGCCGGATGCTGAGGCGTTGGCGTGGCATCGGGCGAATGTGTTCTGGTAGGGTTGCGGGGCGGCGAGCGGCGGGGCCGGGCGGCGTGGGGCGCGTGACAGCGCCCAGGCATGGGATGCCTGGGCGCTGGGAAGGAGTGGTTGCTGGTGGAGCGGTGCCGGCGGGGTCAGCGGCGGCCTTCGCCGGGCTCGCGTTCGGGTTCTTCTTCGGGCTCTTCGGGTTCTTCGGGCTCTTCGCGATCGCGTGGGTCCATTTCATCGTCGTCCTCGGTGTCGCGGCCGAGGTAGGTGCCATCTTCGGCGACGGAAAATTCGAATGCGCCGGTGCGATCGCGTGCTTCGACGTCGTAGACCCAGCGGCCGTCTTCGTAGGACATGTCGATGGTCTCGACGGCGGCGCCGTTGAGGCTGGCATCGACGGTTCGGCGGACGGCGGGGGGCAGTTCGGCGTAGGAGACGGTGCGATCGCGATCGTCGTACTCTTCGGAAGCGCAGGCGCTGAGTGCCACGGCGAGACCCGCGGCGGCGAGCAAAGGGAGGCGGCGCAGGCCTTCGAAGTGGTGGGAGATGGGTGACATGGGGTGCTCCTTTCGTGGTTGGCGCGGCGGGCGGCAGTCGTGGCCGCACTGCTCGCGCCTCGGGTGATGAAAGGGCCGGGGCGGGGTGGTGGGTGATGGGCAAGATGCTGAAAGGAGGGAGAGGAAAGGGCGGGGGCCCGTTTGACTGGCGGAGCCTGGCTTTGGGCGGTGAAGCGCCGCGGCGGTTCATCGCGGGGCTATGCTGTAGGCCCATGAGTTGGACTGCTGCTGCATTGCTGCACCGCTGGGTTGACGCCGGCCGCGCCGGTGAGGCGGTTGGGCGCGACGAGGCGCTGGCGATTCTTGCCGACGATCGGCTGCCCCTGCTGGGGCTGATCGAAGCCGCGGGGCAGGTGCGCGAGGCGCACTTCGGCCGCGACGTGCTTATTCATCAACTGCACAACGTTCAGAGCGGGGCGTGCCCGGAGGACTGCGGCTACTGCGGGCAGAGCCAGCACAGCGAGGCGCCGATCCAGGCGTATCGCCTCAAGAGCCGCGAGGAGATTGTCGCCGAGGCCCAGCGGGCCAAAGACAACGGCGCGTATCGCTACTGCATGGTGCTGTCGGGGCGCGGGCCCAGCGATGAAGAGATCGACCACATGGCCGCGTGCATCGCCGAGGTGAAGAGTCGCTTTGGCCTGCGGACCTGTCTGAGCGCGGGGCTGCTGGATGAGGCGAAGGCCAGGCGCCTGGCCGACGCGGGGCTTGATCGCCTGAACCACAACCTTAACACGAGCGAGCGGCACTACGAGCAGATCTGCACGACGCACACGTTCGCCGACCGCGTGAACACGCTGGCGGCGGCGCGGTCGGCGGGGCTGGACCTGTGCAGCGGGCTGATCGTGGGCATGGGCGAATCGTTCGAGGACCTGATCGACGTGGCGTATCGCCTGCGCGAGTTTGCGGTGCCGTCGATTCCGGTGAACTTTCTCGTGCCGATTCCGGGCAATCGCGTGAACGACGCGGCGCTGCAGGGCCGGCCGCTCACGCCGCAGGTGGTGTTGCGGGTGCTGTGTCTGTTTCGGCTGGCGAATCCGACGGCGGAGATTCGCATTGGCGCGGGGCGCGAGGGGCACCTGCGCAGCATGCAGGCGCTGGCGCTGCACCCGGCCAACAGTCTGTTTGTCGATGGATACCTGCTGACGCGCGGCTCGGCGACGCGCGAGACTATTGCGATGATCATCGACGCCGGGTTCGAGGTGCGCCTCGATGGCGCGTGGCCGGCGGGACTGGAGCAGTTTGTTGCGCATGTCAAAGCGGGAGGCAGCGGCACCTTTGACGTCGACCACAGCGGCGAAGTCATCCGCGACGACCGCCGGCGCCAGCGCAATGCGCGCCTCGCCGAGGCCCCGGCGACGCTGCGGGTGAACGGCTCGCCGATCTGAGATCGAAGAGGCGCGGCGCAGACTCACCGATGCGGCGGTGCCGTGGTCAAGCGAGGCATTGCGAGCGCAGGCCACGCGAGTGCGCGGCTCGTAGACGAATCATTTTGAACGCCCGTTGCGCGAAGACGTGGGCCGCCGGTCGCAGCCTTCGATCAGACTCAGGCCAGGAAGCCGACCTCTGAACCACGGCACCGCGCTCACGGCACGCGCATTCCTCGACGCCGAACCCGCCTTACTCCAACTGTTCGCGGTACTCCGTCGGGCTCATGTTCTGCAGTCGGCGGAAGGTTGAGGTGAAGTGGCCGTGGCTGGCGAAGCCGGTCGCCTTGGCGATGGCCGCGATGGGCACGCGCTGGGTGGCGAGCATCCACTTGGCCATCTGCACCTGCCGCTGCAGGACGTACTGCTTGGGCGTGGTGCCGACCAGTTTCGAGAACGTGCGGTGGAAGTGGAACAGGCTCACTTCCACGAGTTCGGCGATGGTGTTGAGGCTGGGCGACTCGGCGTAGTGGTCGTGGATGTAGCCCACGGCCTTGGCCACGCGCATGTCGTCGAGGCTGCCAAGCGGCGGCAGATCGCCCCGATCCAGCGGCCGCAGCTCGAGATACCACTGCTCGGCCGACGCGGTCGGCAAGGCGCGGCGGCGCTCGAAGCGGATCCAGATCGGCTCGCCCGAGAGGTTGAACACCACGTCGTGCATCCGGTCGTCTTCGAGTTCGGGCCAGCGCTGGCTCGCCACCACGCGCAGATCGACGAGCACGCGATTGATGTCGATGTGTTCCGCGGCCAGCCAGAACTCGCCGCCCGGATCCGCGTGGATGACGCGATCGTCGTAGCCGACGAGCAGGCGGCAGACGTTTGGATCGCGCGGGCGGTTGAACTGCGCCGCCCAGCGCCGCATGAGCAGGCTGAGCGTGTGCAGATCGGACTCGCTGAACGTGCCCGACGGGCGCGCGGCGATGGCGATCCAATGACGCCGATCCGGAAAGCCGTCGGGCAGCGTGACGCAGGCGACGGGGGTCTGCGCGGGCAGATCCGCCGAAGCGAGCCGCGCCTGTTCGGCCGTGTCGGCCGCGGCGCCGCTGCGCATCGCCTGGAGGAAGACGCTGTCGTGCCGGAAGCCGGAGTCGAGCCATCCGCCGATGGTTTCCATGCTCAAGCCGTCAACGAGAATGAGTTCATCGCTGCGCGGCCGATGCGGCGCGATGATGCCGAGCATCACGCGGTCGCATTCGAGTCGCTCGCGAATTTCAGATCGAAGTGCGTCAATCCGCCTCATCCACCCGAACGGCTCGCCGGGCTGTGCCGCGTGAACCATGCCGTTGCCTGCAGCGGACGAGGTCGCGACTGATGTGGAACTGGACATTGAGAATCCTCCGAGAGTCGTGCTCGGGAAGGGAAGCTATTGCGGCGCAAACCGCACGGCCCCCGTCGCGGGGGGCATCTTTAAAGGATAGGTTCAAAGCGACATATGAGCCATGAGCGAACACACTATTGCCTGATTGCAACGCGTGTGCGCGAGCCGGTTTAGCGTTCATTCACATGGCGGTTCGGCGCGCGGTGCATCTTCATCCGGCGCCGGCGGACTGCTCGATCGTCCACTTCATCTCGGATCCGGTGCAGTCGATGTGCACCATGAAGAATCCGCCGCGATGGCTCAGAAACGCGGGCCAGATGATCTTTCGATCCGACTCGGGGATCGACAGGTAGGTCACGTTGTCGAGCGTGTGCCACTCGAGGCGGCCTTCATGAAGATGCGTGCGCACCACCTTCACCGGCCGCGTGACCTCGTAACAGAAAAGCAGCCAGTGCCCCTGGCCTTCATATGAACATTCGCTCACGATGCCGGCGAGGCGCAGGTCTTCCGCCGTCACGTCGATGTCGGCCTCTTCTTTAATCTCGCGAATGGCGCACGCCGTGGGGCTCTCGCCGAGGTGCTGCTCGAGTTTGCCGCCGATGGGCGAGTAGAGATCGGCGTTGGGCGGCTTGGCGCGGTGCAGCAGGAGCACCCGACCCTGGGCATCAAAGAGGTAGCAGAGTACGGCGATCCGGTATGGCAGGGCGGTGGACACGAGTCGGAATGTATCCTCCTTGCGCCGCCGCCGCCACACCATTCCATCGCCGACTCAATTCCGGCCGGCGAATTGGTCGATCCTTGCAGCAGTGCACTCGTATCATCGCGGCATCGCAACGGAGGCGGCAAAAGGTGGGCAAAACGGTCGTGAAGCCGGGCAGGGCGAAAACCAGCAGTCGTTCACTTCAGGCGGCCAGCGCCGAGCCGGCGTGGGACGTCGCCGGGCAGCATCTCTACTTCATCGGCATCGGCGGCTGCGGCATGAGCGGCCTGGCCCGCATGCTCGCGGCACGCGGCGGCGTGTGCAGCGGCAGCGACCAGACCCGCAGCGACCTCACCGACGCGCTCAACCGCGACGGCATGAACGTGGCCTTCGACCAGGAGAGCGGCCACCTTCCTGAGGAGTGCGATCTCGTCATCGCTTCGGCCGCGATCCGGGCCGACCACCCGCAACTGCTCGAAGCCCAGCGGCGCGGCCTGACCGTCATGCACTACGCCGAAGCGCTCGGCCGGCTCATGCTCGGCCGCACCGGCGTGTCCATCGCCGGCACGCACGGCAAGAGCACCACCACCGCCACGCTGGCGCACATTCTCATCCAGTGCGGCCGCGACCCGTCGTTCGTCGTCGGCGCCACCTGCGCGCAGATCGGCGGCGGCGCCCGCACCGGCGCCGCGGTTCAGCCCGGTTCGGGTCAGCCCGGCATCCTGCTGGGCGAGGCGTGCGAGTTCAACCGTTCGTTCCACCATCATCGCCCCACCGTCGCCGCGGTGCTCAACGTCGAGGAAGATCATCTCGACATCTACGGCTCGCTCGACGCGATCATCGAGGCGTTCCACGAGTTCGCCGCGCTGCTGCCGGCGCGCGACAAAGGCGGGTACCTGCTCATCGGCCATGACGCCGCCCATCGCGGCCAGGTCGCCGCGGGTCTGGAGTGCGCCGTCGAGACGATCGGCTTTTCGACGCAGGCGGACTGGGTCGTGCACTTCGATCCGCACTCGCACCGCGTCAGCCTGTCGCACGGCGGCGAGGACGTCGCTTCGTGGGTCGCGCCGATGCCCGGCGAACACAACGCCTACAACTCCGCCGTCGCCTGCGTGCTCGCGAGCCGGCTGGGCTGCGCGTGGGAGCGCATCATCTCGGCCGTCGAGTCGTTCGCCGGCGTTGATCGGCGGCTGCAGCGCCTGGGCAAGCGGGCCATTCCCGGCGGCGAGGTGATCGTCTACGACGATTACGGCCATCATCCCACGGAGATCGACGCGACGCTCCGCGCCTTGCGCGCCCACGAACGGCCCAGCCGGCTCGTGTGCGTGTTTCAGCCGCACCAGCACAGCCGCACGCGGTTTCTGCTTGAGCAGTTTGCGACGAGTTTCAGTTCGGCGGACGTGGTCATCGTGCCGCATATCTATTTTGTGCGCGACAGCGAAGCGGAGAAGCAGCGCATCAGCGCTTCGGATCTCGTCGATCGTCTGCGCCAGCGCGGCGTGCAGGCGATGCACCTCTACCCTTTCGAAGCAATCGTCGAGCAACTCGAGAACGTCTGCCGCCCGGGCGATCTGCTCGTGGTGATGGGCGCAGGCCCGGTGTGGAAAGTCGCCCGCCAGTTCCTCGGGCGGAAGTAACGCGCAAGAGTCCGCGCGGGGCATCGCTGGTAAACCACCGCGCGCCGGCAGTTGCCCCGAGTATCATCCTCTGCGAGCGCGCACCCACGCCCTCGGGAGGATGGCCATGAATACGCAACTGCTTTTGCTCATCGCTCTGCTGGCGACCTTCTGCACCGGCTGCCAGGCCGCCGGGGGCTCAAACGGCGCCGGCGAGAAGTTTCAGGGCTGGGGAACGGTTACCACGCTGTTCGCCCTGCCGCAGCGCCAGCCCGACTGGCCCGCGGGCGAACTCACCGGCAGCGGTTTTCAGCCCGACCCCGATGAGGACGGCCAGTCGCCGGGCACGCGCGCGATGCTGCTGAGCAAGGATTTCAAGGATGCAGCAGCGCTCAATGCCCGCCTCCAGCCCGGCCGGCGCGCGTGGGTGAAGGGACAGGTGTTCGAGCAGGTGATCCGCATCGATGAGATTGAAGTGCTGCCATTCACACGGGCGGGCGAGATTCCCATGAAGATGGTCAAGCCGGCGGCGCGGTTCGATCTCATGGAAGTCGGCGCCTGGCACAACCGCATGCCGCCTTCGAACGACACGCGCCACCTCACGCTGATGATCCGGGCCGAGAACACGGCCGCCGACCGCAAGCCGCGCACGGTGAAACTCGAGCGCGTCTTCTACTCGTTCGACAAGGAGCAGGAAGGCGTGCTGGCCGAGGATATGTCGCTCATCAACCCCGACACGGGCATGGCGGGCGGCAAGATGGAGATGACGCTCCCGCCGGGCCAGGCCGTGGACCTGGGCATCCGCGGCGAGGGCGTGTACCCCGCCGGCCACATCGACGAGGAAATCTACGTGACCGTCATTCTGAGCATCGACGGCGAGCGCATCATCCTCCGCGGCCACACGAGAATCATCGCGGCGGTGTGAATTCTCCAGCCCATGGCCGCCAACTTTCGATATCCTTTGGCGGTGCCTGGCGATGCAGTTTCCAGCGTGCGGTCCATTGTCGAAGACCTCGATGTCGAGGTCGAGTTTGATGCGCCCATCGGCGTCGAGATGACCTGGTACCGCGTCGGCGGGCGGGCCGATGTGCTCGCCAGGCCGCGCAGCGTCGAAGCCCTGTGCACGCTGATGCGCCGCTGCCATGAGACCGGCACGATCGCCCGCGTGCTCGGCTCGGGGGCGAATCTGCTGGTGGCCGACGAGGGCGTCGATGGCATCGTCGTTCACCTCGACCACGCCGCGTTCCGCGAAGTGTCCACCATCCACCGCCACCGCGTCCACCGCGCCGGCGTCGAAGGGCGGGCGGGCGACGCCGTGCGCGTCATGGCCGGCAAGTCGCTCGAGCAACTCGTCATCTCCACCGCCACGCAGGGCCTCAGCGGCATCGAGTGCATGGCGGGCGTGCCCGCGAGCGTCGGCGGGGCTATCCGCATGAACGCGGGCGGCAAGTTCGGCTGCATCGGCGACGCCGTCGCGGCCGTCGGCTGCATCAACGTCAAGGGTGACCTCGTCGTGCACGAAGCGCCGGACATCGCCTTCGAATACCGCCGCTGCTCGATCATCGATCCGGTCATCCTCTGGGCCGAACTGGCGCTCACGCCCGACGACCCGGCGCGCACGCACGCGAAGGTCAAAGAGATCTTCGCCTACAAGAAGCAGTCGCAGCCGATGGCCGCCAACAGCGCCGGCTGCGTGTTTCGCAATCCACCCGCGGGCGACGGCTCGGGCCGGCTGGTAAGCGCCGGCGAACTTATCGACCGCGCCGGCCTCAAGGGCACGAGCATCGGCGGCGCGACCATCAGCGAGCGGCATGCCAACTTCTTTACGGCCGAGCCGGGCGCCTGTGCCGATGACATCATCGCCCTGATCGATCATGCCGCACGCGTCGTGGAGGAAGAGTCAGGCTACGAACTGGTTCGGGAACTCGTCGTGTGGAAGCGGCAGGAAACGCGGCGCTCCGGCGAGCACGTTTAGCCGCGACCCGAAGGCTCCGCACAGCGGAGCGCCCCCTCGCGCAAGAAGCATGAATACCCACCCCATCAACGTCGCCGTCCTCGCCGGCGGGCCCGATGCCGAACGCGAAGTCAGCCTCATGTCGGGCCGGGAGATCGCCGCGGCGCTCAACGCAACCGGCCGCTACGCCGCGCGCCTCGAAGTGGTTGACCGCCTCACCGGCTCTGAACTCGCCACGATCGAAGGCGATGTGATCTTCCCCGCGCTGCACGGCCCGTGGGGCGAAGGCGGCCCGCTGCAGCGGTTGCTCGAGACCGACGGCCGGCCGTTCGTGGGCTGCGGTTCGACCGCCGCCGAAATCGCCATGGACAAGATGCGCACCAAGGAGATTTCAGAGTCGATCGGCGTGGCCACTCCGCCTGCGTGCATCCTGCACACGCTCGACGACGCGTGCACCGTGTCGCCGCCCCTGGTCCTCAAGCCCATCGACGATGGTTCGAGCGTCGATGTCCTCATCTGCCGCACGGCGGATGAAGTGAAGCACGGCCGCGCCGCGCTTCAGCCTCGCCGCAGCCGCATCATGGCTGAGCGGTTCATCCCCGGCCGCGAACTGACCGTTGGCCTGGTGGGCGATCGCGTCGGCTCGCTCATCGAGATCATCCCCAGCGTGGAGTTCTATGACTACGAGGCGAAGTACACGCGCGATGACACGCGCTACACCGTGAGCCCCGACCTGCCGCCCGAGCACGCGGCGCGGATCAAGGATGATGCGCTTCGCCTGTATCGCGCCATCGGCTGCCGCGACCTGGCCCGCATCGACTTCCGCTACGACGACGTGACCGACCCGGCCCGGCCGGCGTGGTGGATGCTCGAGGTGAACACCATGCCCGGTTTCACGAGCCACTCGCTGGTGCCGATGGGCGAGGCGGCCGGCGGCGTGCCCATGCCCGAACTGTGCGCCCGCCTGATCGAGATGGCCCGATCGCGCCACGAAGCGGGGCGTTCAGCGGCGCCGGGCCGATCTTGAAGCCGGCCCCCCGCTTTCTGCCGACATACTGGAGATACGCTCACTCCGAAACGGGAGAAGGTTGTGCATTTCTGGCCTTTCGGCGGCAAAGAAAAGTCAAAGCGGCCAAAGACCCGCGCCAAACCGGCCCAGGCGCCGGCCAAGCGCAGCGCCCCCGCCGCCGATCGATTCGGCTGGCGCGAGGCGGGGCTGTACATCGCCACTTTTGCGGCGCTGATCGCGCTGGGCGCGGGCGCCTGGGCGTGGTGGTCGTATCAGCCCGTTGATCTGCTCCGCGCCGAAGTCGCCTCGCGCCAGCCCCAGCGTGCGGACATGGCCGAAATCGTCTTCGCCGAGCCGGTCGTCGGCGTCGAGGGCGTGCGCGAGTCGCTGCTCGCCGCCGCTTATGCCGCCGCACGGCCCAACCCCTTCGACCGCGATGCGCTTCGCGCTATCCACGAGAGCCTCGTCGAGAGCCGGTGGATGGAGGATGCGACGATTCGCGTCACGCGCGACCTCGCTACGGTCGAGGTTGATGGAAGAGCGCAGCGCATCGACCGCATCACTATCCACGGCCAGTTCCGCCGGCCGTTTGCGATGGTGCGGCGCGACGAGACGGATTACGTCGTGGATGCGTCCGGCACGCGCCTGCCGGTGACGTATCGCGCGGGCCAGATCGCGGCCCTGCCGGCCATCGTCAACGCCATCGGACCGGTCCCCCCCATCGGCGGCATCTGGCGCGGCGGCGACATCACCGACGGGCTGCTGCTTATCGGCTACCTGCGCAAGCAGAATCGCGAGTGGTTCAGCCAGGTCCGCGCCATCGACGTGCAGAACTGGGATGGCGGTGACCGCAAGCGGGCGCATCTCGCGCTCATCACCGATCGCGGCTACCGCATCGCCTGGGGCCGCGCTGTCGGCCAGGAAGCCGGCATCGAACACCCCGCCTCACACAAGGTGCAGGCGCTCGACGCCTACTACCTCACGCGCGGCAAGACCATCGGCAGCCCGCAAGGCACGCTCTACATCAACCAGCCCCTGCTCACCCAGGACCGCCAGGTCCGCCTGACCGACCCAGGCGAAGAGCCGGGGTGAACGGCGGCGAAGCGCCGAGAGAGGTGAGAGGAGACAGGAGAAAGGAGAGCGGGCCTCGATGCCTTGGCGCCTTGCTGCCTCTCCCCTAATGCCCAGTGCCTAGTGCCTAGTGCCCGGCGCTTCGCCGCCCTGTCGACGATCCTGAGCCCAGTCGAAGGGAGCGAGGCTTTGCGAGTCGAAGGGTCACTCAAACTCATGCACGACGAGCTGGCTGATGGTGCACTCGTTCTGGACCACAGCCTGGAAGAGGATGGTCTGGCCGCGGGCGATGAGGGGGACGGGGCGCGTGATCGATGCGACGCCATCCTGGTCCGCAATGGCGCTGCCGATCACCGTCGGCTGATCGAGTTGCAGGGCGTTCTGCTGCAGGTCGCAGCCGGGGATGCGAGTGCCGCCGCTGTGGAGGGCGTAGAGGAACACGACCTCCGCGCCCGGCGTGGCGCCGGTGAGCGTAAGCGTGTTCGGACCGGGTGCGGCGCCAGGCACTGGCGAACTGAGTTCCATCGTCGGATTCACGGGATTGATCAGGAACGGATACAGCGTCAGCGGCTGGCCGGCCACGTATCCCTCGGCTGCAATCTGCCCAGCATCATTGACGTCCCGCGCCATGCTGATGCGCCAGTTCCTGCGGGGCTTGGGAGGCACGAGGTCGTCGAGGCGGCGCATGCCGTTGGTCTGGTCCCAGAGGAAGCCGTACACGTTAGTGGGCTGGCGGCCGACCCATCCGACGACTTGGCCGAGGTTGTTGATGCCCCAGGCGGAACTGCCGATACCAAGTTCTGAGTTGTGCAGATCGACAATCTGCCCATCCACCCAAGCGACGGCGTGAGCATTATCGTTGGGGCCATCCGATTGACCAACGATCTGGCCGAGTTCATTGATGGCAATTGCCGTGCTCGGGTCTGATCTCAAGGTGGGCAGAGCAATGACATCACCGTTCTCCCAAAGGACTGCCTTGCCGTTTCCGTCGGGGTCAACAGACCTGCCCACAAGCTGGCTCGCATTGTTGATGTCGTAGGCTGTTCCACCGCTCCGCCCGAGCGTTGGCAGGGTAGCCATCTTCCCGTTTTCCCAGAAGAATCCTCCTCCACTACCGCCCTCATAATCTGAGTACCCAGCAACTTGAGAGAGGTCGTTAATGGCATGTGCTACGCTCTCTTCACCACCCAGCGTTCCAAGGTCGATCATCTGACCATCGCGCCACAGAAATGCATGTTGATCGCCAAAGACTGATTCGCCGCCCCAGCCCACGACTTCACCGAGTTCATTGATATCTTGCGCCGAGCTCAGATGACCTCGAAACGAACCTAGGTCGGCGAAGTCGCCATTCGCTTCCCACATTGTCGCGTGGTAGTAGGTTCCCGACTCGAAATCCGAGACTCCCGCGAGGCGCCCTGTTTGTGTGAGCGACGCCGCCGCGCCTCCAATGCCATCCACGGCAGGCAATTGGAATAGCGCATACCGATAGTCCTGCGCGGCCGCGCTGTGAATGCAGCCAACGGCGCTCACGATTGCAGTCAGACTCATCAGACTGCTTCTAAGTGTCATCTCAATGATCTCCATTCTCGCAAATCCGCGCAAGAGTTTTCACTCTTCCGCTGATGAGTGAGTCGCCTAGTTGCAATCCGGACAGACGTCTTCAACGTCGCACCCTTCACCGTGCGGCACGAAGTTGCTGATGTTGTACTTCGCGGCGGCGTCCACGTAGGCCGTCTTCAGCGGGGTATACCGCGCCGTGTTCGTTTGCTCGAAGAAGCTGGCACTTCGCACCTGGTTGCCGATCAGGCCCTCAATCAGGAACGGGCTCTGCGTGTCCCAACTTGAGCCCGTCTGCCATTGGCGCGCCGACCAGCACGCTGCGGCGAAGCGAGCCTGTACGAATGTGCTTGAGTCCATCATCAGTGCTTCAACTCCTTTACTCAAATTGGGGCAGGAAAACGGGACTGGTACGATTGTTTGGCATGTTCTTCTCTGCGGTGTCACTCGGGCTCGCTCCTACTGAAACTCATGCACGACGAGTTGGCTGATGGCGCACTCGCTCTGGACCACGGCCTGGAAGAGGATGGTCTGGCCGCGGGCGATGAGGGGGACGGGCCGGGTGATGGTGGCGACTCCGTTGGCGTCGGCAATGGCGCTACCGATGATGGTCGGCTGATCGAGTTGCAGCGCGTTCTGCTGCAGGTCGCACCCGGGGATGCGCGTGCCGCCGCTGTGGAGGGCGTAGAGAAACACGACTTCTGCGCCAGGCGTGGCTCCGGTGAGCGTCAGTGTGTTTGGACCCGGCGCGGCGCCCGGCACGGGAGAACTGAGTTGCATCGTCGGATAGACAGGACTCATGATGAATGCGTGCGTCGTGAGAGGGCTGCCTGATACATACCCATTCGCTGCGATCTGACCGGCGTCGTTAATGTCGAAGGACATATCGATGCGCCAGTTTCTGCGGGGCTTGGGTGGCACGAGGTCATCGAGCCGGCGCATCCCATTGTTCTGGTCCCAGAGGAACCCGTACACGTTGGTCGGCTGTCGGCCGACCCAGCCCACGACTTGACCGACGTTGTTGATGCCCCATGCGGAACTGCCGATGCCAAGTTCTGAATTGTGGAGATCGAGAATCTGCCCATTCACCCATGCTACCGCGTGAGCATTATCGTTGGGTCCATCGGATTGACCCACAATCTCACCGAGTTCGTTGATGGCGATCGCGATGCTCGGGTCTGATCTGAGAGTCGGCAACTCGACCACATCACCGTTTTCCCACAATACCGCTTTTTCAGATCCATCTACGGTCCATGAGGAACCGACGATCTGCCCCAGATTATTGATGTCGTAAGCTGCCCCGCCGGATTGACCGAGGCTTGGCAGCGCTGACATCTCCCCGTTCTCCCACAGAAACCCGCCGCCACCCTCAAGCGCTTCGGCGACACCTACGATTTGAGTCAGATCATTGATGGCGAATGCTTCACTTTCTTTGCCACCAAGTGTGCCCAAGTCGATTATTTGTCCGTTTCGCCAGAGCACAGCGTGCTCATCGCTGCTCCTTGGCAGATTGCTCCAGCCGACGGCCTCGCCGAGGCTGTTGAGATCCTTCGTTTCGCTGCGCGTACCCCCGAGCGTGCCCAAATCGAAGAGCTCGAGCGACATCCACCCAACCCCATGGAACCCGACGGCGTCCGTGCTGGAGGCGCCTACGACATTGCCGGCTTCATCGATCGCACGCGTCCACGTGTGCGGTTCCTCTTGATTCAGTACGTGAAGTTCGAAGAGCGCGTAGTGAGAGTCTTGCGCCGCCGCGCCTTGAATGCAGCACAGTGCGCTCAATACTGCCGTCAGACCTGAAACACCATTGCTGAATGCCATCTCGGACACCTCCATCTGTATAAACCAGCGGAAGAGCTTTCACTCTTCCGCTGAAGAATGATCTACTAGTTGCATTCCGGGGCCGGAAAACGGGGCTGGTACGATTGTCTGACATGTGCTTCTCTGCGACTGCACGCGGACTGGCTCCTGCCGGAACTCCCACACCACCCACTGGCTGATAGCGCCTTCGTTCTGCACGGCGCGGCAAAAGATGCCTGCTCCCCCGCCTCGGGCGGCGGCAAAGGCGTCATACAACCTACCCGATCCTGCGGACTTGTGCAAGGGCGAATGAGGAATTGCGACTCAAAACGGGGAAGATTCCGCGCTGGCGCCCTCGCCGCTCAGTACATTCCCGCCGGGCTGGCGGACAAGGTGAGGTCGTCGATCTGGCCGGCTTTGAGTTTCAGGCAGGCTAGGCCGGCGATCATGGCGGCGTTGTCGAGGCAGTAGGCCATCTGGGGCAGGTGCAGTTGCAGGCCGTGGCGGTCGGCCAGGCTCTGCGCGTCTTTGCGCAGGCGCGAGTTGGCGCTCACGCCGCCGCCGATGATGATGGACCGCGGCGCCTGGCTGCGCTGGCGCTGCTGCTCGATGGCGCGCTGGAGTTTGAGCATCACCGCGCCGACGGCTGCGCGCTGGAACGACGCGCACAGGTCGTCGATCTCGCTTGCGGAGAGGTCGGCCGCGTCGCGCTCGAAGGTCGCGCCCTGGCCGCGGCCCGTCGGCGTGCCGCGCACGGCATAGAGCAGCGCCGTCTTGAGACCGGAAAATGAAAAGTCAAGGCTGTCGGGCTCGAGGCGCGAGATGGGGAAGTCATAGACATCTTCGCGGCCGCGGGCGGCGCGGGCATCGACGCGCGGCCCGCCGGGATAGCCCAGGGCCATGATCGTCGCCGCCTTGTCATACGCCTCGCCGACGGCGTCGTCGATGGTGCGGCCGATGCACTGCACATCGAGTGCGCTGCGCATGTCAAACAGGCTCGTGTGCCCGCCGGAGACGACCAGGCCGATGGCGGGAAACTCGGGGCAGCGCTGCGCATCGAGGCACGCCGCGTGCAGGTGCGCGATGATGTGATCGACGCCGATGAGCGGCTTGTCCCACGCCCACGCGAGCGCCTTGGCCGCCGCCACGCCGACCAGCAGCGAGCCGATGAGCCCCGGGCGATGGCCGACGGCCACCGCGCTGAGGTCATCAGGCCCGACGCCGGCCTGGTCGATGGCGCGCGCGATGACGGGGTAGATGCGTTCGAGATGGGCGCGGCTGGCGATCTCGGGCACCACGCCGCCGAACTCTTCGTGCAGATCTTCCTGCGTGGCGACGATGCTTGAGAGCACCTCGCCGCCGCCGCGCACCACGGCCGCGGCGGTTTCATCGCAGCTCGACTCGATGCCGAGCACCATGCTAGGGTCGGGTTCGTCCGGCTGATCCGGACCTTCTGTATCGTCTGGCATCATCACACCCCGCGCCCGCGAAGCGGCGCGTCAATTTTCCTGTTCGTTCTCTTTGGTGACGGGTTCGACGCCGGCCTGGCGAAGCGCCGGTTCGAGCGAACCGCTTTCTTTGATGCGCAGCACGGCGACGACGTTGCCCGCCGCGTCATGCACCTCGACCGTGCCGCCGGCGACGTCGAGTTCATCGGGGATCAGGTCAACCGGCTGCCGTTCTTCTGCGGGGATGAACGAAGTGAGGTTGTTGAGCCGCTCGTCGATCTCTTCGAGTTGCTCGATGAAGAACTCGCGCTGACGCTCGACGAGGTGGAGTTCTTCGATGAGGGCATCGGAGGGTTTCATTTCCGAGCCGGTGGGGATCCACTCGTTCTTTTCCAGGCGCAGGCGCAGGGCCTCGATGGCGGCGCTGAGCTGCTTGTCCTTGAGCGTCTCCTCCACCCACTGCGGGTCGGCCCACTCGCCCTTGCCGTTGTCTTCGCGGATGACGCTGAGTTCGTTGCGCACGTCGAACATGGCGCGGTATTCGTCGTTGGTCATGGGGACAAAGAAGCCCGGATCGGGATCGACGCCCCAGGTCTTGGAGTCGGGCCACTTGTGCAGGTTGCGGCCGCTGGGCAGGTAGTACGCGGCGGTGGTGATCTTCAATTGTCCGGCGCCCGAGTGCAGTGTTCGCACATCCTGCACGAGGCCTTTGCCAAAGGAGCGCGTGCCAAGCACAATGGCGCGGTGATCGTCCTGGAGAGCGCCGCTGACGATTTCGCTGGCGGAGGCGGACTGGCTGTTGACGAGCACGACGATCGGGAAGTCGGGCAGCGTGCCATCCGCGTGCGCGCTGTAGGAGCGATCGACTTCGCGGCCCTTGACGGAGACGATCACGCCTTCGGAAATGAGCATGTCGGAGATTTCGATCGCCGCCTGGAGCGAGCCGCCGGGGTTGAAGCGGAGGTCGAGCACGAGGCCGCTGAGTCCCTGCTTGACCAGCCCCATTGCCGCCTGGTAGAGATCGAACGAAGTTGTTTCGGTGAACTGGCGGATGCGGATGTAGGCGAGTTTCTGATTGGGATCGAGCCAGTAATCCCAGTCCTCGCCGACGCGATGGACGCCTTCGACGGTGGAGACCTGGATCTGGCCGCGCGTGACGACGACGTCTTCGGTTTCACCTTCGGGCGCGCCTTCGCGGTGCACCGTCACGATGACTTCGGTGTTGGGCGTGCCCATGAGGCGGTTGATGGACTCGTCGATCGGCTCGTCCCGGGTGGTTTCGCCGTCGATGGCGCGGACCTGGTCGCCGGCGCGAATGCCCGCCTGGATCGCGGGGGAGCCGGCCATGGGGCTGACGATGGTGAGCCAGCCGTCGCGCATTTCGACCGAAGCGCCGATTCCGACGTAGCGGCCGCGCACGTTTTTGTCGAAGTCGCCCTGCTCCTGCGTGGGGATGTAGTTGGTGTAGGGGTCGCCGAGTTCCTTGAGCATGCCGTCGATCGCGGCCCGCTGGAGGTCTTTGTACTTTGTGTCGTCGAGTTCATCGACGTAGTTCTTGCGGACTTCGAGCAGCACATCCTGAATCGGATCAAACCAGGCCAGCGCGTCGAAGCGGTCCCCGGCGGCGGCAGCCAGTTGGACGATGATCACCATCAGCAGGCCGAGCATGCATGTGGGGGCCAGCACTCGCTTCATCGAACGCATCAAAAACTCCTCTCAGGCTCAGGGCAATGCGGCAGCAGGCGGGTCGCGCGCCGCTCATCAGTGATCGGCTCGCGCGGCATGCGGATGATAGCAGAAACGATTCCGAGGCATCCGGCGTTCGATTTCGTCTCCAGCCGGCACCAAACAGCGTCCCGGCTTGTACAGCCGGGACGCCGTTGCGTTGTCTGAATTTCACGGCGCCGGGCGGCACCGGCTGCCATTACTGGATAACGCGATCTTCAACGTCGGTCGTGTGGCCCTGTTCGCAGCCCTGGAACCAGACTGCGTTGAAGTTCCACGTCCATTCGAAGTACGGCCAACCGCTGCCGCCGGAGTCGGCGCTGTTGCTGGCGGCGGTGCCGTGGACGCCACGTCTCTGACTTCGGGTCAGTTGGATTTGTTGGTGGCGTAGCCCGCCGCATCAGCCGCCAGTTAGAATCAGGTGCATTTCGGAAATCACCCTGAGAGGCTCCGCACAGACGCATGGCCGAGCGACCGGACCAACTCGTGATCGGCGTGACCATGGGCGATCCGTGCGGCATCGGGCCGGAGGTCGCGGTCAAGGCGCTTGCTGATGCGCGCATCCGTAACTCCGCCGGATTCCGCATCTTCGGCGATGCTCCGACGCTCGCCCGCGCCGCCGAACAGGCCGGGATCGAACCCGCGTGGTGGATCGAGACCCCGCAGCAGCGCAGCGGGGTGCGGCCGGTGCCCGGGCAGGTGGTGGTGGTCGATCACCCGGCCTTCGCCCCCGCGGTCGCCGAGGCGCGCACACGGCGCATCGCCGAACCTTCGCGCGCCGGCGGGGAGGCGTCGCTGGCGTATCTCAACGCCGCCATCGACGCGGCGCTGCTCAATCGCGGCGATCCACAGCTCATCGATGCGATCGTGACCGCGCCGATCTCCAAGTCATCCTGGCATCTCGCGGGCCTGCGCCGCTTCCCGGGCCACACCGAACTGCTTGCCGAGCGCACGCGGGCCCGGCAGCACGCGATGATGTTCGTCGCGCCTCAACTGCGCGTCGTCCTTGCGACCATCCACCTGCCGCTGATGGAAGTGCGCCACCGGCTGACCATCGGCCGCGTGCTCGAACCGATCCTGCTTGGCGAGCGGGCCTGCCGCGACCTTCTGGGGATCGAGCATCCGCGCATCGCCGTGTGCGGCCTCAACCCGCACGCCTCGGAAGGCGGCCTCTTTGGCGATGAAGAGCATCGCATCATTGAGCCGGCGATCCGCCAGGCCGTCGAGCACGGCGTGAATGCGACGGGGCCATATCCCGCAGACACCGTCTTCAACGCCGCCGTCGATGGCCGCTTCGATCTGGTCGTGGCGATGTATCACGATCAGGGGCTGATCCCGGTGAAGTTGCTGGCGCGCGATGAAGCGGTGAACGTGACGATCGGTCTGCCCATCATCCGAACGAGCCCGGACCACGGCACGGCGTTCGACATCGCCGGGCGCAACCTCGCCCGCCCCGGCTCGATGGTTGCTGCGATCGGCCTGGCGTGCACCTTCGCGCGCCGCCGCGCGTGAGGGCGGTTTTGCGGCGAAGCAGCACCCGAGGGCGGCCGCAGCTCGCCGTAGTGTTTGCACGGCAAGGCGCGCGGCGCTACGCTCGCGCCGCGGCCCGCCGGGGCGGCCCGCGGCCGCTGAAGGATCGATTGCATGAGGCATCGTCGTCGCCGATTCACGCGCCTGCGGGCGATCTGGATCCGTGCCCGCCGTGGCTCGCGCGAAGGGTGGCGGCGAATGCTGCGCCTCGAAGGCTCGCCGCGGGCCATCGCGCTGGGACTGGCGATCGGCATCGTCGTTGCATTCTCGCCGACCATCGGTTTTCAGATGATCATTGCGGCGTTTCTCGCCTCGATGGTGCGGGCCAATCCGGCGCCGGCGATGATGGCGGTGTGGATCACCAATCCGCTCACCATTCCGCCCATCTATACCGCGACTTATTACCTCGGCCGCCACTTCTGGCCGGGCCGGCCCGTGGACATCAAACTGACGCTCTCGCGTTTCGTGCGCGAACTGGGCCGCTTCGAGTTCTACGAGGTGTACAGCCAGTTCCGCGAACTGCTCGAACTGGGCGTCGATGTGCTCGCGCCGATGTTCATCGGCGGCGCGATCATCGGCATCGCACTGGGCGCGATCAGTTATCCCATCGCCCTCATCGCCGTCAACCGGGCGAGGCGGCTGCTTGAGGCCGGCCGGCACCGGCTGGCTGAGCGCCGGGCGCGGGCCGGACACGAACACCGCCCGTGAGCATTGGCGGCCGGCGGCCTTGACGCAGCGCTTCTCCTCTCCGATACTCTCACAGCGCCGCTCCGCCTCTCCAATCCCGCCCATTGCTCAGCGGCGCACCCGCCAAAGGAGGCGCACCATGACCACGCGCACGCATCGGGGCATCAGCGCCGTGGCGATCGTCATCCTCCTCGCGCTCGTGGTGATCATCGGCCTGGTCGTGATGAAATCCGGCGTCGGGGTGGACGGCCTGATGATGCACGTCGATGACTACATCGGCATGCTCGACAACCGGCCCACCGGCGCGCCCGGCGGCACAGCCGTCAGCCCGGCAGTGGTCGTCGATTCGGAAATGAAGCGCATCGACGAACTGCACGACCGGCTGCCCGGCTCGCTCCGCGCGGCCAACCACTCCGATGTCAACACGGTCATCGTCCTCGTGCGCACGGGGACGGGCATCGGCGCCGGAGTGGCCACGGGGCTGGGCATCGTGAGCAGCAACGAAGGCTCGTACTCGATCAGCGCGTTTATGTACGACAAGTCCGGCAATCCGATCGGCTCGCACACGGTCACCCACAAGACCGCCATGAGCGGCGCGGGAGCAGAGAGCGAAGCCAAGGCCAAGTGCGACGAGGAAATGCTCGCCTGGCTGCAATTGCAGTTCTGATGCCGGCACCCGACACTGAGGCTGACCTGCATTGAGCACAGGATTCCCGGGGGCCCGCGCAGAGGAGGCTTCGCCGCCGCTTGCGAGATGGAACCGCGTTTCCCTGAGTCACCTGGAGAGGTCCCCGGATCATCGATGCGACAGCGGAGGCTGGCTACTGGACTCAGATCATCCCCGCGGCGCGGAGCAGCGAGCGGAAGTTGTCGGTGAACACGAAGTTCTCTTCGGGAAACTCCGTGCCGGCCATGTTCTGGTCGATGTGCGAGAAGATCAGTTCGACGTTCGCGACGTGTTCGTGGCGCCCGGTCTTGTGATCGAGAACCGTGATCGTGCCCGTGGTGTTGGCGCCGCTCGGATCCATGCGTTCGAGATGCGCTTCGAAGCGCACCGTCTGGCCTGGCGTGACTTCGCGCTCGAACGTCGCCTTGACGATCTTGCCGAGGATGACTTTCTCTTCGAAGTCGCCGGTGTAGCCCACGAGCAGGCCCGCGGTCTGGGCCATGCCCTCGATGAGCAGCGAAGCGGGCATGACCGGCGCGGGGTCAAGCCTTTCGCCGCCTGGCCCGACCTGCGCTGCAAAGTGATCGTGCAGCACATCCTCGGCCATCGAGACGTTCTTGATCGCGACGAGCCGCTGGCCCTTCTCGACGTGCGTGATGATGTCGATCCACGACCAGCGCATGATGCACCCGTAGCGACGCGTGCCGCGCGCGGCTTATCTGTTGAGCTTCTTCTCGACGAACTTGACGATCGCCTCGACGGTGAACACCTCGCCCACGTTCTCGACCGACGGATCGGATTCGAGGCTCGAGAAATCGGCGTGCGGCAGTTTCGCCTTGAGTTCGGCGATGCCCTTGGGCGTGACCTGGCCGTTCTCGACGTAGTCGGGGTTCTGGGCGACATTGTCGGGGAAGAGTTCGCCCTGGTCGATCTTGATGCCGAAGGTCTTCTCGAGGCGGAAGACGATGTCGAGAAAGTCGATCGACTCGGCGCCGAGATCGCCGGTGAGCGTGGCGTTGGGGCTGACTTCATCGTCATCGACGCCCAGCGCCTCGACGAGCACTTCAGTCACCTTGGCGTAGATTTCATCGCGATCCATGGGGCTATTGCTCCGTTGTCTCTCACTCGTGTTTTCTTGCGCCTGTCTCTAATCAGGACGCAGCGCGGATCGGCCGCAGGCTGAATCGCCCGCTTACGGCGGTGGGCGGCTCGCCGGCCGGGCTCTCTTCGCCCGGCCGCAGGACGTAGCCGACGCCCTTGCAGTTGTACCGTCCGTCTTCCTGGCTGACCAGCGACACCTCTACCTTAAGCGCCTCGCCCGGCCGTACGAAACTCCCGTACCGCAACGCCCTGACCTCACCGAGCACCAGCCGAGGATTGCCGCTCACCGGCGTGAGCATCTGCCGCGCCGCCTGCACGAGGGCTTCGATCATCAGGACGCCGGGCAGGACGGGATAGGTCGGAAAGTGGTCCTGGAGGTATTCCTCGGCGATGGTAACAGCCTTGATGGTGACGATGCGCTGCTCGGTCTGCTCGATCACCTTGTCCACGAGGTTGAATTTCATGCGCAGGGCTCAACCGAAGCCGGACAGGCGGCCGAGCGGCCGAAAAACCCCGCCGCAGCCACACGCCGCGTCGGGCCGCAAGGGTAGGCGTTTTGGGCTGCCCATGCCACCGCCGAGGGGTCGGGCCGCACGCCGCGCCGAACCATCACCCGCCGATGGTGCGCTATCCTTGTGCCCATGACCAGCAGCACCATGCCGCCCAGAGCATCCGCATCCAATCCCGGCGACAAACCCCTCACCTACGCGGACAGCGGGGTCGATATCGCCGCCGGCGACACCATGGTCGGCATGATCCAGTCGCTCATGCGACGCACCCACGGCCCGCGCGTCATCGACCGCCCGGGCGGCTTTGCCGGCCTCGTGCGCCTCGACTTCAACGAAAAACTCTTCCGCCGCAACTACAAAGAGCCCGTCCTCGTCGCCTGCACCGACGGCGTGGGCACCAAGGTCAAACTCGCCAGCCAACTGGGCGTCTACGACACCGTCGGCATCGACTGCGTGGCCATGTGCGTCAACGACATGATCGTCGAAGGCGCTGAGCCGCTCATGTTCCTCGACTACCTCGCCGTCAACCGCCTCGACCCGCAGGTGGGCACGGCGATCGTCAAGGGCGTGGCCGACGGGTGCCGGCTCGCGGGCTGCGCGCTCATCGGCGGCGAGACGGCCGAGATGCCCGACGTCTACAGCGAAGGCGACTTCGACATCGCCGGCTTTGCCGTGGGCGTGGTCGAACTCGACCGCGCCATCGACAACTCGCGCGTCGAAGCGGGGGACATCATCATCGGCCTGCCATCATCAGGCGTGCACAGCAACGGCTTCTCGCTCGTGCGCAAGATCGTCAAGGTCGCGGGGCTCGATCTCGGCAGGATCTATCCCGAACTCGATGCGACGCAGACGCTCGGCCAGGTGCTGCTCACACCCACGCGCATCTACACGCGATCCATCGTCCGGCTGCTGCGGCGCTACACGGTGAAGAAGGTCGTTTCGGGCATGGCGCACATCACCGGCGGGGGCCTGCCGGGCAACGTCTGCCGGGCGCTGCCGGGCGATCTCGATGCGGTGATCGACAGCAAGTCGTGGGAGATGCCGCCCGTGTTCCACTTCCTCCAGAAGCACGGCCGCATTGAGCGCGGCGAGATGCTCGACGTCTTCAACACCGGAATCGGCTACGTGCTGATTGTGCGGCCGTCGTTCGCCAACTCCGTGGTCAAACACCTGACGAAACTGCGCGAAGAACCGATCGTCATCGGCCAGATCGTCAAGGGCGGCAGCGGGGTGGTGCGGGTGGAGTAGCAGCGGATTCGCGCAGTGCGACGACGGCGGATGCCGTCATTCCTGTGCAGGCAGAAGCCCACGAACGTGCGGCGACGCGCAGCGCCATGACCCGCACGAACGCCTCTGGATGCCTGCCTGCGCAACCATAACGAAGGACCACTCCGCGGGAACCTGAATCTACGGCCCATCCGCTCCGCGCCGTGTCGTTCCGCGTTCAAATGTGCCGGGCAGTGGACCACCACCCTGCGGCTGAGTCAGAATGGGCCGCAAATCGGCCGGCACTTCAGGATCGTCGGCCGTGTCATACCAGGTTACAGGAATGTCGCTGAATTCGATGGGCTGGCCGTACCAAGTCTGGTCTGAGCGCTGCTGAGGAAACATTCGACCGTTGGCGTCGTTGACATCGGCTGTGAACTGAGCGGTTATGTACTGCGGCTCGTCCTCGGGGCGAGGATGGATGAACAGCCGCACCTGCATTGACGAGCCGCGCTGGAGGTTCAAAGGCATCTGTCCGCTCCCAGACGGCATTCCGGAATGCCGCGTCACGAGTTGCAGTTGAGCCGCGATCGGCACGTCCCGCCAGGTAACGAGCACCACGATGCGCCCGCCGACGAGTTGGCCGCTCGGCGTACCCATCACCTGTGGCGGCACGCGCAAACCGATCGCCTGCACCTCAATGCTCTCTCGAAGCGCCGCGGTCACTGCTTCATCGGTCACGAGTTCTGTGGCGCCCTCCGCGGGCGGCAGCACGGTGATTGTCGTCGCCAGCGGCACATCCCATGTCGCTGGCGACGCCACCGTGCGGGGCTTGACCATGGATGACTGGGTGCGCGGTGCGAGCGTCGCGCTCCAGGTAATGTTCAATTCGCGCTCGCCCGGCTCGGGCAGCACGGCGAATGTTTTGGTCATCAGCGCATTGGTATTCGCGCGCAGTGTGGTGAACATCGCGCCTTCACCGGGATTGGCGCGAAGTTCGATGCCGCCAAACGACTGATCCACAATCGACAATTGAAGTGTCAGGTCGCCGCTACCCGCGCGGAGCAGCGTCGGCTGCGGCCCGGCGCGAGCGATCTCCCATCGCCGCACCTTCGGCGCTTCGGCGACCATCTGGATGTCCACCGCATGCTGCGCGTACTTGAGAATCTGTTCAGGTGAAAGTGAACCATTCTTCCACGCGGCTTCGATTACATCCCCCCAGCCGGCGCGCCATGCGGCACTCTCATCCGCCTGCAGTTCCAGCCCGTCGGCGGCAAGGGCGACCAGTCGCGCGCTGCTGAGTCCACCGGCGTCGATGCGCTTGACCAGTTCAGCCAGCGCGCCGTCGGCCGTCTCACCATCCGACGAGTGTGCATTCCGCACGATCCACCAGTCCGGCTTGTATTGCATCCAATCCACCGGGCCCAGCGTTTGGACGATGCTTCGGCTCAACCAGACGCCGCAGCCGATAACGACCAGCAGGCCGATGGCGGAAAGCGCCCAGCGCCGCCGGCGCTGTCCGATCTCGACGGCGCCAACCGTTTCCAGCGAGGCGCCGCATTCGGGACAGCGGTTCGCCCCCGGCCAGCGACCCTGAAGGTCAAAGCGGCATGCGCGGCACCACGGGTGGTTATCCAGTCGTCGGCCCCGCCAGCCGCGCGCGAAAAGCGTCAGGCCGAGCAGCGTCAGGAAAACAAACAGGATGGTCAGGAGATCAAGCATGATTTCGCGCCGGTCGCGAGACCCGTCTCGATCCTATCGCCGCCGTGCCGCCGGAGCGGCGAAGTGGAGCGATTCCGTCGTTCGCCATTCCTCCGCGAGCGGGTGTCCACTCGAGTGTGCGCGAGAATAGCGCCCTGTCACATCTCATTTCGCTCGCGCTGCCAGCGTGACTTGTCGCGGATCGCGCGCTCGCGGAGTTCGTCATCGAGGCCGGGCGAATCAACATCATCAAACCATTGCACCGGCGCCCGAAGGGTGAACGGGTCGCCGAACCACACCGGCTTGTCGTTGAGGGCGCCGGTGTCTCCGCGGCCGAAGATGTCCGGCGCCTGGCTCGGAAACACCATGAGATCGAGCGACTCGATCTCCGTGCCGGCGGGGAGCGCGAAGTGAAAATGGGCGCGGCGGCCGAACCCCTCCGCGAGTCCGGTCTGGTCCATGACCTCATCTCCGACCATGATGTCGATGCCCAGGCCCGGTCGCCACTGCTGCGGCTCCATCGTCACGATTCCCACCACGTCGCCGAGGCCATCGTGCAGCGCATTGCGCAGCCCGGCGACGTCGATCCGAAGCGCCTCGCGAACGTGCTGGGTGCTCTGCTCGTCGGTCAGGTACGTCACTGCATCAGGCCCCGCCGGTTCGATCATCAGTGACTCGTCAAGCGTCTCACGCCACGACAGAACGCGCTGTTTGTCGTCGCCGAGTCTGCAATCGATTTGCCAGACGGTGTGCAGCGTGGCTTCGCCAGGCTGGGCGAGAATGGGGATCGCATACCCCGAGCCGCCGCCGCCATAGCCGCCGCCCCTGGAGAGTCCGAAACTTGTGACGGACCTCTGCAGCCTGAAGGACTCTTCGGCCAGAGCGACTTCGACCGGCCAGGCTTCGATCCGCATGCGCTCGGTCCGACCGCGAAAGGGCGGCTGAAGGCGGATCTTGAACGTGAGCAGGCCGCCGCGCCGGATCGGTTGCCTGCGGGAGATGTCCAGTTGGATGGATGCGGCGGTGCGGGCGAACTCCAGCCGCCGCTGCTCGCTGAGCAAATCATCCATCCAGGCTCGCTCGACCAGCGGCACCCACTGCACCTTGGTCGTCTGCAGTTGAGAGACGAGTGATTCAAAGACGTGGTCGAGCAGCGCGGCGCGATGATGCGGCGCGAGATCGCCCGCCTCGTCGCGCTCGACCAGTTCCGCCAGCGCCGCTTCGACGCGCTCGCCCTTGGTCGAATGCAGATCGCGCACCAGCCACGCGGCGGGCTTGTACGAGTTCCAGTCGATCGGCGCGATGCGCTGGTAGCCGGCACGGATGCCGATGGTCATCGCGAGAATCAATATGAACACGCCGGCGCCGAACACCACCGGCTGCGCAGCGCGCTGGCCGTGCGCGACGGCGCGTTTTGCAGAGAGATCTGAGCCGCACTCGGGGCACGTCGAAGCGGGCCACGAGCCGACGAGATCGAAGCGGCACCTGCGGCACCACGGATGGCCGTCGATGCGCCGCCACCGCCGGCCGAGAACCACCGCCCACGCGCCGAGGAGGGCCAGCGCGCCAACGAGGTGCCAGACGGTGGTGAATGACTGACTCATAAGCCGGCGGCGTCCGTTTCTCCCTCTCCTGTGCAAAGGCGCCAGGCGCCTCTTTGGTTCATTGGCTCGGCTCGGTGGGGTCTGGCGTCACCGGCTTCCAGTCGCCTTCGAGGCAGCGCCGGCGAAGGTCCTCGGGCAGATTGGGATCATCAATCGAGTCGTACCACGTTACTGCGATCGATCCGGTCGAGAGCGGTGGGCCATACCACAACTGCTGAAGTTGCCAGGCGTCTCCTCCGCGTCCGATGGTCGGCGCGATCGACAACTCAACGTGTTCTATTTCGTCGGAGAGGCGGGGGACGACGATCACGCCGCGATACGACTGGCCGATCATGAATCTCATGTTCGATGCGCGCTGAACCATGGGTCGGGGGCCGGTGATCGCCACTTCGGCGCTGAACGGAAAGACGCTCGTCTGGCCGAGCACTGCCACTTCGGACCGGGCGCGTCCCTCGCTGAATGGACTGAGCCGAAAGCCGATGGCCTGGAGACTGAAGCATTCAAGAAGTCGCTCATCCGCATCCGGGCCGATGACCAGCGCCGGCGCATCGGCATCGGGCGGAAGCACTTTGATCGGCGCTGTGAACTCGATGTCCCACGTTGCCGCAGCGCCTGATGCCTTGCCAGGTTGCGCCGTCACGCGCCACGTGCTGCGCAGCTCGTATTCGCCGGGCGCCACCGCAATGGGCAGCAGCAGCGAGCGACCCACGCGTCCGGCTCGAGGCGACAAGTTCATCTCCTCGCTCTCGCTCGGGTCGAATGGAACTTCGACTTCTCCGATCGACAGCGATGAAGGGGAGACGGTGTACATGAGTTCGCGTGCGCCGGCGCCCGTGTCGCGGTAATCGAGTCGGACTGTACTCACGTCCCACTGCCGCACCAGGTCCGACGCGGGCGCGAACGCGAACGAGGCGCTGCGCTGGGCGAACGCCAGGCATTGCTCGGGCGTGAGCGTACCGTCGATCCAGGCGCCCTCGATCAATCCGCCGAGGAAAGGAGTCCAATCCGCCGAGTCGTCCGCCTGCATCTGCAATGCATGTTGCACGAGGCGGGTGATGTTGGCCTCGCTCAGTTCGTCCTTCGCGATGCGCGCATTGAGAGCATCGAGCGCGGCGGCGGCCGTCTCTGTGTCGCTCGAATGCACCTCGCGCATGAGCCACCAGTCGGGTTTGTGATCCGACCAGTTGACGGTCCTGGCGGATCGCCAGAGGCCCACGCCAAGCCAGCCGGCCCAGCCAAGCAGGATGAGCGCCCCGAGCACCGCCAGCACCGGCCGACGCGCCCGCTGGCCGAGTTCGACGGCGTCGATTCGTTCGAGATCGACGCCGCATTCCGGGCATTTCGCCGCACCGGGCCAGAGGCCCTGCAGATCGCGGCGGCACTTGCGGCACCACGGATGGTTATCCACCCGCCTGCCGCGCCACCCGACCGTGAGCAGCCAGCCCCCCGCCGCGGCCAGGCCGATGAAGAGGATGGTGAGGAAGTCGGGCATGGTGTCTGTTCCACGGAAGAGAATGCGCTGGTCGGATCGCCTGAGACCCGCACCTTAGAACGGTTCCACACGCTGTATCGATTCGAGTTCGTCTTCGCTCAGATCCACCTCTTCGATCGTATCAAACCAGGTGATGGGCACGTCAGGGATGTCGAAGGGCGGGCCCATCCAGAATGGCTGTGGTATCTGTTGCGGAGGGCCGAAGCCAGGTCCCGTGCCGACGATCAATGATCTGCCCGTTCTGCTGTAGTGGACCCTGACGTCGACCGACTTCAACTGGTCATCATCCACGATGAACGGCACCCACCCCGCCGGCAGATCCGCTCCGACTCGGCGCAACTCTTCGCCGCGGCTGGAGATCTCCACGTCGATTGACCCATTGAACGGAGCGAGAGGACCTTCGGCCTTCAGCCGTTGGTGGGGCCCGCAGTCAAACCTGAAGTAGACGATCGTCACAGTGTCCTTGCGATGCTGCGTGAGTTGGTATGAACGAAAGCCCAGTGCGCTTGCGGCGAAGGCGCTGCGAAGCACCTCGGTCGCGGCGGCGTCCGTCTCGATCGGGACCGACCCTTCACGTGGGCGGCTCACAACCACGGCGTCGTGCAACTCGAGAACCTCCGTAACCGCGGTCTCCGGCGGCTCATCTTCAAGCCGCACGTTGACTTCCCAACGAAGTGACACTTCGTAGCGGCCCGGTGCGACCGCGATTGGAATCCAGAACATCCGCCTCGCTCGCACGGGACTGCGGAATATCGAACTGCTCACGACTGAAGATGAAGCGCGCTGCACCGGGAAGTCGGGACATGCCCAGTCGCCGATGGTCGCGCTCAGGCAACGCACGTCAAGAGCCAGCCGCGATCCCTGGGCGAAGCGCTCGGGGCTCACGATGAACTCGACATCCATGAGGTCATACTTCGCCACGGCGAGCGGCTCACGGCTGCGCCGTCGCGCTTCGATTTCTCCGTCGGTCTGAGGGCCACCGGAGAAGCTCTGGCTGTATCGCGGGTGTTGCAGAGCCATTGAATATTCCAGACACCGCCGAAGGTAATCCCGGCGTTCGTCTTCGGTCAGCAGGCCGCGGCCGATGGCCTCCTCAACGAGCGTGCCCCAGAGCGGTTGCCACGGGGCGGCTGCGTCCTCCTGGTGAGCCAGCCCGCGACGCGCCAGTTCGGTCAGGTCCGCATCGCTGACGCCGCCGCTATCTGCTCGGCGGATCAGTTCCTTGAGGGCCGACTCTGCCACCGTGGTTCGCGCCGACCCAGCGCGGAACGCCAGCCATGCAACGGGCTTGTGAGCGGTCCAGTTGATGCGATCAAAGCGCTGGACGAGGCGCACACCCAGCGTGATGGCGGTGAGCGCGAACACTGCGAGGCCCAGCCCGAGCAGGCGCGGCTGAGCCGCGCGACGGCGACAGGCCACTGCTTCGTACGCGCCGAGACCTGATCCGCATTCGGGGCAGTGCAGCGAATCCACGGCGGCGCCGTCGAGGCTGTAGAGGCAGCGAGCGCACCATTTCCGTCCGGGCGTCCTGCCGCCGCGCATCGCCGCCGCAATCAGCAGCCCAGAAGCCGCCGCGCCGCCCAGAATGAACTGCGCCTCGCTGATCATCGGTCACTCCAACCTTGCGGATCGGCCCAGTGGCTGCCCCTGCGTTCGACAACGACGGGCGGCTCAAGCCGGCGGAGAACCGACTCCCAGCGCCGCCTGCGAATCGTCTCGGCGATGCGCGGGTCGTCAATCGAGTCGAACCATTCCACCGGCTCCGGCTCGATCAGGACGGCCGGGCCGTACCAGATCGCCCGCCGGTCGTGCTTGATCCGAGACGACCCAAAGTCCGGTACGCGCAAAGCGCGCGATCGCATGATGATGCGGAGAGCCGCATCACGAGGCCGATTGCCGAGCGGAATGCACACGAAGAGCAGCTGACCCTGCGTGGAGCTCTGCACGAGTTCGGCGCCGAGCCACACCTCGTAGTCCGGGCTGAACTGCATATCGTCGGGTTGAGGCTCGATGACGCCGATAATGACGTCTTCGCCGGTCTCCGGGTGCAGCCCGCGCACGCCGACCAGATCGACTCGCGTCGCGGTGCGCATGGCCTGCGACGATTCGCCGTCGATGCGGATTTCTCTTGACCGATCGTCCGGCGGCTCAACGGTGATCACTTGCGAATGCGTCTCCGTCCAGGCTAAGGCGGTCTCAGGCTGATCGCTGATCTGGAATTGCACTTTCCACTTTGAGTCCAGTGTGTGATCGCCCGGGGCGACCAGGATCGGAAACTGGATGCGCATGCCGCCCCCTTGCTGCATCCCCGGGGCGATGACTGCCGGGCCATTGGAGTCGTCGATTTCAGTAGCGACCGGCTCTCCATCGAGAGTAACTTCAAGCGGCTCGGTGTGCACGATGACGGACGATTTCGCCAGGCGCTCGCGCGGCTGCGGACTGAGTGCGAAGCGCATGAACGTTCCCTGGCGCGGGGCATCGCGACTTGGAATGGAACCTATCAGTCCGGTGACGCGCTTGGCCAGTGCCAGAGAGTGCTCCCGGCTGAGCCGGCCCGCGAGCCACTCTGGTTCGACCAGCGGAAACCATCGAGTCGCCGTCTCATGATCGCTGGGCATCACTCGATCAAGCAGCAGACCGACCAGTTCGCTGCGCCGATCATTCGAGAGCGACCCTGCCTGCTCGCGACGAAGCAGCTCATTGATAGCCGCAAGCGAAGTGGCGATGTCGTCAGATTCTGCCTGGCGAAACAACAGAAACTGTGGCTTGTGCGCCGGCCAGTCCACCGCATTAAACCAGTCAATGCCGCGAGCCAGCACGACCGACAGCGCCGCCCAGAGCAGAAGCGAACCCAGCGCGATCAGCCCCGGTCGCCGTCTTCGCCTTCCGACTCCAACCGCGACAACTGCCGAAACGTCGCCGCCGCAGCACCCGCACTTCGCCTCGGCGAGGCGTTCCGCAGGGAGAATGCTCCGACACGCCCGGCACCACCGGTCGCCGAGGCGTTGCCGCGTGCGCCGGCCGTGAACGATGAGCAGAGCGCCGACGGCCGCAAGCGAAAAGCAGAGGTTAATCACAGAAGCAAACATGCGCGGTCAGCGACCTCCTGCTGCCTTTGGCTCCGGCCGAGTGCGCGGGACGCCGAGGTTAGCGCGGATCGCGTCCGCGACGAGCGGTGTGTCGCGGTCCACCCACTGCACCGGAAAATCGCACCAGCGGATCTCGCCGCACCACATGCGGATCGGCGAGACCTTCGGCCCGGACATCTCCGGATAATCGAGACAGCCGGTGGCCAGCACGATGTCCACGCTGGGAATCATCAAGCCGGCAGCGCCGTAGTAGAAGCCCGTCCCGCCGCGATACGGAGTCTCAGATGTATCGCGTACGTGGGTCTTGACGTGGGTCGAATGGACCACGCGTCCATCGGGAGATTCCAATCGGACAGCTGCATCAACGGCAACCGGGAGATTGTCCAGCGAGAGATGCATGTACATCGTCGGAGTCTCCCGGCCGTGGCCGCGCGCTGCATACAGCTCGATCGACGTCGCCTCCACGATCGCCGCCCGCGTCTGGCTGTCTGAGAGCAACACGAGCGGCGCCACGGTGGGATTCGCGGCGGGCTCGGTGAAGGTGCAGCGCTGCGAATACGTCAGCCGGCCCGGCGGATTGCTGGACGACCTGAACTCGTCGGCGGTGTGCGTCGCCAGCGTCCACTGCACCGTCGCCTCGACGCAATGCGGCCGGTGCGGCGAGAAGTCGATCGCGGGCGAGAGCAGATGAGGCCGCTGGCTATCGAGGCTTTCGACGATGGTTCGCTTGGGCGGCAGTTCGATGCTCACGCCGTCAACGCTCAACTCGACGAGTTCGCAGACGTAAAAGCCGCTGGAGAAACGCCGCGCCGGCACGACGCGGGCGCCCACGACCCCGGCCGGCTGACCATCCAGCGTGGCAGCTTCCAGGTACACCTCCGGCTGAAACGCCTTCACCGCATATTGCCACGCCGTCGCGTCATCCAGATAACCTCCGGCCCAGGCGCCGGTCACGAAACGATCCCAATGGCGCGAAAGTTCAGCCGGCGGCGAATCGAAGAGCGAAGTGGCTGTGGCAACGAGACCGTCGATGCGCCGCTGGCTCAGTTCCTTGTCACCAAGGCGAACCACCAGTTCGCGCAGCGCCGCATCAGACTTGGCCATATCAGCCGACTGCGCTTCGATCGCCAGCCACCATGCCGGCTTGTAGTGGTTCCAATCGACCTTGGACAATGTGCCGCTGGCGCTCAGCGCGACCCAGGCGCTGCAGGCCAGCAGCAGCACAGCGCCCAGCGCCGCGATGATCGGCCGGCGCCGGCGCAGGCCGCGAACCACCGCGCGCGGGCCAGCCAGGTCGGCCCCGCACTCCGGGCAGCGCGCTGCCGCCGCGCCGAGCCCGAAAAGATCGAACCGGCAGCGCCGACAGTGCGGGTGATCATCCACGCGCCTGCCGCGCAGTCCGAGCAGCAGTGCAGCGAGCCCGGCGAAGCCGAGCAGGATCAGGAGGATGGTGGTTGGAGCGTTCATGGCAAGGAGTCAGGTTCGCGGCTAGCGGTCCGGCCCGGTGGATCTGTCCATGCGTTCCCACATTTCGACGAAGCTTTGAATCATCTCGCGATGCTCAGGGGGGCAGGCCGGATCGTCGATCGAGTCGTACCACTGCACGTCATCGATGTGCAGGGTGAATTCAGGGCCCATCCACCTGGGCTTGGGCTTGCGGGTCTTGCGGTCGAGAACGCCGGAGGAGCGGCTGTTCGTGCTGGGACGCACGACCAGGTCGAGTGAGGTGAGATCCGGTGCGCTGACGTGGTTGAAGGTCGATGAGTTGGGAAGGCTGACCGACATCGTGTCAACGTACACGCCTCCGGCAAACAAACTGATGTCCAGATTAGCATTCAGGGGGCAGTCCGCACCTGCATCTCCGAATCCGAACCAGCCGCCGCCCCCACTCGAAACCGAGCAGATCATCCCCGGCGACGTAACCTGCGGCTCAAGGTCCGTCGGCAGGCGCCGGAAGCCGACCAACGTGATGCGCGCCGCTTCGCGCACGAGTTGTGACGATTCATCGTCGATCACAATCTCCTCGGCATCAGGCGCAGCGGGTGCCACGATCACCGGCGCGCTCAGTTCCAGATCCAGCGTGCGCAGAGGGGCGCTGTCGGTCGCATGCGCGAAAATCTCGACATGGACGCTCGCGCGAACTTCGTATTCGCCTGGCGGGACGACCACAGGGATCAATGGCGCGATCGATTCGGCGTAGCCGTAACCCGAGCCGAGCGTGATCGAGTTCGGATGCTCCGGATCGCGATAGAGGGAGTCAGGCAGCGCCACATCGCCGAGCGCCACGCTTGATACCTCGCACTTGCCTTCGTAATACCGGCGCTCCGATGCGACCCGATTCCACTGAGCGATCAGATTCAATTCGATCGAGTCCCACTGGCTGGATCTGAAAGTCGCCGTCGGCGCAGCGCCCGCTCCGGGAGAACTTCCACGGAGGGGCCATCGTTCTTGCGTTGAGAAGCGTCCAGGCGAGAGCATGAGTTCAAACGTGAGCGCGTTGTCGAAGTAGGCGCCGATCTGCTCAGCGCTGAGCAGTTCGCGATCGATCGCTGCATCGATCATCGAGCCCCAGAGCGGCTCCCATTCGATGCTCTCGTCGCTCTGGTGTGCAAGGCCCATCTCCGCCAGTTGGAGCATCTCGTCAGCGCTGACTTCGTCATGCACGGTGCGGCGCAGCAACTCCTCCAGCGCCGATCGGCGAGTCTCTGGCGCATCGGCGCGGACCGAGCGCATCAGCCACCACATCGGTTTATGCTGCTCCCATTTGACCGCCCGCGCCCAGCCCCATGTCTCGCCGGCAGCCAGCACCGCACAAGCCACCAGCAAGAGCGCACCGAGGGCCATGAGCGGCCGCCGCTTGCGCCAGTGCCCGCGTCGCGTGGCCCGCCGCGGCGTCAGATCGGCGCCGCACTCGGCGCAGCGCGTCGAATCGGATCCGAACAGGTCGTGGCCGCACTTGACGCACCACGGGTGATCGTCGAGGCGTCGGCCAAACCAGCCGGCCGCCACGAGCAGTCCGCCGGCGCCGAAGAGAAGAAACATCACCGCCGCCATCGCTCCGCGACCTCCGCTCATCCGGGAATGCCGCCCGGGTCAGTCGCTGCCCTGTGCTTCTCTCAGTCTACCCGATCTGGATGCGCGGCGGGAGCGAAATGGGTACCGATTTCAAACTTATCTCGCCGCTCGTGCGGCCCGGTCGCGCCTTGCCCTGCGGCCGCGGCGGTCGGGTGAACGCTTGATTCCCGCCGCCCGATCCTGCCGATATGCAGGCGCTGCATACGATCATGCTTCGCGCTTCGCGGGTGTTCGCGGAGGCGAGTTGCGCGGGCGGCGGCTGCACCGTCCGACTCCGCGGCCAGGCCGCGCAGCCTGCTGAGGCGTCCGCCACCGCCCATGCACTTTCTGACTCCCAAGTGGGTCGTCTGCCTCCGCGAGGGCTACACCGCGCACAAGTTCGCCGGCGACCTCCTCGCCGGCATTACCGTCGGCGTGATCGCGCTGCCGCTGGCGATGGCCTTTGGCATCAGCAGCATTCCCGAAGACGTCGCCGCCGAGCTCGCCGCGACGCACCCCTGGCTCACGCCGCCGGCGATGGGCCTGTTCACCGCCGTCGTCGCCGGGTTTCTCATGTCTTTCTTCGGCGGGTCGCGCGTGCTCATCGGCGGCCCGACGGGCGCATTCATCGTCATCATCTATGGCATCGCAGCGCGCCACGGCTATGAGGGCCTGGCCACCGCCACGCTCATGGCCGCCGTCATCCTTATCCTCATGGGGCTGTTTCGCTTCGGCTCGATGATTAAGTTCATCCCATACCCGGTCACCACCGGCTTCACCACCGGCATTGCCGTAATCATCGCCTCGCAGCAGATCAAGGAGTTTCTCGGCGTGGCGCCGCACGACGCCGCGGGCCAGCCGCTGCCGCTGCCGCCTGAGTTCGTGCACAAACTGCAGGTCATCGCCGCGTCGATCGACACCATCGACTGGCCCACGGTGGCGGTCTCGCTGGGCTCGATGGCGGTGCTCATCATCATGCGCCGCTTGTGGCCGCGCGTGCCCGGCGCCATCGTCGCCGTCATCCTCGCGTCGGTCGTCGTGCACTTTGCGGGTTTGGACAAGACCCTCGGCGGCAGCGTGGAGACGATCGGCTCGCGCTTTACGCAGGGCATCCCCAAGATGCTGCCCATGCCGCATTTGCCGAGTTTCAACTGGTCGATGGTGCGCGACCTCATTCCCGACGCCACGACCATCGCCGTGCTCGCGGGCATCGAGTCGCTGCTCGCCGCCGTCGTCGCCGACGGCATGCTGGGCACGCGGCACAAGTCCGACTGCGAACTCGTCGCCCAGGGGCTGGCGAACATCGGCTCGGTGCTCTTCTTTGGCATCCCGGCCACCGGCGCCATCGCCCGCACCGCGGCGAACGTCAAATCAGGCGGCCGCACGCCGTTTGCCGGCATGATCCACGCCGCCACGCTGCTGGCGTTCATGCTCTTTCTCGCGCCGCTGGCCAAGCTCATTCCCCTGCCCACGCTTGCGGCGGTGCTCATCATGGTCGCGTGGAACATGAGCGAACTCGACCACTTCCGCTTCATCCTCCGCGCGCCGCGCAGCGACATCCTCGTGCTGCTCACGACCTTCGGCCTGACCGTCTTTGCCGATCTGACGATCGCCGTGGGCGTGGGCATGGTGCTCGCCAGCATGCTCTTCATGAAGCGCATGAGCACCGTCTCGAACGTGAGCGAGATCACCGATGAGATGCTCGCCAACCACATCGACGAGCGCGAACTGGCCGACGAGCGCGACCCGATGGCGCTGGCCAACCGCACCATTCCGTACGATGTCGAGGTCTTCGAGATCGACGGCCCGTTCTTCTTTGGCGTGGCGGACCGGCTCAAGGACACGCTCAGAGGCCTCGAGCCGCCGCCGCGGGCTTTTATCCTCCGCATGCGCCGCGTCCCGGCCATCGACGCGACGGGCCTGCACGCACTCGAAGAGTTCTACCACAAATGCCACCGCCAGGGCACGACGCTGATCGTCTCGGGCATTCGCACGCAGCCTCGCGACGTGATGGCCAAAGCCGGCCTGGATCGCGTCATCGGCTCTGACAACATCGTCGCGGATCTCGACGCCGCGCTGGCCAGGGCGCAGCAAATCCCGCCGCGCGCTGCACACGGTGCGTCTTAGCGGTTCGACTGGTTTCCAACCTTCGCCGGCGCGACGGCATGAGTGCTGTGCGCTGGACAGTCAACCGCGCTCGCCGAGGAACCATCGCTTCTTCACGGGTTCTTCGTAGGAGAGCCCGAATCGATCCATGGCGCACTGGCGGATTTCGTGCGCCGCCTCTTCCGGGTCGTCGGTGAGAATGATGCGCGTGGCGTCTTCGGGGTTGATCGTCTTCTCGGGGATCATGCGCGTGCGGACGAACGCGATGAGCGGCTGCCAGTAGTCCAGACCCATGAGCACGAGGGGGAAGTCGAGGATCTTGCCGGTCTGAATGAGCGTGGCGGTTTCAAAGATCTCATCCATGGTGCCGAAACCGCCGGGCAGCGCGACAAACGCGTAGGAATACTTCACGAGCATGACCTTGCGCACGAAGAAGTAGCGGAAGGTGATGAATTCATCGACGTAGGGATTGGGCTCCTGCTCGACGGGCAGGACGATGTTGCAGCCGATGGATCTGCCGCCGACGTCTTTGGCGCCGCGGTTGGCGGCTTCCATGATGCCCGGCCCGCCGCCGGTGAGGACGGTAAAGCCGTGCCGGGCGATGTTGGCCGAGACTTCGCGCGCGAGTTTGTAGTAGCGGTGATCTTCCTCGAACCGGGCCGAGCCGAAGACGGTGACGCACGGACCGACGAAGTGCAGGCGACGGAAGCCGCGCACGAACTCAGCCATGATGCGCAGGAGGCGGAAGAACTCGGTCGTGCGTCCCTGCGGGCCGTGGAGGAAGCGGATCTGCTCTTCGGACCCGGGCGCGTGTCCCCAGATGGGTCCCTCCGGAGACTGCGTGGGCGGCGGCTTGGTCGAAGTCTTCGGTTCGGCGGGCTCGACGGTGTGCAGCGACTCGGGCATGGAGCACGTTAGCCGCAGCGGGCTCATTCTTCCGCGCGCTTCGCCTTGACCGCCGCGCAGCGCGTCGTCAAGATAACAGCATGGTCGTCCCGCACACGACGGCGTTCGACTGGTCGAGCCTGCACCCGGCCGAGGGTCGATTGGCGCGGTCGATCCGCACCTCGCCCGAGAGCTGCCGCATCGCGCTGCTGGGGCTGCCGGATGACACGGGCGTGTCGCTCAACGGCGGCCGGATCGGCGCCCGGCAGGGGCCGCGCGCGTTTCGCGAGGCGATGGCTCGCTACGGCACGGCGCATGACGCCATCTCCGGCCGCGACCTCGCGGCCCTGGGCGTTTTCGACGCGGGCGATGTCGAACCGGCCGGCGACGAAATCCACCGCACGCACATGCGGGTGAGCGAAGCCGTGGATGCGATCCTGCAGATGGGCCTGCTTCCCGTGTGCATCGGCGGCGGACACGATCTCACGTTTCCTGGCGTCACGGCCCTCACGAAGCGCCTGCGCGAGCGAAACGAGAAGCTCGGCGGCCTGAACATCGACCCGCACCTGGACGTGCGCGAGCGCGTCGGCTCGGGCATGTCGTTTCGACGCATCATCGAAGACGGTCAGGGCGTCGTCGAGCCGCGGTCCTTTGCCACCGTCAGCGTCGGCGCCTTCAGCAACGAGTTGCGGCACATCGACTGGCTGCGTGAGCGCGGCTCGAGCCTGCTCGTCTTCGACGGCGATCAGCACCAGTTGCTCGAACGCTTTCTCGATCTGCTCGAGCAGATGAGCAGCGCTGCGAACCTCTTTGCGAGTTTCGATCTGGATGTGCTCGACGCGTCGGTGGCGCCGGGCGTGAGCGCGCTCAATCCAATGGGGCTTACGCCTGTTACGGCATCACTGATCTGCCGCTCGCTGGGGCGCCTGAGGAACCTGCGCTACTTCGATCTCATGGAACTCAGTCCGCCGCACGACGTGCAGGGGCGCACGGCGAGGCTGGCGGTGCACCTGCTGCTCCACTTCCTCGCCGGCGTGGCGGAGCGGTCATGACCAGCCGCGGCGATCTGCTCATTCGCGATGCGCGGCTCGTGACACTTGCGGCCGGCGATGTGCCGCGCCGGCGCTCGGCCATGCGGCAACTGAGCATCATCGAGCGCGGCGACGTGCTGGTGCGAGGCGACATGATTGCCGCGGCCGGGCCGAATCTCGATGCGTCGACACAAAACGAAGTCGATGCTCGCGGGCGCGTGCTGCTGCCGGGCTTTGTCGATTGCCATACGCACGCCTGCTGGGCAGGGGACCGGTTCGACGAGTTTGAGCGCCGCCTCGCGGGTGAGGACTATCTCAGCATCCTCAAATCCGGCGGTGGAATCATGTCCACCGTCCGCGCCACGCGCAGCGCCTCCGTCGAAGAACTGCGCGCCCTGACGATCTCGCACCTCAACCGGATGCTCGCGCTCGGCACGACCACGGCAGAAGTGAAGACGGGCTATGGCCTGAACACCGATGCCGAGTGCCGCATGCTCGAAGCGATCCGCGGAGCGACGCAGGGAGAAGGCGCGAGCGCTATGCGCGTCATTCCCACGTTCCTGGGCGCGCACGCGATCGACCGCGAGCAGAGCGACTTTGTGCAGCGCACCATTGATGAGACCCTGCCGCGGATCGTGGAGATGCAGCCGGGCATCGCCTGCGACGCCTACTGCGAGGATGGCGCGTGGTCGCTGGATCAGACGCGGCGGCTCTTCGAGCGGGCGCAGGCGCTGGGCTGCCCTGTGCGGATTCACACGGACCAGTTCAATTCGCTCGGCGCCACGCGCCTGGCCGTCGAGATGGGGGCGATCAGCGTCGATCATCTCGAAGCCATCGCCGAGCCGGATATTGCGCTCGTGGCCGCTTCAGACACGACGGCGGTGTTGCTGCCGATCTCGGGCTTGTGCACGGACGGGCGCTACGCGCCGGGGCGGCGGCTCATCGACGCCGGGGCCGCGGTGGCGATCGCGAGCAATTACAACCCTGGTTCGGCGCCGTCGTCTTCGTTGCCGCTGGCCATGGCGCTGGCCTGCCGCATGATGAAACTGCTGCCGGCCGAGGCGATCGCCGCGTGCACGGTGAACGCAGCGCACGTGCTCGGGCTGGCCGGCCGCGTGGGACGCATCGCACCGGGCATGGCGGCGGATCTCGTGCTCTGGGACGAGCGCGATGAGCGGGCTCTGTGCTATGAGCTGGCGGGCCCGCCGGCCGCGCTGGTGGTGACAGGCGGCACCGTGGTGCGCTGTGAAATCTAAGTTGAGGCGGTGGCGCAAGCGGTTCCGGCTGGCGAGTGCGGACGACAACGCGTGCGGTACTGAAAAAACAAGCCCCCCGCGGGTTGACGCGGGGGGTTGCTGGAAGGGAGTGAAACACCGATGCCGTCAGCGGGGTCCGTCGCTGGTTCAGTTGATCATGCTTCGTCGTCATCCACGTCGTCGTCATCCTCGCCGTCTTCGACGCGGCCTTCGGTCAGCGTCTCGAGCATTTCGCGCAGGTACTTGTTCTCGCGGCGGGTGGCTTCGAGATCGAAGACGAGGTACTTCACGCTCAGGCGGAGGTAGTCGAGACTCTCGGTCAGTTGCGAGATGGTCTCGCGCATCTTGTCCTGGCGCGCCCGGGTTTCGGCGGCGAGGTCGCGGATGCGGGCCTGCTCATCGAGGGGCAGGTCCTTGATCTCGTCCATGAGTTGGGCGAGTTTCTCGTTGAGATGCTGGGGGTCCATCATCGCCTTCCTGTCTTCGGTTGTGGGTGCGTGCGGGCCGGAGCAAGCATGCACCACAATCGTCGCAGGGGAAGCAAATCAGCCCCTTCGAGAGGCTCGCGCGGTCAGTCTGTGCGGGCAGGCGCGATAATTCCGCGAGTGTTCGTGCGAACAGCCGCCGGCGGAAGCCGATGGGTTGAGGGGCTTGGATTCGGCGGCGGACTGTGCCTGAAAACCTAGCGCCGCGCGTGCGGGCGGCGGAGGACCTGGCGGACCTCCGGCTGGGCGGCGGCGAGCAGTTGATCCACCTGCCGCTGGTCGGTGCGGCTGGCTTCGCGAACGAGTTCGACGAGGTGGGCGTCGCGGTTGCGGGCCCAGCGATCGAAGAAGGTCTCCAACTCATGGCGCGAGAAGCGGGTGAGCGGATCCGTCAGGCCCGACTGCGCCACGGCCCAGTCGGTCAGCGCCCTTGGCTCGCGCGAGAAACGGTAGAGGCCGATGGTGAATTGCAGCCGCTGCCAGAGCGACTTGAACGGATCGGACGCGTCGGCCGGCAGGCGGACCATGATGTCGGCCGGCTTGTTGCCTTCGAGTTCGGCGATCCAGCCGCTGCGCTGGGCGACGCTCTGGGCGGCGGAGTTCTCATCGGCGGGGACGAGATCGACGGCGCCGGTATGGAGCGTCTTGAGGCCGACGGTCGGGAAGCGGACATTGAGCCGCTGCGCGACCTGGCCTTCGTGCACGACGCGCTCGGCGCGTGTGACGGTGCCGGGGCCCCACTCTGGACGGGCGGTGTTGAGGACACTGTCCCCGAACTTGAACGTTCTTTTTTCAGTCAGCATTTTTGAGATGTCACCTGTCGTATCACACACCTGTGGCACACAAGCGCCAGCCGAGGTCGGCCTGCAGGACGGAGCAGATGTGGAACTGAAAGGAACCGGAGGCGGGCAACGCGGCCTTCGCCATCACCGGGTCGATCAATGATATCGTCCAAAAGGCGTCAAGTCATTCGGATTTCTCGGAGCGGCCATCTTTTTGCGCCAGGGCCACGGAGGACGGCGTCGGCCGCACGTCGCAAGGATACGGCTCTTCGAACGGGCGGCGGTTGAGCCACTGCCCGCATTCGGGGCACTGGAACACGCTGCGACCGGACTGCAACTGGCTCGCCATGCAGAACCCGCACTCCGGGCACGACTGTCGGCAGCGGACATTTACCCGCCGCAGATGCGGCCGCATGATCTCGCCGCCCCAGGTGAGCGAGAGCGCCGCGGCGGCGCCGACGGTCACGAAAACGCACAGCAGATTCGCTGCAACGGTCGCCTGGTCGCTCCGCGAGCCGATCAGTTCGCGCACATCGACGAGTAGATTGAGCGCCCCGCCGAGGCAGGCAAGCGAAAACGAGACGCAGAGAAAGCCCCACATCTTCGGATCGTTCAGCGACGAGCCGAACGCTTTCCACCAGGTGCGGTGGCGCTCCCAGAACGACTCGATGGCGCGCATCTCGGGATATGAATCGTTGCTCAGGTACCAGCGCATGGGCGCCTCGCTGGATGAACATCGGCCGATCAGAGCAGCGGCTCGAACGCCAGGCCGTGCGCATCGGCGACGGGCTTGTTGGTGAGCCGGCCGCGATCGACGTTGATGGCGTCGGCAAAGCCCTTGCTCTGCCGGGCCAGGGCCATTGGCCCTTCGTTGGCCAGCCGCAGCGTCCAGGGCATGGTGGCGTTGTTGAGGCCGATGGTGCTCGTGCGCGCCACGGCGCCGGGCATGTTGGCCACACAGTAGTGCACGACCCCATCGACTTCGAAGACCGGATCGTTGTGCGTCGTTGGGTGCGTCGTCTCCACGCAGCCGCCCTGGTCCACGGCGACGTCCACGATCACGCTGCCCGGGCGCATGAGTTTGAGATCATCGCGGCGGACGAGTTTGGGCGCGGCAGCGCCGGGGATGAGCACGGCGCCGACGACGAGGTCGGCCCAGGCGAGGTACTCGCGCACGGTGTGGGCGTCGGAGTAGCGCAGCGTCACGTTGGCGGGCATCCACTCATCGAGTTCGCGCAGGCGGTCGAGGTTGATGTCCAGCAGCGTGACCTTTGCGCCCAGGCCCGCGGCCATTCGCGCGGCGCAGGTGCCCACGACGCCGCCGCCCAGGACAAGCACGTGGCCGGGTTCGACGCCGGGCACGCCGCCCAGCAGCACGCCGCGCCCGCCGAAGGGGCGCTCGAGGTACTTGGCGCCTTCCTGAATCGACATCTTCCCGGCGACTTCGGACATGGGCGTGAGCAGCGGCAGCCGGCCGCGCGCATCGGTCAGGGTCTCGTAGGCCACGCCGATGCACTTGCTTCGCAGGCAGCCTTCGGTGAGCGCCTTGTCGGCGGCGAGGTGGAGGTAGGTGAAGAGGATCTGCCCTTCGCGGAGCATGGCCAGTTCGCCCTTTTGCGGCTCCTTGACCTTGACGATCATGTCGGCCTTGGCGAAGACCTCGGCGGCGGAGTCGCACAGCACCGCGCCTGCGTCGGTGTAGAGGTCATCCGGAAAGCCGCTGCCAAGCCCGGCGCCGCGCTCGATGAGCACCTTGTGGCCGGCTCGAGCGAGCATCTCCGCGACAACCGGCAACATGCCCACGCGGTATTCCTGGGTTTTGATCTCTTTGGGGCAGCCGACGATCATCGCAATTCTCCGGAATGCAGGAACAGAACCTGATTCGACTCGACCTCGGCGCGGCGCCGGAAGATTGTCGGCGCGCGGCGGGTTTAGACGGGTCATCACGGCCCGGCGCGGTGTCGCGCCGCCCGAAACGGTTGACTATGCTAGGATGACAATCCACGCAACTTGAGGCCCGGCGAGGTGCTTTGGACCGGATCGGGCCTTTCCCGGAGCGCCGCCCATGCCTGATCGCCTCGCACTGAACTCGACTCCACGACGCCGCCTGCCCATTCGATCGCGGGTGGGCTTGGCGTGGATTCTCTCCCCCGCGATGCTCGCCGGAAGCCTCCCTGCGATCGGCCTGGCACAGGACAAGGACCAGCGCCGCTTCGTCGATGAACTCAACGCACCCATTCTGGCGGTCTCCGAGGACGAGCGGGCGTACAAGATCTACTTTGAAGCTCACGAACTCATCGACGTCGCCGACGAACGGCTTGCAGCGGCGATGACGAGCCTCGATCCCGGGTCGAGCACGTTTCAGGACGCCATTGGCTGGGCGGGCGAACCCGGCCAGCAGGAGGCGGTGAACCTCATCCTCGAAAAGAACCGCCGCGGCTCCAACGCGACGCAGCGCAAGATCTTCGGCCTGCCGTACGGCACGCACAACGTCGATGACGACCTGATCATCAGCGACTTTGTGGTGTACCTGCGCGACGACCTGCTTTTTGACCGCGAAGAGGCCTACCTGCCGCGCTACCGCGAACTCGTCGCGCTGATGCGCGCCGAGGCGTTCCGGCGGGCTGAGAATGGCGACACGAGCGGCGCCTGCGAGGCGATCCTCGCTATGACGCGCATGACCCGGCAGTTGTGCGACCGGCGCTTCTACGACGAGAAGCACCTGGGCATGAAAATGCTGCTTGACGCGTTCATCGAGATCCGCGACTTCATGTGGTACTACCGCGACAAACTGACCATCGCGGACTTCAGCGGAATCGCCCTCGAACTCGAGCGCCTCGGCCTCGAGCGCATCCAGCTCCCCACCGGCGAGGAACTCATCGGCCAGCAGTTGATCGAACAGATCTACGGGGCGGACAACCGCGTGGACAAAAATAAGTTCCCCGAGGTCATGGCCACGTTCGACTCGCTCGATTCGCCGCTGCGCCGCTTCCAGGCGGAAGCATACTGGCAGCAGGTCGTAGACAAGCACCGCTCCAAGCGCGAAGTCGAAGTCGCGCTCCGCGAAGCCGTGGACAACTGGAAACTCCGCTGGCGCCTGCCGCTGCACGTTTCGCTCGCGCCCGATTCCGAATTCGAGCAGCTTGACGATCTCGAATACGCCGCGGTCAAGCGGCCCATTCGCGACCTGCAGAATCTCTTTGACCTGCGCATCCCGCTGGCGACGCAACTCAACGGCACGGCGACGGCGGCAGGGATCCACGCCTATATCACGCGCGAGCGGGCCAAACTCGTGCCCGGCGAAGCGATGACCGAGGGCGAAGTGCCGGCCCGCCTCGCCCAGGTGCAGCCGTCGTTCGTGAGCTACGAAACCACCCTGCTGGATCTCTATCAATCGGGCGACGTGAAACTGCACTACGCCGTGATCCGCAACACCGACCCCCGCTTCTCGCACGAGGGCTATCCGATCGACACGCCCGAGGGGCGGGTGACGCTTGAGGAATTCTGGCCGCTGCTGTATTCCTTCGGCCCGGACCAGTCCGAGGACCTCGGCAAGGCGCTGGTGCACAAGCCGCAGCCGCAAAAGGGCGACCAGTGCGACATTGTCTTCTTTCCCAACGTGGATGTGATGGCGCGGCAGGCCCGTCGCCGCTGATGGCTCTCCGAACTCCGCACCCGCTGCAGCCGTATCCTGAGGACTCATGAACCAGCACGCGTCAGACGCCGTCGAAAAGGTCGTCATCATCGGATCAGGGCCGGCGGGGTGGACGGCCGCCATCTACGCCGCCCGCGCCAATCTCAACCCCATCTGCTACGTCGGCGTGCCCAAGACCGACCCGAGCCCCATCCTCCCGGGCGGGCAGCTCATGCTCACCACCGAGGTCGAGAACTACCCCGGGTTTCCCGAGGGAGTCACTGGCCCGGAGATGATGGACAAGTTCCAGAAGCAGGCCGAACGCTTCGGCACGCGAGTCGTCGGCGAAGATATCGAATCGTGCGATTTCTCCCGGCGGCCCTTCACCCTGACCACTTCGTCGGGCGCGACCGTCAAGGCCCACAGCGTGATCCTCGCCACCGGGGCCGTGGCCAACTGGCTTGGCCTCGAAAATGAGATGCGCCTGGCCCGCAGCGGCGGCGGCGTGTCGGCCTGCGCCGTGTGCGACGGCGCCCTGCCCGCGTTCCGCGACCAGGTGCTCGCCGTGGTCGGCGGCGGCGACACGGCCATGGAGGAAACCTCGTATCTCACCAAGTTCGCCAGCAAGGTGCACGTCATCCACCGCCGCGGCGAGTTCCGCGCCAGCAAGACCATGCAGCAGCGCGTGCTCGAGAGCCCCAAGGTGGAGGTGCAGTGGCACTCGCAGGTCGTCGATGTGCTCGGCGACGGCGTGATCAGCGGCATCGTCCTGCGCGACACGCGCACCGGCGCCAAGCGCGAACTTGACGTCAAGGGCTTGTTCATCGCCATCGGCCACACGCCGGCGACGAAGTTCCTCAAAGGCTCGGGCATCGCGCTCGATGACAAGGGCTACGTGCAGATGCCCGTTGCGCACCGCTCGAACACCAACATCGAGGGCGTGTTCGTGGCCGGCGACGTGGCGGACGCGGTGTACCGGCAGGCAATCACGGCGGCGGGCATGGGCTGCCGCGCCGCCATCGACGCCGAACGCTGGCTCGCCGACCAGGGCGTGCACTGACGCGCTCGGGCGACAACTGCTTCAATTCGAAACTCTGCAATCAGATCCCGCGCAGAAGGGCGATGCTCGCCGTGTGCCCATGCAGGAATGTCGAGTTGCCCACGGGGCCGATTTCGCCGGCCGCGGAGAAGCCCGCAATCGGCAGGCCCGGCATGGCGCGGCGAATCGTTGTTACATCGTGATCGGCCTCATTAAAGAGATGCGTGCCGCGACCGTTGCACGTGAACAGGATTCCAGCCAGCGGCGCTTCATCAAACTGCTGCGCTGCGAGGAGCATCTCCAGGTCTTCGTGCGCCGTCTGGGCGTCGCGCACGTGGAACTGCACCGTCTGCCCGACGCGGACGAGATCGCTCACCGCGAGCAAGCCGTGATCGCGATCGACGCCGATGACGTTGCGCACGAGAAAGTCGCCGCGGCCGAAGTGCTCGCGGTATTCGCTCACGACCCGGCCGACGAAGAGGCCCTTGTCCTGGATGAGTTCGCGCTCCTGGTCGGAGAGTTCGACGGCGAGTTCCTGGAACGCGGCCATGGCCGACTTGCCGCCGAGCGACTCGATGACGTTGCGCTTGGCGCCGGTGATGACCATCGGCCGGCCGATGGGCCGGCAGCCCTGGCTGACCAGGGTCTCGATGCGCACGGCCCCGGTGAAACTCAGGCCGATGAGCCCGCCGTTGCGGATCTCATCATTGCGCAGCAGGCGGTTATCGCCCGCCTGGCGCCCGGCCGACGCCACCCCGCCGAACATCGGAACGGCCGGCTCATCGAGCGAGCGCTCGAGCACGCTCGAAAGCGCCGGCAGCAGGCCCATGATGGGCGTGAACGGATCGGCCAGGAGCATCACGCCGCGCAGATCGGGATGATCCGCCTTCATCGCGGCCTTGAGGCGCTCGGGATCGTCCTTCGAACGCGGCCAGTCGATGTCGCTGTCGCTGAAGGTGTGCAGTTCGACGCCCGGCAGCGAGAGCGCGAGCACGACCAGGCCCGGCTGGTTTTCAAGTTCGCGCTCGTTGCCGGCGATGCTCACGCCGGTGCAGCCGATGACGGTGGAGGGCGCGAGCAGGTCGTAGACGGTGGAAGTAATGGTGTCGATGCGATTGACGTGATGGCCGCTGGCAAAGACGACGGCCAGATCGGTGGAGCCGCGCATCTGTGACGCGACGTTCGTTACGGCGTCGTGCGCGGCCGTGTCGGTGTCGGCCAGGTCGCTGACGTGGCAGGCGGCCTTGTAGGAGGTCGTGGGCATAACTCGATGGATGGTAGCCGTTTGAGAGCGGCGCGAGGGCCTACGCTTGGCGCGGCGAAGATGAAGATCACATGAGACCGATGCCGATGGTGGTGAGTCATGGCTGAACTGCAAGCGCCGCCGGACCCGACTCGCTCTGGCGACGCATCCGACCGCAATGACCGCCTGCTGCTCGAGTACCTCTCGAGCAACGATGCGCCCTGCCCGGTGTGCGGCTACAACGTGCGCGGCCTGACCCGCCCGGTGTGCCCCGAGTGCCGGCACCGGCTGCGGCTGACGGTTGGCGCCAGCGACGTGAGTCTGAAGTGGTTCCTCGCGGCGATCGTGCCGGGCGTGTTCTCGGGGATCGCGGCGATGTTCCTGGCCATCCCCATCATTGTCTCGCCGCTGACCGGCAACGGCGGCGCGCCGGGCTTCATCATCGCCACGGACACGTTCGGCTTTCTCAGCGGGGGCTTTGCCCTGCTCATGATGGCTCGTCGCAAGCGCATCGTCGCGATGCCGGCCAGGTCGCAGGCGTGGCTGGCGGCGATCGTTTGGATGATCCACGTGCTGGCGTTCGTCGCCCTGCTGGGCGTGGCGTTCGGGTGGTACTGATCGCGGGACAGCGAGGCAGCGCGGCGCGGCTCGACCCGACTTACCGCAGAGATCGCGAAGCACGCGGAGGGATTCAGAGTTGCTTTGATCCAGAATCGCCGCCGCCATTCTCTGCGATCTCTGCGGTAGATGGTCTTCGGCGACGGGCGTACTACTCTTCGCGCGAAGGTCTCTTTCGCCGCTGCTTGATTTCGCCGCGGATCTTCTTTTCGCGCAGGCGCTTCTGCACGGCGCCGCGGCCGGGCTTGGTCGCCTTGCGCGGCTTGGGCGGCACGCGGGCGGTGATGATCAGTTCGCGAAGCAGATCGAGGCACGCCTGGCGATTTCGTGCCTGCGAACGGAACCGGCCTGAGGCGAGGATGAGTTCGTCTTCCTTGGTGATGCGGCCGGCGGCGAGGCGGCGGAAGCGATCGAGCGCGGCCTGCGACAGCCGGCCCGGGCCGCCCAGCGCCGCCACGGGCAGGCGCAGTTCCATGCGAGTGTTGACCTTGTTGACGTTCTGCCCGCCGGGCCCGCTCGACCGGCTCGCGGCGAAGGCCACCTCCGAGTCATGCACGTGCAGACCCGGGGCGAGTTCGAGCGAGCCGCCCAATGGAGGTGATGGATCAGCGCCGACGCCGGCCATGACGAATCTCCCGCGATGTGCCGCGCGCGATGGTCGCGGCGCACGGCAGACTCTACTCTTGTCGAACTCGATGGGCCGGGTGTGTGGAGCAGCGCATGAACAAGGCAGCACTGTGGATGGGTTGGGCGGCAGCGATGTGCAGCGCCGCACAGGTTCAGATCGCGCAGGCGCAGGACGAGCCGTCCGCCGACGCGTCGCTTGAGACGCTCGCCGACGAGGCGCGCACGCGCGTTCGCGCCGCGGCCGGGGTGTGGTACGCCGCCCTGAGCGGCGACGTGCGCTTCGGCCCCGAATCGAACTCGGGCACGCAGCGCCTCGACACGTTCTTCGGCCTTGAAGACGACGAAGCCGCGTTCGCCGGAGACGTGGAGATCTTCATCGATGAGCGCTGGTTTGTCTGGCTCAACGCCTTTGACTTCTCAACCAGCGCCGACCAGACCACGGGCCAGAGCATTCTCATCAACGGCGTGTCCTACGGAGCGGGAACCGAACTCACCAGCGACTTCGGCCTGACCAGCCTCGCCGCAACTGCCGGCTACGACTTCTTCGGCAACCTCTATCCAATGCGCACGCCGGACAACACCGGCGAGCCGGTGGACATCCGCGTGCACGCGCTCGCCGGCGTGCGCGGCATCAACGTCGATCACCGCACGGCCATTGGGGGCGGGCCGACGGTCGCCTTCGACGAATGGGGTGCGATCGCCTGCGCCGGCGGGCGCCTGGCCATAGGCATCGGGCCGGACATCGCGACGCGCGGCCGGTGGGACGTGGGCGTAACGATCACTTACGGCATCGGCGCTTCGGCCCACGGCGATCTGAGCGCGTTCGACCTGCAGTTCAGCATTCACTACACCGTGCTGAACAACTTCGGCCTGCAACTGGGCTACCGGCACATGGATGTGGATATCGAAGCCGACGACGGCAGCCAGCCGTACAGATGGGACGGCCGCATCGCCGGTCTGTTCTTCGGCGGGGAATTGGTGTTCTGAGGCGCAGCGGCCAAAGCGCGAGTATGGAAGCGACCCGAGGTCATGCCGTCGTCAGTTTGGATCGGTCCTCTGAGCGCGTTAGACTCCCCGACATGTTTGACGCCTTGAAACAGTGGGTGGCGGTGATTACGGGCGCGGTCATTGCCTGGCCCGCCGCCACGTGGGTGCTCCACGGCATGCACACGAGCGACGGGTGGATCGGCGCGCCGCTGTCGGTTGCGAGCCCGCTCGGCGGGGCGCTGCTCTCAGCGGTGCTGGGCATGATCGCCTTTGGCGTGATCTCGCTGGTCGTCGGCCGGGTCACCAACCGCTACACCGGCATGCTCATGTACGGCCTGTGCTGGGTTATCGTCGCGCGGCGCGGCACGGCGATCGACGACATCCTGCGCCACATGGATGAGTTCGGCGGCGGCTTCGGCTCCATGTATTTCAAGTTCGCGATCGAAACGTGCTTCTGGGCCGCCCCCGTTGCGGTGCTCATGGCCCTGCACGTGAAGGTGAGCCCGAACCAGTATCCAAATCAGGAGAACCGTTTCAGCCCGACGAGCATCAAGGCGCTGGCGGTCAACATCGTGCTCGGCCTGGCGCTGGCGTGGGTGTTTCTGCGCACCGAGGCCAAGGGCCAGACCGTGTTCGGCTTCGCGGCGGGCAGCGCGCTGGCGACGATGGTGACGCGGCTCATCTGGCCGCGCTGCAACGCCTCGATTCTCTTCGTCGTGCCGGCGGTGGTCGGCGCGGCGTCGGCGCTGCTGACGATGATGATCAGCGCCGACGACGCCGTGGCCCGGCTGGCAGTGGGCAACTTCCTGGCGCTGGGCCGGCTCATGCCGCTCGACGCCATCGGCGCGGGTACGTTCGGCACCGCGCTGGGCATCGGCCTGGCGCGAAGTTTCGGAGCCGAGCATCATCCGGCGACCGAGCCCGCGCCGCGGGGCTGACGGCCGCGTCGAATGGCGGCTGATTTTCACGGGGAAGGGCCTGAAAGCGGCCGCCCGAGCGCGGCCCAAGCGGCATTGCATGGATGGTTTTGCCGCTTTCGACTAACATCCACTGAATCCGCGCGGTGGGACCGAGTGACTCGGGGCGGTGCGCGGCCACATCAGGAGCCGTACATGAACGCACCAACGACTCGCGGCAGCGCCGCCGCGGCGACCCTCGACAAGCCCATGGTCGATGTCCAGAGCCTCGCCGATTCGCGCCGCCTGGCCATCGACAAGGTGGGCGTCAAGAACGTCGTCTATCCCATCACCCTGCGCATGCCCTGCGGCAAGTCGCAGACCACCGTCGCCACCATCGACATGTACGTCTCGCTGCCCCACGATCGCAAGGGCACGCACATGAGCCGCTTTCTCGAGTCGCTCAACGAACATCGCGACTGCATCCGCCCCGAGCAGATCATCTCGATGTGCCAGGACCTGCGGCAGCGGCTGGATGCCAAGGACGCGCACATTCGCGTCGAGTTCACCTACTTCATCGAAAAGCTCGCCCCGGTCTCGAAGCAGCCGGGGCTGATGGACTACCGCGTGACGTTCGAATGCGCCAGCAACGGGTCCGACGACTTCGTCATGAAGGTGGCGGCGCCGGCGGCGAGCCTGTGCCCGTGCAGCAAGGAAATCAGCCGCTACGGAGCGCACAACCAGCGCTGCGAGATCACCGCCGAGGTGCGCTTCGAGGGCGAGGTGTGGATCGAGGACGTCGTGAGTATTCTCGAGAAATCTGCCAGCGCGGAGGTCTACTCCGTGCTCAAGCGGCCCGATGAGAAGTTCGTCACCGAGGCGGCGTACGACTCACCCAAGTTCGTCGAAGACATCGTGCGCGACGCGGCGACGGCGTTGAACGCCGACAATCGCATCATCTGGTATCGTGTGCGCAGTGAGAACTTCGAGTCGATCCACAACCACAACGCCTACGCCGAACTCACGCGCGACAAGCGAGCGTCCTGACGTGCGATGCCCGCCGTCGAACCGATTCTCGCCATCCTGATTCCCGCCGCAGCTGCCGTGCTGCTGACGCTGCTGCTGCGCGCTGCAGGTCTGGCGCGGGCGGCGATCGTCGGTGGGCTTGTCGCCGGCGTGCTCGTCGGCGCGACGGTGCTCGGCCGCGCGGCGCCCGATGTTCATGAACGCTGGTTCGTCGGCGGCGCGGCCGAGCGCCAGGCGCTGGAGAAGTTGCGCAGCCGCCAGGGCGCGGACGTCGAAGCGCTTCAGGCCACGGACGTTTCCGAAATCGCCATCGACGAACTGCTTGCACAGCACCGCACCGAGCGCAAGGAGGCGGCAGCCGCGCACGAAGCGGCCATGCGGCAGCACCAGCGGTGGCGCATGCAGACGCTGGCCATTGCAGCGCTGACGCTGCTGGTGGCCTGCTCGCCGCGCTCGCGCCGGCCGGCCTCGTGGTCGGAGAGCCTCTTTGCCGCGCTGTGGATGATCACGATCACCTGCGGCATCATCGGCCTGGCGGTGGTGTTCGCATTCGAGGGCACTCGCTCGCAGGCGATCGCACTGGGGCTGACATTTTCGGTGGTAGGAGCGGCCGCGACTCTCCCGCTGCCGCGCGAGGATGGATCGACAGCCATCGCCGTGCTGGCGCCGGTCGGAGCGCGCAACCGCCTGGTCAACATCGCCTTCGTCGTGTGGTTTATCTGCTTTGTCGCGGCGGTGACGGCGGTGCTCGCCGACGCTCCGTCGAGCGCCCTGGCGCCGGGCGAAGCGCAAATCGCGCTGCTGGTCGGCGCGGCGCTGGGCGTGGCGATGAAACTTCTGCCGTCGCGGGCGCGGCGGGCGCTGCTTGGCCTGGCGCTTCCCGCGATACTGGCGGCGCTGCTGGTCGTGAACGTCGACCTGCTCGCCTTCTCCATGATCGGCCCGCTCGTGCTCGGCGTCCTCGTCGGCGGCGATGCGCGATGGTTTGGCCTGGCCAGCGCGCTGCGCTGGCTCGGCTGGCCGTGGCGCAGCGCGTGGGTCGGCACGATGCCGCTCATCGACGCGGCGGCGGCGCAGGCCGCCCTTGCCGGGGTCTTCTTCGTCTCGGGCTGGCTCAACGAGCCGCTGCTGGCCAGCGCCATCGTTGCCGCCCTCGCGTGCGATCTCGCGCACCCGCTTCGGCCGCGGCTGCTGACTATGCTCAACGGGCAGTCAGAAAAGCAGTAGCGCTGCACGCGGTGGACACTGAGGTGGAAAGATGAACAGGGCCATCATTCTCGGCGGCGGCATGGTGGGCAGCGTCATGGCCATCGACCTCGCTGCCGACAGCCGCTTTGACGTCACCGTCGCCGACCAGCGCGAGCCGGCGCTGCAGCGCCTCGCCCGGCGCGTGCCCGACGTCCGCACGCTGCAGGCGGATCTCTCCAGCGCCGCGGCCGTGCGCGAACTGGTGGGCGGCTACGACATCGTGCTGGGCGCGCTGTCGAGCGCCATCGGATTTCAGACCCTGCGCGCCGTCATCGAAGCCGGCAGGAACTACTGCGACATCTCGTTCATGCCCGAGGATGCGATCGAACTCGATCAACTCGCGAGGGAGCGAGGCGTGACGGCGGTGGTGGACAACGGCGTGGCGCCGGGCATGTCCAATATGTTCGTCGGCTGGGCCCAGTCCCAACTCGACGACATCGAGTCGGTGAAGATCTACGTCGGCGGCCTGCCGCGCGAGCGGCGCTGGCCCTTCGAATACAAGGCCGGTTTCTCGCCTGCCGACGTGATCGAAGAATACACCCGGCCCAGCCGCATCGTCGAGAACGGGCAGGTGGTTGTGCGTGACGCACTCAGCGAGCCGGAGCTGCTCGACTTCGACGGCATCGGCACACTCGAAGCATTCAACACCGACGGCTTGCGCAGCCTGGCCCATACCATCGGCGCGCCGAACATGGTCGAGAAGACGCTGCGCTACCCGGGCCACATTGAGCTCATGCGCGTGCTGCGCCACCTCGGGCTCTTCAGCCACGAGCCGATTGAAGTCGGCGCCCAGCGCACCAGGATCAAGCCGATTGACGTGACAACCGCCCTGCTCTTTCCCAAGTGGACCTATGAGCCGGGCGAGGAGGACCTGACCGTCATGCGCGTGATCGTCGAGGGCTTGCGCGGCACACGGCGCGTGCGGCACACGCTGGATCTGTTCGATGTGTTCGACCGCACCAGCGGGTGCACGTCGATGTCGCGCACCACCGCGCTGCCCAATACGATCATCGCGAGGCGGGTGGCGGAGGGCGCGTTCAAGAGGCCGGGGGTCAATCCGCCGGAGTTCCTCGGGCGCGAACCGGGGCTCTTCGAGTTCGTCATTGAGCAGTTGCGCCAGCGCGGCGTGACGTATCACCTCGACTCGGTTGAGGTCGGCTGATGGCAGCGCTGGCCCAGAAGCGCGAACAGCCGCGACGCGATGACGTGCGGCACTTTCTCGAGACGATCGATCGTCTCGGAGATCTGCACGTGATCGCTCGCACTCTCGTCGATGGGCTGCGCCAGGGTCGCCACGCCACGCCGCAGCGCGGCGGCTCGACGGAGTTCTTCGACTATCGCATGTACGTACCGGGCGACGACGCGCGCCGCGTGGACTGGAAGCTCTACGGGCGAACCGACCGGCTCTACGTGCGGCGGCACCGGCGCTTCGCCGACCTGACGGTGCAACTCATCGTGGATTGTTCGGCGTCGATGGGTTTCGTCGGCGCCGCCTCGCCGCTGAGCAAATACCGATACGCGGCGATGCTGGCGGCGGCGCTGGCGATGGTGACCGTGCGCCAGGGCGACCGCGCTGCGCTGGCGCTCGCGGGCGAATCCATCGTCAGTGCGATGCCCGCGGGCGGCACCATGGAGCACCTGCATCGAATCATTCACGAGCTGGAGGGCACGGCGCCGGCCGGCCTGACCCGTCTGCCCGACTGCCTGCTGGCGGCGCAGCGGCTGCTGCCGCAGCGCCGCGTAGTGGTGATCCTGAGTGACTTTCTTGTCGAGCGCGACGAATTGCGACCAAGCCTGCACCCGATGGCGCACGCCGGCTGCGACGTCGTCGCCTTGCAGGTGCTCACGGCAGAGGAGATGGACCTGCGCGGCCTGGGGGGCGGGCGATTCGTCGATGACGAGACCGGTCTGGCCGTGCGCTCGCACGCGCCCAGCGTGCTGCGCGACTACCAGCGCCTCGTGCGCGAGCATACTAATTCGCTGCGGCGCGACTTTCACGCGCGGGGCATGGGCTTCCACCAGGCGCGGACCACTGATGACCCGGTGGACACCCTGCGGTGCATGCTGCGGCTGGGCGGTCTGAGAATGTAATGACGCGGCAGGCTCTTTCGCATCCGCCTGCTCGTACAATCGTGCATGGCGGATCTCTGGGAGTCGCGGCGGCGGGAGGCGCATCGGAAGGTCGAGCCGCTGGCGGTCCGCATGCGGCCGCGCACGCTCGATGAATTCGTCGGTCAGCAGCACTTTCTGGGTCCGGGCAAACTGCTGCGGCGCATGCTCGATGCCGACCGGCTCACGTCGCTGATTCTGCACGGCCCGCCGGGCACGGGCAAGACGACGCTGGCCGAGGTTCTGGCGAAGACGACGCGCAGCCGCTTCGAACGGGCCAACGCCGCGATGGTGGGCGTGAAGGAAGTGCGGCGCGTCATCGATGAGGCGGCGCGCGCCATCGAACTCAACGGCCAGCGCACGGTCTTCTTTCTCGATGAGATCCACCGCTTCAACCGCGCCCAGCAGGATGTGCTGCTCAATGACGTCGAGCGCGGCATCATCATCCTCATCGGCGCCACCACCGAGAATCCCTACTTCGCGGTCAACTCGGCGCTCGTCAGCCGCAGTACGGTCTTCCGCTTCGAACCGCTCACGATCGAAGACGTCGAGTCGGTGGTCCGGCGCGCCATCCAAGACCGCGAGCGCGGCTACGGGGTGCTCGATCTGCAGGTGAGCGACGAGGCAATCCACCACTGGGCCCTGATGTCCGACGGCGATGCGCGGCGGGCGCTGGGGGCACTCGAAGTGGCGGTGCTGTCCACGGCGAGTGAGGAGAATCGCGAAGCCGCCAGCGGATCACTGGTGATCGACCTGCGCGTCGCCGAGGAGTCGATCCAGCGCAAGGCGATCGTCTACGACGCGACGGGCGATGAGCACTACGACATCATCAGCGCGTTCATCAAGTCGATGCGCGGCAGCGATCCCGATGCGGCGGTGTACTGGCTGGCGCGGATGGTGGTCGCAGGCGAAGATCCGCTGTTCATCGCCCGGCGCATCGCGATCCTGGCGAGCGAAGACATCGGCAATGCCGATCCGCGGGCCCTGCAGGTCGCGGCGGCGGCGTACGACATTGTCGAGCGCATCGGCTGGCCCGAGGCGCAGCTCACGCTGTCGCAGGCGGCCATCTACATGGCCGTGGCGCCCAAGAGCAACGCTTCGGCCATGGCGATCTGGAGCGCCTGCAGCGATGTGAAGAAGGGCCGCACGATCGAAGTGCCGCTGCACCTGCGCGACACGCACTACAAGGGCAGCGCCAAACTCGGGCACGGCGAGGGCTACGAATACGCGCACGACCACGAAGGGGGCATCGTCGCGGGCCAGCACCTGGGTGTAGATAAGGTCTATTACGAGCCGACCATGAGCGGCTTTGAGGCACGCCTGAGCGAACGCCTCGCAGAGATCCGTCGGGCCCATCGCCGGCAACCGGGCGCCGGGGACTGATCACGCCGAGCGCGAGTGCGGCGCGTTGAGGCGCACCTTTTCCTGCGGCCCGGCGACGACGACGTGGTTGCGGCCGGTGCGCTTGGCTTCATAGAGGGCCGTGTCCGTCGAGTTGAGCAGCGCCTCGGGCGACTTGATCGTGAGCAGCGAAAGACTGGACACGCCGAACGAAGCCGTGACGCGCAGCTGCTCATGCTCCTGCCAGATGGCGCCTTCGATTCGGCTGCGGAATCGCTCCGCAACGCCTCGCGCTTCGACATGGTCCGTCTCGCAGAGGATGACCGCGAACTCTTCCCCGCCGTACCTGCACACGATGTCTTCCGATCGCGCGATCTCCTCAAGCATGTTCGCCATTTCCTGCAGGACGTGATCGCCGAAGGGATGGCCGTAGGTGTCGTTGAGTTCCTTGAAGTGATCGATGTCCGCCATCACCAGCGAGAGGTGGCGGCCGTGGCGGCGCGCGGCATCGACACACTCGCTCAGGCGCACGTCGAGATGGGCGCGGTTCCACAGCCCCGTCAGCCCGTCGAGGTGGGCCCGCTGGGCCAGCATCCGCACCAGGCGCTGCGTGCGCAGCGCGGAGCGCACGCGGGCTCGGAGTTCCGCCATGTCGAAGGGCTTGGTGACATAATCGACTGCGCCCAAGTCGAAGCCGCGCACCTTGTCCTGGCTGTCCACCGAGCCGGAAACGAAGATGACGGCAAGGTCGTGGGTCGCCGGGTCGGACTTGATATCGCCGAGCACTTCAAAGCCGGATTTGTCAGGCAGGTCGATGTCGAGCAGCACCAGTTCAGGCAGCACTTCCCGCGCCAGGCGAAGCCCTTCGGCCGCGGTCGAAGCGGTGATAATGTCGAGGTTTTGATCGCGCAGCCTGATCTTGAGCAGTCGATGGATGTCGACGGAGTCGTCCACAATGAGCACGCGTGATCGTTCGTTGTTGCCGGTCATCTTTGGCGAGGATCCTGCGGGCCGTGGGATTGATTCACGTCGAGGCGGCGCGATTGCACAGTTCGGACAGTTCATCGACGCAGCGGCGGATCTGGTCGAGGGCGGCGCCGGTCTTCACAGCAGCCTCGACGCGGGCGGCGCAGTCGCCGATGAGCGGAAAGCCGTAGCCGCCGCTGGCGCCCTTGAGTTGGTGCGCGATGCGCTGCACCTGTTCGAGCGCGTTGGACTCGAGACCCGTGCGGAGCACGGCGAGGCGCTCGGGCAGTTCGCTCACGAACAGTTCAACGAGTTCGGCCATGTCCGGATCGTCGGCGAACTCGCTGAGCAGGATTTCTGTTGGCTTTCCGGCCATGATTCCACCCCCGAAGCAGATGGCGGAGGCAGCCACGGCCGCATCGCCACGGCATTCCATCGGCATGATCGGCGGGGGTGTTTGGTACAAACAGGAGTGGAAAGGCGCGAAAGGCATCCACTTTGCGCCAGTCGGCCAGCGCCCGCCGCAACGCGCGATAACTCCGGCGCAAACGATCAGAAGCGGCCCGCAAGGGCCGGGTAGAGCCCGCGGTAGCGCTCGAGGATCGGCGCGTACGCCGCCGCGGCCGGCCCCGGCGCGGTGCACTGGGCGTGGAGGCGGAGCAGGCTCGACGCGGCGGGCACGCTCTCGAAGCAGCCGGCGGCGACGCCCGCGAGCAGCGCCGCGCCCATCGCCGCTCCGTGGGGCGATTCGCACGCCGTCACCGGCGCATCAAAGACGTCGGCGATCATCTGCCGCCACATCGCGCTCCGCGCGCCGCCGCCCGACACGCGGATCTCGCGGGGCTGCACGCCTGACTGAACCAGCAGATCAAGACTGTCGCGCAGGCCGAAGGTGATGCCCTCAAGCACCGCCCGCGCCAGGTGCGGCCGGCGGTGATGCAGCGACAGGCCGCAGAACACGCCGCGCGCATTGGGATCGTTGTGCGGCGTGCGCTCGCCGGTGAGGTACGGCAGAAAGATCAACCCGTCGGCGCCGGGCGCGATGTGGCTCGCTTCTTCGGTGAGCAGATCGTACGGGTCCTTGCCGAGGTAGCACGAGTGCTCGTTGAACTCGTCGCCGAGCAGATCGCGAAACCAGCGGAGACTGCCGCCGGCGCTGAGCATGACGCCCATGAGGTGCCACATGCCGGGCACCGCGTGGCAGAAGGCGTGCAAACGGCCGCGCGGCTCGGGTCGATAGGCCGCCGTCGGCGCGAAGACGACGCCGGAAGTGCCGATGGTAACGCACACCATTCCCTCTTCGACGATGCCCGAGCCCACGGCCTGTGCCGCCTGGTCGCCGCCTCCAGCGGCAATGGGCGTGCCTGCGAGCAGGCCCAGTTCGCGCGCCGCTTCGGCGCCCAGCCGCGTCGAGGCTACGTCGCTCTCGGTCACCGTCGGCAGCCAGGCGCGCGGCACCTGCAGCGCGTCGAGCATCTCGCTCGACCACGCGCGGTGCGCCACGTCGAGCAGCAGCGTGCCGGATGCGTCGGCGACGTCGGTGAAGCGCTCTCCGCTCATCCGGTAGCGGATGTAATCCTTGGGCAGCATGATCGAGGCGATGCGGCCGTGCGCCTCGGGCTCATGGCGCTGCATCCAGATGATCTTGGGCGCGGTGAAGCCGGTCAGCGCGATGTTGCCGGTGAGTTGAATGAGGCGCTGCTCGCCGAGCCGCTGCGTGATGATGTCGCATTCGGCGGCGGTGCGCTGATCGTTCCAGAGAATCGCCGGCCGGATCACCTCGCCCGCGGCATCGAGCGCGACCAGGCCGTGCATCTGCCCGCTCAGGCCGATGCCGGCGATGCGGGCCGGATCGAGGCGCTCGCTCTCCATCACCTGGCGCACGGCCGTTGCCGTAGCGCGCCACCAGTCGTGCGGATCCTGCTCGCACCAGTTGGGCCTTGGCATGTGCAGCGGATACTCGACGGTGCGGTGCGCGATGGCGTTCGCGTCGCGCGCATCGACGAGCAGCACCTTCGCGCCCGTCGTGCCGATGTCGATGCCGAGGAGAAGCGGTGCGTGATTCGATTCGATCACCAGGCGGACCTCCGGCGACGTGATGCGCTTGCAGGCAGCCGGCGACCCATGACGGCTGCCTCACATCGTACCGGAATCGCGGCGCGAAACACCTGCGCGCCATGAGCAGAACGAAAGCGACCCGCCGGGCGGCGGGTCGCGTTAAAAAGTGCATTCGGTTGTGGCACTGGTCGAAGGTCAGCGGGCCTCGAGTCCGACGTACAGGTGCCGCGGATCGGGTCGGTAGTACTCGACGGTTCGCGCGATGAACCCGGCCTTGTACGCGCTCTTGAGGCGGTTGAGCACCGCGTCGTACTGGTAGACGTACATGCCGTCGAAGCGCGAGCCCCACGCCCACGCGAGCGCCGTCTTGCGCGTCGGGTGGCAGGTCATCTCCGGACCGTTGGTGATCGTCACGCCCGGGCCGTTGTCCACCTTCGGTTCAAACGTGACGCCGCCGTCGGTGGAGAGATAGAAGTGCCGCCCGCCGGACGGGTGGCCGGCGTCCGCCTGGTCGAGATCGAGCGCCATGACCCAGACGTAATCGGAATCGACCGAAGAGATGACCGCGTTGAAGAGGTTCACGGGGCCGTTGGTTTCGGAGAGTCCCAGGCAAGGCGTCCAGTTCTGACCGCCGTCGAACGTGACCCAGCCGCCGCTGGTCGCGCCGCCGAACAGGGCGTGATCCAGGTCGTTGGGATCGAAGGCCATGCGATAGGTCAGGTTGCCCGCGGGCGGCGTCACGCCAACGGGGTTCCACGAAACGCCGCCGTCGATCGAGTCGTAGATCTGCCCGCGGTCGGAAGAAAGGCGGACGTGGCTGGGATTGAACGGATCGGCGCCGAGGCCGAGGATGCTGCCGGTCGGCGAGCGGAGCGGCGTGGCGCTGAAGTCCTGGCCATCGTAGTCGACGCGATACAGCGTGCTGCGATTCACGCCGAAGGCGTACGCCCCGCCGCCTGGCGTGGGAGCAATGTTGAGTGGCCACTGGTCGATTCCCAGCGTGGCCACGAGCGACCACGAGCAGCCTTCGTCCTTTGAGGCGATGAGGTTGCCGCCGCTTTCCATGAGCATGAAGCCCGGGATGTCGAGGTTCTTGAGCCCCATCGTCACGAAGTAGTTCGGGTATGGCGTTCCGCGCCAGGTGAGCAGGCGACTGCCGTCGAGCGCGAAGGCGAGAAATGGATTACCGCCCTCGGGGCCGCACGGAGGCAGGGCGGCCAGAGTGCCAGTGGCGCCGGCGAGCGCGATGACACCGGCGGCGACGAGGGACAGATTCTTCAATGGCATATCAGGGGTTCTCCCATCAGAAGGTTGATCGAATGGTGTTCTGGAGGCCCGCCGCAAGCGGACCGGCTCGACGGCGCCGGGCGCTGTCGAACGCTCTTCATTCGCATTTGATGGGAGATGCGCTGCAGATGTCTCGGCGGTTTCGTGGTTTTGGAAGATGTACAGGGATTCACCCTATGCCATCGCCGCGCGACGATGCAGCCGCGCGTCTCATAATGGCCGCTTCACCGGCCGCAGTGACGCGGCGTGGCCCGCCCGCGCGCGGATCAGGTGCGCCTCCAGCCAGCCGCGCGACTCATCCGGGTGCTCGTGCGAGAAGAGAATCGCCTCATGATCCAGCCCGTTGATGCGATCATTGGCGGCCCGCAAGGCATCCATCGAGTTGCGCAGACCGATTTCGACCGGCATGCGCTCCGGGTTGATGTCGATGCCGAAATACCCGGTATAGCCGTACATCTTCATCGTGTACAGCAATGCCTCGGTCTGCTCGGGTGAAAGCACACTGACGTTGAGATCCTGGTCGTAGTTGCCAAGCGGCTGGCTGTTCCAGTGACTGTGCGCGAGCCTACCTTCGCTGAGCGGCCAGCTGAACGCATACGCGAGGTCTTCAAAGCCCATGAGCACGTGGCCGACTTCGGGATTCATGCAGACGAGTTTGTGGCCATCATCGAGCAGGCGGCGATTCTCTTTCGCCTTGAGCATCAACTCAACCTGTTGGCCGAGCAGCACGCCCTCGGGCGTCGTGCCATAGAGAATCCGGCCGCGCGGCTCGTAGGGTTTGGGCTCGAACGCAATGCGCACGCCCGGCTCGGCGTCCATCGCCTCGGCCAGACCTTCGGCAAACCGATCGCGCATCGCCGCAAAGTCCACGCCGAACGGATTCTCATACCCGTCGATGCCCGGCCACACCACGGCAAAGTCCGTGTCAAGTTGACGATTCATCCGCAGCGCACCCTTGGTGCGCTCGATCGCATTGCGCCGCGGCTCTTTGAGCGGGCTCGAAAGCGAACCCCACTCGAACTGCTCATCCCAGAAGAGCAGCGGAATGACGGTCAGCAATCGAATGCCCGTGTCGCGGCTGAACGCCTTCCACAGTTCGACGTTGTCTTCGTTGATCTCGTTGGGGTAATGCGCTTCGAGCGCGCCCAGGCCGTGGTCCGCGAGCGTCGCCGCGATGTCCAGTCGCTCCTCGATGGTGCGATCCGGCTGGTACTTCGCGTGAAAGCGGCTATGTGCCGGCGAGAAAAACCAGATCCCCGCGGAGAACTTGAGATCGAGATTGAACGACTGAAGATGCCTGAGCATCGCCGCCGGGTCCCGACGAACAGCCTGCGAACGCAAATCGAGCATGGGCATGGCGCTTCCTCCTGCCGGCGGCGTCGTGCCGCAAGGGGCGCAGTATACTGGCTGCGGCTGGGCGATTCCGGCGGACGTTTCCGCCCAATCTGACACTCACGTGGAACCGCGCCGCCGCGCGCGGGCGAATGGGAGTTCGTGGCGGGGCCGAATTCTCGAGCCCCGGCCGTGGGGGTCCGCTTTTCTCTTGCGGTTTTTGCGACAATCCAGTATCATGGCCAGGAGCCGGCGGGGCGCGCTTTGCCTCGATGGCGCCTGGCAGGCAAATTCAATCGGAAAGAAGGAGTCGGTCATGGCGGCGACCCTGCAGTCTCATGCGGCCAAGCGAATCGGCAACAGCATGGCGGCGCTGGTCTTCGGTGCCGTGATCGCCGGGCCGGCCCTCGGCCAGGGCGGTCTGCCGTACACGATCGAGCCGCCCCAGGATTCCGTGGACTTCGGCCGCTCCGTCGCGAGCGGCGGCGATATTGATGGCGACGGGCTACCTGATATCTTCGTGAGCGATCCGGCGTACGCGAATCAGAACGGAGTTGTCGGCCGGTGGTTCGTCTTCAGCGGCGCGGATGGGTCGATGATCTGGAGCGTGACGGGCGAGCGGCCGTGCGAGAGCTTTCAGGAGTACAACATCGTGGGCGCGTTCATCGATGATCTCGATGGAGATGAGCGCGCCGAACTGATCGTCGGGGTGCCAACGGCCGACTCGCGCGCCGGCGTCGCGTACGTCTTGTCCGGACGCACCGGCGATCGGATCTTCGAATACGCCGGCGCGGGGCCTGAGCACAAATTCGGAAAAGACGTCACCGGCCTGAGCGATCTCAATGGCGATCGGGTTCCCGAATTCGCCATCATCACTGATGCGCAGACGCCGGGGTCGGTCGTCGTCTACAACGGCGCCACCGGCGTGCCGCTGCTGCAAAGCCCGGCCAGTCGATACCCGGCCAGTCAGGTTCGCGACGGCGGCGACCTCGATGGCGACACGATTTCGGACATCGTGGTCGGTACGCGAAAAATCCCAAGCGGCAATGCGATGGCGGGAGAGGTGTTCGCCTTTTCGGGTCGAACCGGCGAACTGCTGTGGAACAACGTTCAGGCGGACTGGGGGTTCGGATTCAACATCACTACCGGAACCGACTTCACCGGCGACAACGTTCCCGACGTGCTTTCGCGTCGGTGGCCCGACGAGAAGATCGTCGTCATCAGCGGCGCCAGCGGCCACATCGTCGCATCACATATCCCACCGAGCATCGGCAACAAGTGGGGTTCCAACATGGCCCTCGCCGACGTCAACGCCGACGGCAAACTCGACCTCGTTGGCATGCGACTGTCGGACGGGCGATTCGGCCTGGATGTCGTCAATCCGCGCACGGCCCGCATTCTCCACTGGGCGGAGGGATTGAATCCGAGTCATTGGTTCTCCTACTACTTCGGCAACGAGATGGCTGTGGCCGATGTGAACGGCGACGGTTCCGCCGACTTCGTCATCGGCTCAGTCGGAAGCGGCGTGCAGGTGTTCGGCGGCAGCCCCCTGCTGCTCAACCTGGTCAGCCGCATCACGAACTACGACCTTACTCGCGGCGAGCCCTACGGCTTCACCGTCGGCGGGGGCACGCCGGGGCGCACGATGCACCTGCTTGGCTCGATTAGCGGCAACGGGTGCACGTTCATCCCGCAACTGGGCATCTGCATCGATCTCGATCAGTGCATCTACCGACTCGGCGCGGCGGTCACCGACCCCGAGCGCGTGGCCCACTTTTCGGTGCAGGTGCCGCTCAACATTCCACTCGGCCCTGTCTGGCTCCAGACCGTGGATCCCGCCGACCCGAGTCGCGGCCCGATCACCAGCAACGTGATGCGGCTCGAAGTCGTCGACTGAAATTAACTCTTGACGGAGACAACCATGAAGAGCAGACTTCAGCGCACGGCATGGCATGATGGACTGGTGTCCAGCCTTCTTGTTCTCATTGGATCGTCCGCAACGGCAATGGCGCAGGACGGCCTGCCGTACACCATTACGCCACCCGAAGGCGCAGTCAGTTTCGGACGCGTGGTTGCCAGCGGCGGCGATGCGGACGGAGACCAACGGCCCGACATATTCGTCGGCGATCCCGGCGTAATGGAAAACGGCCTTTGGATCGGCCGCTGGGCGATGTACAGCGGCCGCGACGGATCGCTCCTCTGGTCCGCGGCGGGCAATCGGCCGCAGGCTCAGCAGGATGAACCGTACACCCGCGCCGATTTCATCGGCGACATCGACGGCGACGATCGCGATGACGTGATCATCGGCCTGCGCCAGGCGAATGAATCGCGCGGTCTCGTGCAGATCTACTCCGGCGCGACGGGAGTCCTGTTAGCCGAGTACATGGGCGCTGAACCACTCGACCAGATGGGCCGCGATGTCGCGGGCGTGGGTGACATCGATGGAGATCGCGTACCCGACTACGCCTACGTCGCTCGCGCGGAAGATGCGGGTTTTGTCATCGTGCGCAGCGGCGCCACGCGCGAGGTGATTCGACAGATCACCCCACCACCGCCATGGAAACCGCGGCGCATCGTCGATGGCGGCGATATGGACGGAGACGACGTGTCGGACCTCGTCATCGGCACGTTCATTGGAGGCTATCCGGGGGCCCCGACCTACGGCGGGCTGTTCGCCGTCTCCGGCCGCACCGGGCGATACCTCGTCAAGCAGCTCAATCCGCGCGCCGTGAGCAGTTTCGGCTGGTCGATGGCGGCCGGACGAGATCTGAGTGGCGATGGAATACCTGACATTGCCACCTGGCAGCAGTTCTACGAGATCGGCGTCGCCGTGTTTTCGGGAGCGGACGGAGAGCGTCTTGGGCTTATTCCCCTTCCCGACAACGAATACTCGCATTACTGGGGCAGCACGCTTGCGTTGGCGGATGTGAATGGAGACGGGCGAAGCGAAGTCGTTGGCATGTCTCTCGGCATCACGTATTTTGCCGTCGATGCCCTGATCCCATCGACAGCAAGGGTCATCCACTCGGGAGTCGGCGTTTGGGCAAGAGTGATCAACTTGTGGGCGGGAAACGAGATGACGGTCGCCGACGTGAATGGCGACGGGGCGGATGAGTTCATTATCGGCTCGCGCGGCGGCGGCGTGCGCGTCATCGGCGGCAGTCCGCTGCTGCTCGACTTCGCCCAGCGCGTCTTCACCTACGACATCACCCCCGGCCAGTACTACGACTTCACCGTCGGCGGCGGAAAACCGGGCCGCGTGATTCACCTGCTCGGCTCCATCACCGGCAACGGCTGCACCTTCATCCAGCAACTGGGCATCTGCATCGATCTTGATCAACGCATCTACAACCTCGGTCATGCAACGACTGATTCCGATCGCGTCGCACACTTCACCGTCGACATTCCGACCCGCATCCCCCGCGGCCCCATCTGGCTCCAGGCCGTCGATCCCGCCGACCCGACGCGCGGCCCCATCACCAGCAACGTGATGCAGCTCGAAGTAACGGACTGACCAGCACCGCTGACGGAGACAATCATGAAGTACACGCTTCGGCGCTCTGTTTCGCTTGCCGTGTTTACATACGGGGTTCTGGTTCTCATCGGATCCTCCGCATCCGCACTGGCGCAGGACGGACTGCCATACACCATTACGCCACCCGAAGGCGCAGTCAGCTTCGGGCGCGTACTTGCCAGCGGTAGCGATGCCGATGGCGATGACCTCCCCGACATCTTTGTTGGCGATCCGGGCGTCAAACGGGATGGCGAGTGGGTCGGCCGCTGGTCCATGTACAGCGGCCGCGACGGCTCGCTGCTCTGGAGCGTGCTCGGTTCGGAGCCCCATGGCGGGGTATTCGAGCCCGACGCCAGTGTGACCTTCATTGCCGATCTCGATGGCGATGGTCGCGACGATGTGCTTCTCGGCCTGCACGAAGCAAGGCAATTCGCTGGCGTCGTGCAGATTTATTCGGGGCGGACGGGTGAGTTGATTCGCCAGTACGTCGGCGAGCGTGGGGAAGACCTCGGTTACGACGTGGCGCGAATCGGCGATCTCGACGGCGATCACGTTGATGACTTCGCCTATACCGGCAAGCTCGAATCGCGTGGACTGACCTACGTGCGCAGCGGCGCCACAGCTGATCTGCTGCTTGCCATCGACCCGCCGGGCGACTGGTCGACGCGCCGATTGGCTGGAACCGGCGATCTCAATGGCGATCACGTACCCGATCTCATCCTCGCGACCTACCAGGGAGGCTTTGGCAACTTTCTCACAAGCCGGCAGTTTGCCGTCTCCGGCGCCAACGGCAAGGCGCTGTGGCAGGTCATTCAGCCTGTCGGGCTGGTCGCTGGCGCGGGGCTTGCAGCCGGGGTCGACCTCACCGGAGATGATGTGCCCGATGTGGCTTTGTGGGTGTCGAGTCGTGACACGATCATGATCCTTTCCGGCGCAACGGGTGAAACGGTCGTCTCGTATCTGGCACCTCTCCCTGGAACGGACTGGGGACGGACTTTGCTGTTCTGCGATGTGAACGCCGATGGTCGCCCGGACCTCGCCGCCGCACGATACGGCAGCAGCTTCGGCATCGATGTGGTCAACCCGCTCACCGGCCGCGTGCTGCACTCGATCGTCGGAACGGGCGGTGACCTCAACTCGGCGGATCAGATTGCGATGGCCGACGTGAACGGCGACGGAGCGGACGATCTCATCATCGGTTCGGGTGGAAATGGAGTGCCCGTCTTCGGCGGCAGCCCCCTGCTGCTCAACTTTGAGCGGCGCCGCGACAACTACGAAGTTTCCGTCGGTGAGCCCTACGACTTCACCGTCGGCGGGGGCACGCCGGGGCGCACGGTGCACCTGCTCGGCTCCATCACCGGTAACGGGTGCACGTTCGTGCCGCAACTGGGCATCTGCATCGATCTCGATCAGCGCATCTACCGCCTCGGCGCGGCCATCACCGACCCTAAGCGCGTGGCGCACTTTACGGTGCAGGTGCCGCTCAACATGCCACTCGGCCCCGTCTGGCTCCAGGCGCTGGACGTCAACGACCCCGGCCGCGGGCCCATCACGAGCAACGTGATGCAGCTGCAAGTTGTGCAGCCTTAGGAGCGCATCACATGTGCCGCGAGCTCAATTCACTCCGGTCGCGCCTCATCGTTGAGTTGCCTCACGAGGCGCAGCGCTTCTTCAACGTGCGCCGTCGGGCGGAACTGTGAATCGAAGATGTGCCGCACGACGCCGCGGCGGTCGATGATGTACGTCGTCCGGCCGGGCAGCAGGCCGAAGGTGCGCGGCACGCCGAACAGGCGGCGCACCTTGCCGCCGCGATCGCTCAACAGCGTGAAGGGCAGGTGGTGGCGCTGGGCGAAGCTCTCGTGCGACTGGCTCGTGTCGCTGCTGATGCCGATCACCGTCGCGCCGGCGTCGGCGAAGGCTTCGTGCCCGTCGCGAAACGAGCAGGCCTGCCGCGTGCAGCCCATCGAGCCGTCCCTTGGATAGAAAAAGAGCACCACGCAGCCCGAGTCGAGGTAATCGTGCAGGCGCACGGCCCGTCCCTGCGCATCGGGCAGGGTGAAGTCCGGAGCCGGATCGCCGACTTTGATGCGCGGCCGATTGGACATGATGAATTCCTTGTCATCTCGAAGCCCGGGGCGTCCAGTTTCTGACCGGAACGTGCTACCGTGAACTTGCTCGGCCGAGGCATTCAGGATAGGCTCCGGACGAGCGCGGCCTTTCGTCCGGCACCCCCTGCCGGCAACACCGCCCGGGCTGAGCTTTCGGCCCCAACCAATGCGGAACCACCACAGACCTGGCCGCGCAGAAGGAGCCATCTCATGTTTTTGCGCAGGCTGTTCCAATCGTTGTCGCATCTGATGGTGTCTGTTGTGTTGGCGGCGCTGGTCGCGCCCGCGCTGGCTCAGTCCGGCATGCCGCTGGTCATCGAGCCGCCGGGCGGGTCGGTTCAGTTCGGCGTGAGCGTGGCCACGGGCGACGCCGACGGCGACGGCTGGGCGGATCTGTTCATCGGCGACCCCGGCTTTGTCGCCGACGGCGCCACGGTCGGAAGGTGGTTCATTTATTCTGGACGCGAGCGGACCACGTTGTGGAGTCGCGCCGGCGAAGATGTGTTTGACGGGGGCACGGCCTATGCGTCAAGTCTGATGGGAGTGTTCATCGACGACATCAACGGTGACGGCGCGGATGATCTTCTGATTGGTCGCCCCGATGTGAACGGCGCCACCGGAGTGGTTGAAGTGTTCTCCGGCCGAACGGGCGATCAAATCTACCGCTTCCAAGGTGCTTCAGCCGGGGATCTGCTGGGCATCGATGCAACCGGACTGGACGACGTAGACCAGGATGACGTGCCGGACTTCGCGTACGTCGCACGCCACGCCCAGAGCGGGTCGATCGCGGTGCGCAGCGGCCGAACCGGCGAACTGATCGGCGAAGCAGCGCTGCCCTGGCCGCGCCGAATTCGAAACGCCGGTGACGTGAATGGAGACACCGTCGGCGACATCGTCGTCGGCCAGCGCGAGGCGCAGCCCACGTCATACGGTCTGACCATGCTCTCGGGCGCAACACTGGACGAACTCTGGCACTCGGATGCGCCGGGTTGGGGCAATGAAGGAGATTTCGGCTACGCGCTCGCCACTGGTGTCGATCTCACAGGTGATCTGGTGCCCGATGTGATCACGCCGTCAGACGTCCATGGCGAGTTCGTCTACGTCTGCTCGGGCGTCAACGGGCAGGCCGTAGATCAGCTACGGGTGATCCAGGGTTCGACCTCGTTTGTCATCCCCGGCACATTTGCCGACGTGGATGGCGACGGCCGTCCGGAGCTGCTCTTCGAGACCTACAGCGACTTCGAACGGACGGGGATTGATGTCCTCGATCCGATTTCGGACCGCATGATTCACTGGGTGCAGTCCAGCAGCGCGGTCTGGCCATCGTACGGCAACGAAATCGCTGCAGGCGATATCAACAACGACGGTCGCGACGACCTGGTCGTCGGTTCGCCGGCGGGCGTGACCGTGCACGGAGGCAACGACCTGCTGCTGCACCTGTCCGTTCCGAGACGACTCTATGAAGTTGCTCGCGGCTCCGTCGCCGGCCTGCAGGTGTATGTCCGCGAGACGGACCGCCGCGTCCATCTGCTCGGCTCGATCACCGGAAATGGCTGCACGTATGTCCAGCAACTGGGCATCTGCATCGACCTCAATCGCCGCATCCACCATCTTGGCGCTGCGGTCTCTAACGCGCAGGGTGTGGCGGAGTTCGCCGTCGAGATACCGCAGGAAATCCGTCCGGGACCGTTGTGGCTGCAGGCGGTGGATGTAAGCAATGCATCAGGGCCGGCTGCTTCCAACGTGGTTGAACTCGTGATCATGCCGTAACCGCCCCGCGCCTGGCACTTGCGGCCACTGCGCTCGATGGCTACGGTCAGACTGGGTGATGAGCGTGGCTGCATACATCATCGGATCGTTTGTCCACGGAGAGCGCCGTGGCCGCTGATGCCGCGCTCTCGGCGCCGGCGGAGGCGAGCGCGGTGAAGGTGTCGCGGCGGCCGGTGGTGGTGCTGGCGCTGCTCGCGGCCGGGGTGCTCATCGCCAATGTCTTCGAGATCCGCTCGCTCTGGCTTTGGCTCACGCCTGCCGCCGCCGCGGCGGGGATGGTCCTGAGCGCCTTCTGGCGCCGGCGCGAGCCGATTCTCCCCGCGCCGCTGCTGCTGGGCGCGGCCCTGATCGCGCTGAGCGCGTGCTGGGCGACGCTGCTCGAGCATCGCGCGAGCCCGTCATCCATCGCCGCGATGGTGACGGACCGCGATCATCTCTGGCACATCGAAGGGCGCATCGCCAGCCCGCCGACCGTCAAGACGCCCGGGCGGGGCTCGCTGGGTCGCTACGGCTTTCAGGAGCCCATCACGGTTTTCCGATTCGATGTGCAGCAGGCCATCCGCAGCGATGGTACGAGCCAACCCATGGGCGGCGTGGTGCTCGTGCGCGTAAGCGGGCCGGGCTATCACTGGAACATCGGCGACCGGCTGCGCCTCATCGGCATGGTGCGAGCCTTTCCCCCGGCGATGAACCCGGGTGAGACGAATCTCGCCGAAATTGCCCGGGCCCAGGGCCTGGCGGGCCTCTTCGACGTCGCCACGGAAGAGAGCGTGGTCGAACTCGGCGTGGAAAGCGAGTGGGTGTGGCGCCTGCGCCGCTGGCAGAGCGACCTGCGGCAGCGCGCCGCGGGATGGATTCGCCAGGACCTGCCCGAGACCGACGAAACCCAGCGCGATGCGCTGCTGGCGGCGCTGATGCTCGGCGAGCGCGGCCCGGGCCTCGACGGGCTCGACAAGTCGTTTACGCGCGTGGGCCTGGCGCACCTGCTGGCGATCTCGGGCATGCACCTGGCGATCCTCGTGCTGACCGGGCTCATGCTCGTGCGGCTCTTCTCCTGGCCGCCGGCGGTCGAGCGGCTGGTGATCGCGCTGCTGGTGGTGGCGTACCTTTCGATCGTGCCCGCGCGCGTTCCGGCGTGGCGCGCGGGTGTGATGTCGCTGGCGTTTCTGGGCGCGGGCGTGGCGGGCCGGCGGCTGGATCACCTCAACCTCTGGGCCATCAGCGCCATCGTCGTGCTGCTCTGGAAGCCCAGCGAGATCGCGGCGCCTGGCGCGCAGTTAAGTTTCGGCGTGGTGCTGGCGTTCATCACGCTCACGCCGCACCTGCGCCGGCATTTCTTCGGCGAAACGCGCGACACCGAACTGCTCAGCCCCGCCGATGAACTGTTGGAGCAGGGCAAGACCATCGTAACGGCCACCGTGGTCGCCTGGCTCGTGGCCACGCCGCTGGCGGCGCATCACTTCGGCGTCATCTGCCCGCTGGCGCCGCTGGCCACTTTGCCCGCCATGCTGCTCACGCACATCGCGCTGACCGCAGGCTATCTCAAGGCGCTCACGGCCGTGCTGCTGCCCAGCGTCGGCGTACTGATTGCGCCGGTGCTGGCCATCGCGACCGACGGGCTCATCGGGCTGGTTGATCGCGTCGATCGCCTGCCGCTCTCGACCATTCCCGTCCAGCCGCCGGGCGTGCTGTGGACCGTTGCGGTGACGGCGGCTCTGGTGTGCTGGATCCGCTTCCCGGCCGGGGCGTTTGCCAGCCGGTGGCGGCGCTGGGCCATGCCGTGCCTGGTGCTCGCGTTCACGGCGTGGCTGCTGCGGGCCGAGTTGCCGCAGTGGTTCAATCCGATGCGCCAGCGAGACCGAATCATCATGCTCGCGGTCGGCAACGGCTCATGTTACATCGTCGAGAGCGGCGGCGAGGCGGTGATGTTTGACGCCGGCTCGGGCAACTACCTCGGCATCGGCGACTCGACCATCATCCCCGCGGTGCGGCGGCTGGGCATCCTCGAAGTGCAGACGCTCGCGCTGAGCCACGGCGACGTCGATCATTTCGCCGCGGCGATCGAAGTCATGAGCGAACTGCACACGAGGCGGCTGCTCATCACCTCCGACATGATGAACCAGGCCGCGAGCGATCCGCTCGGCCCGATCGCGCTGGTGGTGAATGAGGCCGAGCGGCTGGGAGTGCAACTCATCATCGCCGACGCCGGCTATCAGGCCGACTTCGGCCAGTCGCACTGGACGTGGATGCACCCGCCGGCGGACGGCGTGTACCGCGCGAGCAACGAAGCCTCGATGGTCGTGCGCGTCGAATGCGGCGCGCACCGCCTGCTGCTCACCGGCGACATCCAGGGCGCGGGGCTCGTCGAACTCATGCACAGCCGCGACGCCGGCGAACTGAAGGCGACGATCATGGAACTGCCGCACCACGGCAGCTGGTCGGAGATGAGCGCCGAATTCGTCCGCATGGTCGATCCGCAGATCGTGCTGCAGAGCACGGCCGACGGCCGGCTCATCGGCGACCGCTGGGTGGATGAACTTGCCTCTCGGCAGCGCTACATCACCGCCGTGCACGGCGCGACGGTCATCGAACTGGATCGCGGCCAGCCGCCTCGCGTGCACACCCACCTTGCTCCATCGGAATCTTCCGAGCCGGGTCAGTCGCCTTCGCGGTAGTCGGCAGGGTCTTTGCCCTCTTCGACCAGGCGGACCTTGCGCAGGCGGCGCTCGTGCCGGCCGGCTTCGAACTCGGTCTCGATCCACTTGATGACGATCTTGCGCAGGTCATTGGGACCGACGAGATCGGCGGGGATGCAGAGGACGTTGCAGTCATGATGGGCGCGGCTGATTTCGGCGGCCCAAGAGTCGTAGCCCACGACGGCGCGGATGCCCTTGATCTTGTTGCAGGTGATGCAGGTGCCGATTCCGCTGCCGGTGAGCAGCACGCCGCGGTCGGCCCGGCCGGAGGCGACGGCCAGAGCCACCAGGTAAGCCTGCTCGGGGTAGTCCACGCTCGTCTGGTCGAGGTGGCCAATGTACTGCACTTCGTGGCGCAGCGAGCGCAGGATCTCGACAACCTCCAGCGCGCCCTTAACGCCTCGATGATCGGCACCGACGAATATCTTCACCGCGCCAGTTCCTTCAATCTCGCCTGCAGCAGCCGCTTGATCTCTCGCGCGGTCTGATCGTAGACCTCCTGCGTCTGGCCGATGGGATCCTGGATGTCCTGGTCGGGGTTGAGGCGCCGCAGCTTGGGCGCCGCCGCGGGATCGATTTCGAGCACCTGGTCCAGGTGCGACTGCGACATGCCGATGATGACCGACGCCCACTCGATGAGGTCGCGCGTGAGCGGCTGTGAGCGGTGGGTGGAGATGTCTACTCCGATGTGCTGCATGGCGGCAATGGCCTCGGGCGTGGCGGGGCTGCCCAGCGACGCCCACGCCCCGGCGGACTGAATCTGCCAGTGGCGATCGCCTTCGAGCAGCCCGTGCGCAAGGAGATGCCGGGCCAGACCCTCGGCCATGGGCGAGCGGCAGGTGTTGCCGGTGCAGACAAAAAGGAGGGTCCGGCCTTTCATCGACGTAGCTCCAGCGCCTGGGACTTCCCTGCGACCTTGAACGATATGGCCAGAGGCGGGGTCTTGCGCATCCTGTCTGACGAAGTGAAATGACTGTTGGCTCCGGGCGCGGGCCACGATAGACTGTCTGTAATCGGCCGGCGCGCCGTCGGCCGCAGACGCGCAAAAGACCTGTGTTGCGGAGATTGCCTGGTGGAGTTCGTCCAGTACCGTGAGGTTCTGCCCGGTCTTCAGGAACATGGACTCATCGAGGCCACGGACGAGGCGGGCCTGACGCGCCTTGAGATCGAACCGCAGCCTCGCCTCAAGACGCTGCACGTGCGCGATGCCGCCAGCAAGGTGCAGCCGTATCCCGATGCCGTCGTGGTCGAGCATCCCAAGGCAGAACTGGCCGAGTTCCTCGAGCAGGCGCTCGATCGCATTCACCTGAGCGAAGTGCTGGTGATTCCGGTCGGCCAGTGGCGCGCCGTGATCGATTGCGTCGCCTTCGATCTCGCCGCGGATGAAGAATGGCGGGAAATCGACGCTCTGGCCGCACTGAACCAGAACACCCGCAACGCCCTGGCCGTGACGCGCGGCGAGACGCGGCTGCTCATCGACATGGTCCGCTCGCTGTTCAATAACGGCAGCGAGCCGAGCCAGGATATCGCCATCACTTCGGATGTCGCGCCGCTGCTGGTCGAGGTGTTTCACGACGGCGCCATCAGCCTCACCTGGGATGGCGCGATCATCGATGCCCTGCTCAAGCATCTGAGGGAATAGGCACCGAGGCATCGAATCAGAGGCGTGCCCAGTCAGCCTCCCTTCGGTCATGAGAATCTGGGGTCGAATGACGACGCGAAGGCTCCCGCAGAACCTCAGCCCCGTGGAAGGCTGCGCCGCGGAGCGCTTGGCCCGCGACGCGTACCATCCCCTGGTTCGGCTGCCGACGCAACATCCGGGCGACCCGTTGGTTAAAGAGGCAGCCGACTGCTGAAGGGGACCGAGTCGATGCGCCACGCGCGGGGTTTCACGCTGCTCGAACTGCTGGTGGTGATGGGCTTGATCAGCCTGCTCATCGCCATGCTCATGCCCAGTCTCTCCTGGGCCCGCAAGAGCGCCCGGCGCACCGCCTGCGCCTCCAATCTCCACCAGATCGCCATCGGCCTGACGAACTACCTCGGCGACAGCGACGGGATCCTGCCCTACTTCATCCCGCTCTCGAAACAGAATGGCGAGGAAGACCAGTCGGACATGCTCAAGGCGCTGCGGCGCTACATCGACGGCGATCCGGTCTGGACGTGCCCTGACGACAATACTGGTGTGGCCGAGCAGCTCGGCTCAAGTTACGACTACTGGCCGGGCTGGATCATGTGGGCGCGCGAGTTGTTTAAGGGCGATCCGCCGCGATCCGTGGCCCGGGTGGTGACGAAGTTCTATGAGTTCTCGCCGGAGAAGTATCCGGTGATGGCCGATGCCGAAGGCTGGCACGTGCCGCTGGATGAAACGGGTAAGAACGCGTCGTGGTGGGATGGATCGGTCTCGTCGCTGCGCGACTGGACGAATCCGCGCTGGCGCCAGTGATGATCGAATCTTCGCATGCAGGTGATCGATGAGTTGGCGTGATGCAATCTCCGGCTGGGGCGAGGCGCTGCGAAAGCAGGGCCGCTTTCTGCGCGAGCCGCGCGCCATCTGGGCGATGAGCATCAGCGGCGGCCTCGTGCTTGCGGGCGGGGCCGTGCTGGGCATTCTCGCGATGCTCCCCCTGCCCGAGCCGGATGTGATGGGCGACGATCTGCACGAGGTCGCGACGTTCGCGATGGCGGAAGACTTCAACCGCCTCACGCCTCGGGAGCGGATCAGTTACCTCCAGAAGTTCTTCGATCGATTCCGCGACTTCGACGAAGAGGACGCGGCCGAACTTTCGGAACTGATCGCCGATCTGAACTTCAAACTGCGCGAGCAGATCGAAGAGAACATGCGGCGACTGGCCGTCGATTTCCTCGCCGAGTCGGCGATGGAGTACACGAACGTGCCCGCCGACGAGCGCGAGGCCTTTCTGCGCAACCTGCTGCTGGAGTTGGACAAGATCGGCGACGGCTTCTCCGGCCGGGAGCGCGACATCAGCGACGCCGAGCGCATGGCCGCGATGGAGCGCCAAGGCAAGCGCGAGCAGGAGCACGCCAGCGAAGAGATCGGCTCGACCGTCGATCCGCGCGGGGTGAACATGATCTTCAACCTCTACGAGACCGAGGTCTCGGGCAAGGTGCCCGCCGTGCAGCGCGGCGCCATCGCCCGGCTCATGCTCGATCTCACGAAGATCCGCCGCGGTCAGTCGATCAATCCTCGCAACTGAAGACGGCACGTGCGGCGCTGATTGAGCGCCCTACTGCTCGGTCAGCGCTTTGCTCAGATCGCTGATCGACTTCTTGGCATCGCCGAAGAACATGAGCGTGTTGGGCGCGAGGAAGAGTTCGTTTTCGACGCCCGCGTAGCCTGCGGCGAGCGATCGCTTGCAGACGATGACGGTCTGCGCCTTATCGACGTTGAGAATCGGCATGCCGTAGATCGGGCTCGACTTGTCGTGGCGCGCTGCAGGATTGACGACGTCGTTGGCGCCGATGACCATCGCAATCTCGGCCGTCTCGAACTCGGGATTGCACTGATCGAGATCGAGCAGCCGGTCGTAAGGAATGTCCACCTCGGCCAGCAGCACGTTCATGTGTCCGGGCATGCGGCCGGCGACGGGATGGATGCCGAAATAGACCTCAGTACCAGCCTTCTGGAGCAAGTGGTACAGATCGCGCACGGCGTGCTGCGCCTGGGCGACGGCCATGCCGTAGCCGGGCACGATGATGACCTTGCGCACCCCATCTAGCATCATGGCGAGTTCTTCGGCGTCCACGGTGCGCACGGGCCGGTCGTCGTGCTGCTGGCTGGCGGCGCCGGTGCTGTCATCGGTGCCCACCCCTCCGAAGAGCACGTTGGCGAGGCTGCGGTTCATCGCCTTGCACATGATTGACGTGAGGATGATCCCGCTGGCGCCCACGAGCGCGCCCGACACAATCAGCGCCTTGTTGGGCGGGTCGAGGATGAAGCCCGTGGCGCACGCGGCGATGCCGGAGTAACTGTTGAGCAGGGCGACCATCACGGGCATGTCCGCCCCGCCGATGGCGATGGTCAGCGTCACGCCGAGGATGGATGACAGAGCCGCGATGATCAGCAGCGTCCAGCCGGCCGTGTTGTCCAGGCCGATCCAGAAACTGGCGACGACCGACAGGCCGAACATCAGCGCGTTGCCGATGAGTTGCCCGGTCCACTGGCGCGGCCGGCCGGCGATGAGGCCCTGCAGTTTGCCGTATGCGACCATGCTGCCGGTGAAGGTCACGCAGCCGACGAGCACGCTCAGGCCCATGGTCAGGCCCTGGTCGAAGGTGATGGGCAGCGTGATGTCATCCGAGCGGCGCAGGTATTCGCTGCCGACGACGAGCACCGACGCCAGACCGCCGAATCCGTTGAAAAGCGCCACGAGCTGGGGCATGGCGGTCATCTGGATGCGGATGGCCAGAACAGCGCCGACGGCTGAGCCCACGACCATTCCTGAGATGATCCAGATGAGGCTCATCGCGCTCTGGATGTAGAGGGTGGCGACGATGGCCAGGAGCATGCCGACGCCGGCGGTCATGTTGCCGCGCCGCGCGGTGCGCGGCGAGCTGAGTTGCTTGATGCCGAAGATGAACAGGACCGCCGCGACGAGATACGCGATGTCCTGAGTCAATTCAACCCACAGCGGCATGGGCGTGACGATAGTGGCGAGGTGGAGCATGTGGTGGAATCCAAACCTGCAAGACCCGACGCCGCACTGATATGCGGCCGGCTGTCAAACTCGGGATCACTTCCTCTTGAACATCTGCAGCATGCGATCGGTGACGAGAAAGCCGCCGACGACGTTGATCATCGCAAACACGATGGCGAGAAAGCCCAGGACGGTGACGGTCCAGTGGCCCGGCTCCATGTGAATAATGCAAATGAGCGCGCCGACGATGGTGATGCCTGAGATGGCGTTGGAGCCGCTCATCAGCGGGGTGTGCAGCGTCGCCGGCACCTTCTGGATGATCTCGAATCCGTAGAGCGAAGCGAGCACCAGGATGAACAGCACCGCGATCAGCAGCGCCGAGCGCGTCGTGGGCGTCGCGTCTTGCGCGAGCAGCACTGACATCATGTTCCATGCACCGGTCATGTGGCGGCTCCTTGAGTCGCGGTGGCCACGGCGCTCAGGCCCAGTGCCTGGCGCACGCGAGGCGAAACGATTTCCCCGTCGTGCGTCACAGTCATGCCCGCGACGACTTCATCCTCGAAGTTCAGGGTGAGGTTCCCCTGTTTGTCGGCAATTGTTCCCAGCAGCGTGGTGAGGATACGGCTGAGCATCTGGCTCGCGTGGTACGGGATCGTCGCAGGCAGGCCGGTCAGTCCGATGATGGTGACATGGTGCCTGGTAACGATGCGGCCGGGCTCAGTAAGCGTGCAGTTGCCGCCCGTCTCCGCGGCGAGATCGACGATGACTGAGCCGCGATTCATGCCGCGCACCATGTCTTCATCGATCAGTTTGGGCGCCGGCCGGCCGGGGACGGCGGCAGTGGTGATGACCACGTCGGCCCCGATCACCACGTTGTGCATCTGCTGGCGCTGCTGCTGCTGTTCGGACTCGCTCTGGGCGGCGGCGTACCCCCCCTGCCCTTCCTTCTTTTCGATCTGGAACTCGATGAAACGGGCCCCGAGGCTCTCGACCTGCTCCTTGACCGCCGGGCGGAGGTCATAGGCTTCGACGACGGCGCCCAGACGCTTGGCGGTCGCAATGGCCTGCAGTCCCGCAACGCCGGCCCCGATGATGAAGACCTTGGACGCGTTGATCGTGCCCGCAGCAGTCATCATCATCGGGAACTGCCGGGGCAGGTGCGTCGCGCCGAGCAGCACGCCCTTGTAGCCCGCCAGGCTCGACATGGCCGAGAGAACATCGACGGCCTGGGCGCGGGTGATGCGCGGCACGAGTTCGTAGGCCATGGCCGTGACGGCGGCAGAGACGCAGGCGTTGACGATTTCGGGATTCTGAAGCGGCGCGAGCATGCCGATGAGCACGGCGCCGCGCTTCATGCGCTCGACGTCGCCCGGTGTGGGCGCCCCGACCATCGCGACGACGTCGCTGGTGCTCCACAGCTCGTTCGCGTCGGCGGCGACGGCAGCGCCTTCGTAGGCTTTGTCGTCAAAGCCGGCTTCAAGGCCGGCGCCGGATTCGAGCAGCACCTTGATGCCGACGCGGCTGAGCCGCTTCATGGCGTCGGGAGTCAGCGCGACGCGCTGGTCGCCCGAGCGGCTCTCGTTGGGAATGCCAAGTGTGATCACGTTGCCCTCCCATGAAGGAAAACGGCGATGAAACAGCGTGCCGCGCTATGCTAGGGTGGCGAATCGGCTATGCCAGTCCGCAATAGCCGGATTGGCTGTCTCGGGCGATGATCAGGGTGAGATTACTGTACCCTGGCGGCGGCGATGTTGGAGACCCCGCCCTGCTGTGCCGCCTGAATCCACACGCCGCGCCCGGCCGCGCCCGGCGGAATGCGGCGGGCAAAAGACGCGTGGCCGTTGCTGTCTGCCACCGCGTCGCCGGCGCTGGTCGGATTGCGCAGGCCGAGCGTGACGCCCAGTTGGTTCACGCGCTGCTCGCCCAGACCGGACAGGCTGTAGATGAAATGGACCCGCTGGCCGGGCGTCGCGCCGGTCACATCGAATGTCGTCGTCTGGCCCGCGGTGAGGCTGTCGTAAGCCAGCGTCATCACCGGCGCATCGCCCAGCGCCGTCTCCACGTTGAGTTGGAGGCGCCGCGAGGGGTCCGCGGCATACTCGCGGCTGTGGAAGTAGCCCAGGCGCGAAGCACCGGCGCTTTCGAAGGTGTTCTTGTACATCCAGCCCTGGTGCGACTGGCTCGTGATCTCATCCTGCACGAGAGCGGTCACGTCCCAGTCGATCCAGCCGGTGTAGAAACTGTCGCCCGTCTGGGCCGTGGCCCAGACCTGGCTGGCAAAAGCCGGCTGGTTGGCCCAGGTGACGGTGCTCTCATCCCAGGTGGAGGTGACCTTGTGGACGTTTGTGTCGAGCCCGCCCGCGGCCGGCTCGGTATCGAACTGGTACGCGCTCAGCACAGCGCCGGTAATCGCGTTCGAGTTGCCCGGCAGCAGGTCGAGCAGGTCGAAGCGCACAAAGGTGCGGATGTTGCCCAAGCCCCAGAATGAGCCGCGGCCGATCCAGATCACGTCTGATGAGCCGTTGTTCTCGTTTGGCGCAACGTCGCGGGTGTGGGCGTCGGCGGTCGGATAGAGCGTAACGACGCTCTGGGTGCGGGCTGCGGCGGTGAATGCGTTGGCGGCAAGCAGACAGGTCAAGGCGGTCGTGGGGCGCATGGGTTCTCTCCTCCGGTGGTCGGTTCGTGGTTTGGAATCGTTCTGAGGATACAGGAAATCGAAGGGGAACGCAAGGGTCGGAAGAGGCGGGTGCCGCTGTCGGGTCGGAATACCGTCTTTGGGGCGCTGTCCTATTCGTGCGGACACGCCGCGCTGGAGAGATGAGATGTGCAAGGCGAACCCATCCCGCCAAAGTGATCGCCGCCGGCGGCTCAGCGCATTTCTCTCCAGCCACTGGGCCGAATGCTGCCTCGCGGTGGCCATGCTGGCGGCGATGGCGGTCTCGGGTTGCGATTCGTTCTACATGTGGACCGGCCCCGACGGGCAGACCCGCTACACATCCGATCCGCCCGAGTCGTACCCGGTTGAAGAGCGCGCAAGGGAGCACCCTGCGTTCTGGCGTTAAGCCCGATAACCGGTAACGCCATTCACTCAGTTCGGGTGCATAGTCCGGTCGCGGCTGCGTTAGACCCGCCGCGGGACTGGGAACGGGAAAACTCCTTCCAGCTGCTTGCAATGGCCGGCCGAACGTGTTCTAATACCCGCGATCGGGATCCGCCCCCTCACCAAGGAGCCTGCGATGTTCTCATCCATCGGCCGCAGTTGGGAGTTCGCGAAGATGAGCTACGGCATCATCTGGGACTTCAAGCAACTGATCGTCTTTCCGATCATCTCGACCTTTGCCGCCCTGGCGGTGCTCGCGTCCTTCCTCATCCCGCTCTGGGGCACGGGCACACTGGAGCAGTGGATGGAGTTCATGGACCGCGAAAGCGGCGCCCAGGGTGGTCCGCCGGTGCTGTTCTACGTCGTCGCTTTCGCGTTCTATTTCGCCAACTACTTCGTGATCATCTTCTTCAACGCCGGGCTGACGGCGTGCGCGTTCCGCGTGCTCGAAGGGAAAGCGCCCACGGTGGGCTACGGGATGTCGATGGCCGGCAAGCGCCTGCCGCAGATCCTCGGCTGGTCGCTCGTCTCGGCGGTGATCGGCGTGCTGCTCAAGGTGGTCGAGAATGCCAATGAGAAAGCAGGCCAGTGGATCGCCGCCCTGCTCGGTTCGGCGTGGACGGCGATGACCTACTTCGTGGTGCCCGTAATCGTGCTCGACGGCGCCGGCCCTTACGCGGCGTTCAGCAAGTCGATGTCCACCCTCAAGAGCACGTGGGGCACGGCGCTCGTGGGCAACTTCTCGCTTGGCCTGCTTTCCTTCCTCGTCATGCTGCCGGTCATGCTGATCTGCGGCGTGCTCGGGTTTCTCGCCTGGCAGTCAGGCAGCACGGCCCTGTTCGTGCTGGTCGTCGTGGTCGGCGTGGCGATCGTGGTCATGACCACGGCATTCACGAGCGCGGCGGACGTCGTGTTCAAAGCCATTCTGTACAACTGGGCAACCGGCAAGACGGCGCCGGCGGGCGTGGACACCGTGTATCTGCAGGAGGCATTCCGCTCGAAGAGCTGACAACGCGAACCGCGGCGGCGGCCCGGATCAGCGGCGGCTATGATTCATTCCGGAACTCGCCAGGGATTCGGGCGTCCAACAACCTGTTCTGGCCGCGTGGTTTGTCGCGTGGCGCCCGGTCCGATTCTGCTCTGAAGGGAAGGCCCCATGCTCCAGTCTGCTCGCTTCTCAATCGCCGCGTTGTGCCTGGCCGCCCCCATGGGCCTGCTCACCGTCACGCTGGCCGGCTGTGGCGACTCGGGCGGCGAAAGCGCCGCGGTCGAAGAGGCCCGCTACGTCGTGCCCAGCGATGAGCCCGGCACGCCCATGTCCGATACCGGTTTCATCCGCGTGGACGACCGCATCGCCGGCGGCCGGCTTATTTCGACCACCGCAAGCAAGCTGAATCTCACGGACGAAAAGCCTCGCCGCATCATCGACGGGCGGCAGGTCTTCACCAAGGCCCAGTACACGGCGTTCGTCAACTCGCCGGTGCTCCGCCTCGAAAAGATCTTCAGCCCGGCAGACGCCGTCGTCGTGATGGTGGACGTGGGGAGCGAGTCGCCGTTCCCGCTCAAGTCCGTTTCGAGCGCCGATCGCGACAAGTTCATTCCCGCGCCGGTGCTGCACGATGACATCGGCAACACCTACTGGCCGGTCGGGTATTTCTACAAAGACCTCGACAACGAGACGCTGGAGATCAACATCGACCTGTCGAGGCAGTTCAAGGACCTCAACCGCATTCCGCCGCTCAGCCGCTCCAAGCGACAGGAACTCACGCTCGTGTATCAGGTCAATCTCGGCGTGAACCTGACGGCGATCAGTTACGGCGGGCACGAGAAGCGGACGTTCAACATCGCCACGTCCGACCGGTTCTGACGCCGCTTCAGCCGGGCGCGGGTTTATCAGCCGGCGCCACGCTCGCGCTGAGCAGATCCGCCATGTGGTAGAACCCCGGCGGCTGGCGCACGAGCCACTGTCCCGCCCGCAGCGCGCCCAGCGCAAAGAGCGATCGCGAGGTGGCCCGGTGCGTGACCTCGATGTATTCACCCTCGCCGGCAAAGCGAACGGCGTGTTCGCCCACGACGTCGCCGCCGCGCAACGCGTGAATCTGTTCGCGTTCGACGGCGGCTCCGCCTCGGCGCGCAGCGTCGGCGAGCATGAGCGCCGTGCCCGAGGGCGCATCCTTCTTGCGGCTGTGATGGGCCTCCACGATCTCCACGCGATACCCCGGCCCGAGGCTGCGCGCGGCGATCTCGACAAGCCGCGCGCATGTCGCCACGCCAATGCTGGTGTTGGGCGCCAGCAGCACGGGGATGCGCCGCGCCGCCGCCTGGAGGACCTGCACGATCGACTCGGGCAGCCCCGTCGTGCCCACGAGCAGCGCCGCCCCTTCGCGCAGCGCGATCTGGATGGCGGTTTCGGTCCCCGCGGGCGTCGAGAAGTCGATGACCAGATCACACTTGCCGCCGTAGTTGGGCGTGACGACTGTCGCGTGATCGGCGCTGCTGAACGAAGATTGCCCCAGACGGGTGCTGCGCGGGTGGGCCACGGCTCCGACCAGTTCCCAGTGCTTCTCGTCAGCGCCCGCCAGTTCGCAGATCAGCCGGCCGACCCGGCCGCTGGCGCCCGTCACCACGAGGTTGATGTACTGGCGTTCGCTCATGCCCTTCCTGCCTGTTTCACTTATTCGCTCCGCCTGGTGATGGTGAAGTTGGCGATGTGCGGTCCGGAGATGACCGTCAGACCGGAGAGATGATCGAACGACACGGCCTTGCTGGTGATGCCGCTGCTCAGTTCAACGCTGTCGAGATCGAGATAGCCGAAGATCTTGATCTCCTTGTTCTTCACGCGGTTGATGAGTTCGGTCGGCCCGCTGAGCGTGATCTCGCTGATGACCGGATCGGCCAGCGTGACGTCGTAGTTCTGATCGAGCGGCAGGATGACGAGTTTGATCGGCACCGGGCCGAACGTCGTCTGCGCCTGGCGCGACTTGAGGCGGAACGTCAGGCTCGCGCGGGCGCCCTCGGGCAGCCGCACCTGATTGGCGTTCGTGCCCAGCATGGTGACGAGTTGAACGCGGACGTCAATGGTGTGCGACTGGCCTTCGGCGAGTTGATCGAGGTCTTCGCGGGCGGGCGTGGCCACGAGCCGAATCTGGTTGGGCGCCAGCGGCAACAGCGACTCGGCCATCTCGACCGTCATCGTCTCCGGCTCAACGAGTACGGCGCCCTCGATGGCCAGGTCGCCAAAGTCGCCGGCCACGACGGGCAGCTTCTGCTCGACCCAGCGGTCGATGCTCACGCGGAGCATCTGCATCTGCGACTCGGAAATGGTGATGCCCTTGTTCCTGAACCACGGGTGCTTTTCGAGCACGGAGCGGGCGAGGTACTCGCGCGAGCCCGGCGTGGCGTCGATTTCATCGCCTACGTTGAGGGTGATGCGGTCGCTGGCGAGCTGGATGTTGCGCTGCAGTTCGTCGAGTTGAGCACGGGGGCCGCTGAACTGAAAGACGTACACGCGATTCGGATCAGCCAGGCGCGCGATGAGGTCGCTGCCCTCGGGCGTGCGCAACTGGAAGGTCACCTTGGCCTCAAGCGGCGTGGGCGGATTGGCCTGCTCGGCGTAGAGCCAGATCAGCAGCGTCACGACCGTTACGGTAAAGATGGTCTTGAAGCCCTCGCTCATGCTTCAGCCTTCTCTTCACTGTCCGCTCCGGCGTCGCGCCGTTCGCGACTGGTCTCTTTGGTGGACGACTCATCCGAGAAGCCGGTTTCTTCGATCACGGGGCCATTCGAGTTGGCTTCCGTCAGCAGCCGCTGGGCCAGAAACGTGCGAAGGTGGTCGATGCTCTCCATGCGATTGAGCTGGCCGCGCTCGGCCACGGAGATGCCCCCGGTCTCTTCGCTGACGACGACGGCGAGGCAGTCGGACTCTTCGGTGATACCCAGAGCAGCCCGGTGGCGCGAGCCGAGGCGAGGATCGACGTCGGATCGTTTGGTCAGGGGAAACTGCACGGACGCCGCCAAGACGCGCTTGCCCTGGATGACCACGCCGAGATCGTGCAGGGCGCTGTTGGGCCAGAAGATGGACTGGAGCAGCGGCGCGGAGACTTCGGCGTTGAGTTGCGTGCCGTTCTCCACGATGCCGCTGAGCCCGACGCGGCGCACGATCGCCACGAGCAGGCCGATTCGGTTCTTGCTGTTGAATTCGCAGGCCTGGACGAGCGCTTCGATCATCGGGGCCAGTTCGGAGCGGGAAGCCCGGAAGAAGGTCGCCTCGCCAAGGCGGATGAGGGCCCGGCGGAGTTCGGGCTGGAAGATGACGAGCACGCCGATGGCCGCAAAGCCCAGCGCCTTGTCGTAGAGGAAGTTGAGCCGCTGGAAGCTCTCGCCGTTCTGGGCCAGCACGCGCACGAAGACTGTGCCGACCACGAGCAGCAGGGCGAGGCCCTTGATGATGCCGGCCCCGCCGGTGTCGCGGAGGAACCGCACGATGATGAAAACGACCAGCCAGATGATGGCCAGTTCGATCGCCACCTCGATTTTCGAGTAGTTGTTGAGGCGGGTCAGAAGTTGGCTGAGGTTCTCAAACACGGTGCGGCGTAGAAAAAGGCCCCGCCGGGCGTGAAACCGGCCCGCGTCGGCCGGCCGCTTCACATCCCCGGCTCAGATCTGCCGCCCCTCCAGACAGCCCCGTAAATATAGCCCGCGATCTTGGCTTGACCGTTGACGGGCCTATACTTGCCGCCTCAAAAAAACGAGGCGCTAACGACATTTGGAGCATTCCCGTGTACGCGATCATCGAAGACAGCGGCAGCCAGATCAAAGTCACCAAGGGTGATGTCCTCCAACTCGACCATCGCCATGTCGAGGACGGGGCCGAAATCGTCTTTGACCGCGTCCTCATGACCGGCAGCGGCGAAGGCGACGCGAAGATCGGCCAGCCGTATCTCAGCGGCGCCAAGGTGACGGGCAAAGTCGTCCGACACGAACTGGGCGAGAAGCTCGACGTGTACAAGTTCCGCCGGCGCACCGGCTACAAGCGCAAGACCGGCCACCGCCAGCCCTACATCGCCGTCGAGATCACCGACATCAAGGGCTGACCCGCGGCCAATCCGAACCGAAGCGACTTCCTGCGACCGCCGGGCCTGGGCCCGGCGGTTGTCGTTGCGCCGGCCGAACCCCAGGCCCCTACGCCAGGCGCTGGGCGATCGCCTGGGCCAGCCGGGGCGCTTCGGCCTTGTCGATGGGCCGCGCCGGCCAGTGGTGCGGCAGGCCCGAGCCGTCGGCGTACTTGGGGATGATGTGAAAGTGCACGTGCGGCACGGCCTGGCCCGCGGGCGCGCCATTGTTCTGCAGCACGTTGTACGCCGTAGCGCCCGTCGCCGCAATCACCGCCCCGGCGATGCGCGCCACGGCCCGGCCCAGCGCGGCCGCCACGTCCTCGGGCACCTCGTGCAGTTTCACGTAGCGCTGCCTGGGGATGACCAGCGTGTGCCCCCGGCTGAGCGGGTTGATATCCAGAAACGCGTAGACGTGCTCGTCTTCGTACACGCGGTGCGAGGGAATCTCGCCCGCGGCGATGCGCTCGAAGAGGTGGTCGAGATCGGACATGGTGGACTCCCGATTGGGGCTGTGCGAGGCCTGCGTGAGGATACCCGGGCTCACTAGAATGGCCCATGCCTGAGGTGGACCAGGATGGAGCGGCCCCGCCGCGCCCGCGCGTCGTGCTGCTGGGCGCCAGCAATCTGACGCTGGGCGTGTCAACGATCACGCAACTGGCCCGCGCGCAGGTCGGCGGGCCGTGCGACATGTACATCGCGCTGGGCCACGGCCGATCCTACGGACAGTGGAGCAACATCCTCGGCCGCAAGTTGCCGGGCATCCTCCAGAGCGAGCTCTGGGAGGCGCTGGCCAAAGCCGAGCCGGGCCCGACCTACGCACTGGTCACGGATGTGGGCAACGACATCGCGTATTGCGTGGAGCCCGAAGTCATCGCGCGCTGGCTGGCCGAGGCGGTGGCGCACCTGCGAGCCCACGATGCCAAAGTCGTCATGACCGCCCTGCCGCTGCAGAGCATCGAGCGACTCGGGCCCAAGCGGTTTCAACTCTTCCGCCGGCTCTACTTTCCGCACAAGCCGCTCACCTACGACATGATGCGCGACGCCGTGCAGGTGCTCAACGAGAAAATGCGCGCCATGGCGCACTGCAGCGGCGTGCGCATCGCCGAGCAGAGCGGCGCGTGGTACGGCTTTGATCCGATCCACCTGCGCGTGCAGCACTGGAACGCCGCCTGGGGAGGCGTGCTGGCGCACTGGACCGAGCGTGCCGGCAGCACGTGCCGCGCGACGACGCAGGTGGGCCGCTGGCTCTCGCTGTGCACCGCCACCCCAACCGAACGCATCCTCTGGGGCATCGAGCAGGCGGGCGTGCAACCCGCGCGCACACTCACCGACGGGACGCGGATTTCGGTTTTTTAGTCGAGCGGTGCCAAGGCGCAGGCGTTACAACTGACCCGTCGCACGGCGCCAGAGCCATTCGATTCCCAGCAGCGACAGGAGCAGCGTCAGCAGCCAGGCGCGGTCCCAGATCGGCTCGGTGACGGGCTCGACTTCCGCGGCGACCGCTTCGGCCCGCAGATCATCCAGCACCGTCTGCGGCCGTTCCGCGTCATACACGTGCCCGCCCGTCGCCTCGGCCAGTGCGATCAGCGGCGCGTGGTCGGCGGAGAGATCGAGCCGCTCGCGACTCGGGTCGTGCACGATGAAGCGGCTCGTAAGCGTCTCGGGCTGCATGCCGGGGCAGTCGAGGCGGACGGTGTAGAGGCCCTCCTGTTCGGGCCGAAGCAGCGCGGTCAGGCGCGTGGCCGCGTCGTTGCTCGCGGCGGGTTCGAGCGTCTGCGATGAGCCGTCGGGCCCGATGACGGTAATTGCCGGATCGAGTGCGGCTGCATCCACGTAGCGCGTCTGCACGGTGATCTCTACGCTCTGGCCGGGCTGAACATTCAACCGGCTCAGCGAGAGGCCGACCGACTGGCCCGGCAGCAGTTCACCGCCTCCCGCGAGCCAGCGGACCGCGCGCGTCCAGAAGAGCGGAAACACGGGATCCAAATCGGCGCTCTCCGGCGGGAGCAGCGCCCACTTCCACAGGCCATCGACGAGTACGGCCAGCACCCGGCCGTGGCCGACCTGCTGGGTGGCCACCGCGGCGGGCAGGACGCCCTGCTCATCGCGCGCATCCGTGCGGGCCCAGATGATCGACGCGGCCCTCTCGCGGTCGATGCGCGTCTGCGCGATCATGCCGGGCATCTGCGAGAGGATGAGATCGGTGTTGCCCAGGCCTTCGAAGCTGAGCGGATCGCCCGCGGCCATCGTGCGGCTCGTGCGGAGGCGGCCGGCGCTGACAACCTCCTCGCCCCACTGCACAGGCACGATGGGATCGAGCGCCGCCTCGGCCGCGACGCCCGCCGGCGAATCACCGCCGAACGGCCGGCCGCGCGCGAGCACCAGGCTGCCGCCGTGCTCGGCCACGTACTCCACGAGCATCTCCGCCTTCTCACCAGGGAACCAGCGTTCGATGCCGCGACCGAGAATCACCACGTCGTAGCGGCTCAGATGCTCGGGCACGATCGGCGCCACAAGCGGCGCTTCAGCCGGTTCGTCCGGCGACGGCCCCGCGGTCTCGCTGACGTAACGCGTCATCTCCTCGCGCCGGCCGATGCCGATGACGGTCGTCAGGTCGATCTCGGCGGCGCTGCGCAGCGCGGCGATGAGATACTTCGTATCCCAGTACGGCTCATTCTCAAACAGCACCACGCGAATGTGCTGACGCGTCACCTGCACAAAGGCGTAATTCGCGTTGTTGTCCGTGCGGCTCTCGGCGGGCAGCGGCTCGATGCGCAGGCGAAACTCGCACAGCGAAACCATCGCCGCGTCTTCACCCTCGCCCTGAACCTGCTCGGGCCCGACCGGCGTAACGTCAAAGCTGAGCCGGGCGGGGGAATCGCCGAGCACGATTGCGGCGCTGTCGATGACCTGCCCGTTGCGTTCGAGGATGGCCGTGACGTGCTGACCGCTGAGGCCGACCTGGTTGATTTCGCCGCGCAGCGTGACGGACTGGCCGTCGTGAACGAAAGCGCGATCAGCAGAAAGGCGCACGTTGAGATCAGGCTGCTGGGCCGAGGTGCCGACGGGCACGCTCGAGATGGTGATGCCGCGCCGCCGCGCTGCCGACGCGAGCGTGGAAGCGGCGGCGCCGGTCGTGTCGCGGCCGTCGGTGAGCAGCACCATTGAGCCGATCGCCTCATCCGCCTGCTCGATGGCGCTGATCGCTTCGTGCACGAGTTGCGTCTCACTGCCGCTCGCGGTTACTTCGGCTGCCCCGGAGGCGCCAAGCGCGCGCGAGCCGGAGTCAAACGCCACGAGCCGCACGTGCGCGTGCTGCGCTGCGCGCTCGAGAAACACCGGATCGAGCCAGTGGCGGCGGAGGCGATCGATTCGCGACACCGCCTGGCCGCCGTCGCGTTCATCGGTGACGCACATGCTCGATGACGTGTCCACCATGAGCAGCACGCCCGGCTTGCGCAGCGCGCCTGGGCCGCGCTCGGCGCGAACCGGGTTGAGGAGCACCGCGGCCATGCCGAGCAGAGCGAGCAGGCGCAGCGCACCGCAGCCGGCGGCGTGAAGCCGGGCGCGCTGAGGCGGCCAGATGATGCGCTCGCTCGTGCGCCCCGCGCGGATCGACAGCAATACAGCGCCGGCGATGAGCAGCGCGATGAACACCGGATGCACAACCGGAGCGAACGTGACGGAAGATACTGCGGCGATATGCATCACGCCGCCGCCTCCCGCCGGGAGGCAAACCAGACCGTGCCGCTCTCGACCAGCGCGCTGAATACGACGAGCAACAGCAGCCAGGGCCAGAACTCCGTGCGTCGCGTGGCATCCGCGAATGCATCTCCGGCACCACGATCGGCGTCGGGGGCGCTCCGGTCGGGATCAATGCGCCGCTCGAGCGAGGCAATCGTCGCCTCGTCGGCGGCGGCCAGGTCCGACTCGCGCGGATTGATCACCACCGCAGCACCCGCGAGCCAGCGGCCGCCTGCCTCGTCGAGTACGCGCACCTGGCCGACCCGGTCGAGCCGCTCGAAACGGATGAATCGCCCCGTGTCATCGGTGAACAGCTCGTGCCGCACATCAGGCTCGATGCGGATGGACGCGCCCTCGCGCTCCGGCGGGAGTTCGACGAGCAGGTTCGCGCCGGGGTGCAGCGCTTCGATCGCCCCTTCCCCGCCGGTGAGCCAGGCCATCCACTCGTGCACCAGCGCGGGAAAGACGGGCAGGCGGGTGAGTTCGCTCGAATCGCGCGACAGCGAACCGTTGAGCACCAGCGCCCGGCCGCGACCGAGGCGCCCCACGGCGACGACGGGCAGGCCCTGTCCATCGCGAATGAGCACGGCAGCCCCGGGTGCCGCGGCGGCGCGGGAGACCTGTTCGTGCCGCACTCCAACGATCGAACTCAGCGCCGGACCGTCGAACGAAGCAAGCGCCTCGTGGAGCGCATCGGCGCTGCTCCACTGCACGCTGTGCGGCTGAGGCCGGAGGGAGTCAATCACCAGTGGCAGCGCCGGCTCATCGCCTTGCATGGAGGCGAAGGCGTCGGTTGCCGCAGCCGAATTGGCCGAATCAACGATCCACCAAAGACCCCGGCCCTCGCGCGCGAAGCGATCCACACTCATGAGCCAGTCGAGCAAGACATCGCCCGCTTCACAGATGATGACCGCATCCATCTCGCCCCAGTCGATCGCGTCTGGCCCGGTGCTTGACGCGTCTGTACGGCTCACCACGTACGGCGACTGATCGTCCGGGCGCAGAGCCGCTTGGAGATAGGTCGCGACATCGAGCGGTGCCGGCTCGCCGCCCACGATGAGCACGCGCCGGCTGCTTTGCACGGCAACCGTGGCTTCAATCGCGTTGTCCGCCTCCAGTGCATCAGGCGGGAGCGAGAGGCGCACGCTGACCGCGCCCTGCTCGGCCGGCGTGAAGGGAAATGAAACCGTCGCCGCGCCGCCGGGTTCGATGGTCGCAAGCGCGGCCGGCGTCGGCGAGCCGGCGCCGTCGATCGCGCACTCGACGGTCACGGTGGCCGCGCGCGGCCCGTAGTTGACGATCTGCGCCTGCACGAGGCAGGCTTGGCCGCGCGTCGGACGCGCCGGCGCAATCGAGAGTGATTCAATGGCGATGTTGGTGGCGGCGTCATCGGCAGCGAACGGCTCGACGATGAGTTCGCCGCCTGGGCCGGCTTCAAATGCGGCGAGGTCATTGATCTGCGACGCCTGCGCATCGGTGAACAGGATGATGCGGCGCACGGGGCGCGGGGTTGATTGGCCCGCGCGCTCAAGCGGCCCGGGCAGGCCCGCCGCGAGTTGCACGGCCTGGGCCAGGTCGGCTGAGCCCACCGTCGGCTGGAGTTTATCGAGAGCCGCATCGAGCGCCGCGAAGTTGCCCGTGAGGCGCGGCAGGACCGCCTCGTTCGTCACGCCGGCGACGACCAGGCCCACGCGATCGCGCGCTGCATCGCAAGAACCAATCAGCGCCCGGGCGCGGTCGGCGGCCTGGCGCAGCGGCGATTCGGCTCCTGATGCCCGGCTCATTGAGGCGGACGCGTCGATGACGATCACGAATTCGCGGCGCCCGCCTTCGCCACTGTGCCGCGCGCCGCTCCGCCAGCCCGGCCGCGCAAACGCGATCGCGAGCAGCGCGATCATGGCGATGCGGAGCATGAGCAGCAGCCACTGCGACCAGCGCAGCCGCCGGCCGCGCTGCGCCTGGGCGAGCGCGAGGAATCGGGCGGTGGGCAGAGAGATGGGCCGCGAGCCGCGCCGGCTGAGCAGATGCGCGACAATCGGCAGCGCGACGCCCGCCAGAGCCCAGAGCATCGTCGCGCTTTGCCATTCGAGAAATGCGATGATCATGTTCGCTGTCGCCCGCGGCCGGCTGCCGCACCTGTTCCGTGCTGGATTAAACGGCCGCCGGGCTCGCCGGGCGCACGGCGGCGCCAAGTCCGTCGGCGGCGGGCGGTTGCCGCTCGCAGCCGGTTTCGGTATGATCGCCGCCGGTGGGTGTGATGCAAAGGTCCAACCTGGTGCGGCGTGTGATGATTGCCCTCGCGGCCGCATCGTCGGGCCTGGCGCTCCCTGCCATCGCCGCAGCCGGCGGCGTGCGGCCACTTTCGCTCCGCGAATCTCAACCCATCGGCCCGGGCCTGGCGTCGCGGGCCCTGGCACTGCAGGGCGTCGGCCTGGCGCCCGTTGAGGGCGACGCAACGCTCTCGTGCCTGCGCGCCACCATCTGGCGCGAGGGCGAGGTGCAGCGGATCTACCTCGACGGCTGGGTGAACGTCAGCGTCGGCCCGTACGACTTTACTGCCGAGCGCGGCGTGGTTTGGATCAACCGCCAGGAATACGCCGACGGCACGAACGTCAGCGAGATCGCGCTCTACCTCGAGAACGTCAGCGCCGTCGCCCGGCCATCGGGCATGAGTTCCGAGGGCGATCAACTGCTCATCACCGCGGCGATCACGGGCAAGGTAACGCTCCAGAGCGATGAGTTCAACGAAGACATCGATACCGTGCCGCCCGAGATTCTCGAACGGGGCGAGGCGCGGGTGCTGGCGCAACTGGCCAGTCAGGAGCAGACGCCGCCGCCCGGGCCGCAGGTGAAGCGCATCGCGCCGCCCGAGCCGCCGGCGCTGATCGAGCAGCCCAAGGCAGTGGAGCCTGGCGGGCCCCCGCTGGACTTCTTCCGCCCGCAGGTGGGCATCCCGCCCGAGGCGACCATCGCGTTTCGGATGGACGGCAGGCTTGAGTATCACGTCAGCGAAGACGGGTCCGAAGGCACCATCACGCTGCGCGACAATCTCGTCGTGCAGTATCTTGAGTTGAGCGTCCGCCCGCCGGAGCGCGAGCCGCGCCAACTCACGCTGACGGCCGACCGGGCCGTGATCTTCACCGACCCGATCGCGCCCGAGGACCTGCAGACGCAGCAGATCGACGCGAGTGCCGTGCGCGGGATCTACCTCGAAGGCAACGTGGTGGCGACGGACGGCAAGTACACGATGCGCGGGCCGCGCATCTACTACGAGTTTTCGACGAACCGGGCGATCGTGCTCGATGGCGTGGTGCACACCTACAGCCAGGAAGCGCGGGTGCCGATCTACATGCGCGCCGATGAGATTCGCCAGTCGGCCCACAACGAGTGGCAGGCGGATCACGTGCGGATTTCCACCAGCGAGTTCTACACGCCGCACGTGTCGATCGGGGCCGGGCACGTCACGCTGGAGAAGCGCGAGAACCCGGCCACGCGCGAAACGGAGAACTACATCAAGGTGCGCAACGCGACGCTGCGCGCCGGTGACCTGCCGGTCTTCTGGCTGCCGGGCTACAAGGGGCGCGCCGAGGGCACGCCGCTGCGGCGCTTCACCGTCGGCGCCAGCGGGCAGAACGGCGCAACCGTCAAGACCGAGTGGGACCTCCTGGGCATCATGGGCTGGGAGACGCCGTTCAGCAACGCCGACGCCAGCCTGCTTGTGGATTACTACGCCGAACGCGGCCCGGCGGTCGGCCTCGACGCGGTGTATGGCACGCGCGACTCGCACGGCCGCTTCTTCGGGTATCTCATCCAGGACGACGGCGAAGACCGCCTTTCCTCCGGCGCCGAGCGCGATGTGGAAGATGAAACGCGCGGCATCGCCACGTGGTCGCACTTCGCCCGCCTGCCCGACGACTGGACCTTCATCAGCGAATTCTCCTACATCTCCGATCCAACCTTCGTCGATTCGTTCTTCGATAACGAAGCCGAGGAGCGGCGCGAATACCGGACGCGCCTCTTCGCCCGTCAGCAGCGCGACAACTGGGCGTTCGAAGCGTTTGTCAACTACGACCTCAACAACCTCATCGCGAACGAAGACCTGCTCCAGTCGCAGGGTTACCTCGTCGAAAAGGTGCCCGAACTGGGGTATTACCGCTTCGCCGACAGTCTCTTTGACGGGCGGCTGGTCTGGACGAGCGAGTATCAACTGAGCCGCATGCGGCTGAGTTTCCCCGATCACACGCTGCGCGAGATCGGCCAGGGCCAGGCGGGCTTCGGCATGCCGCCGTCCACGAATCTCTCGGCCGCGGCCCTCATGGCCGGCTACCGCGAGGACTACGTCAACCGCTTCACCACGGGGCAGGAGATTTCGTATCCGTTCGAGGTGGGCATCTTCCGCGTCGTGCCCTTTGGCGTGGGCCGCTTCACCTTCTACGACGACGACTTCAGCGAGTTCAGCCAACGGGCCGAAGCGCAGCGCTACTTCGGCGGCGGCGGCGTGCGCGTGGCCACGCAGTTCTCGCGCATCAACAACACCGTCGAAAGCCGGCTGTTTGACCTGCATCGCATCCGGCACATCATCGAGCCCAGCCTGACCTTCTTTTCAGCTGATTCCGACGCCGGCGTGGGCGACTCTCCGATCTACGACGTGGATGTCGAAGGCATCACCACCGGCACCGTCATGCGTGTGGGCATGCGCAACACCTGGCAGACGCAGCGCGGCGGCCCAGGGCGATGGCGCAGCGTCGACGTCTTCATCCTCGATACCGATTTCGTGCTCAGCACGTCTGAGACACAAGGTGACTATTCCCTGCCTCGCTACTTCGACTACCGCCCCGAACTGTCGCACCTGGGCGACCACTTTGCCGGCGACTTCATGTGGCTCGTGAGCGACCAGTTCGCCCTGGCGGGCAACATGATCTACGACCTCGACCGCGACTCGATCGCCCGCAGCGCTGTCGGCTACCGGCTCGATCATTCGCGCGACCTGTATTCCTACACCGATCTGCGCTACGCCGAGGTGGACGATTCGAACCTGCTCACGACCGGGCTGGGGTACTCACTCACTTCGCTGTACCAGTTCCGCGGCTCGGTCACGTTCGATCTCAATCGCGACGATGCGCAAAGCACGAACCTGGAACTGATCCGCAAGACGCCGCAGATGGACATCATCTTCGGATTCAGTTACGACCAGATCCGCGAAGATACGACCATCAGCCTGAGCCTCTCGCCGCGCGGCAGCGGCGGGCATCGCATCGGCGGCGCGCTCAATCCGCGCGATGAGATTCGCTGAGACTGCAGCGGCTACTCGTCCAGTTCATCGAGCAGGGCCAGGTCCGTGTCGCGCAGATCGTGCTGGGCCATCTCCAGCGCGCGGTTCAGGGACGCAATGAGCCGCTTGGTCGAACTGATCGCCTGATCCATGCTCTGGCGGCTGACGATGCGGCCGGAGAAGGGCGGCGGCTCCTGGCGGTCCACCGCCTGCTGGGCGCTGAGCAGGCTCGCGAGCAGCACCTCGGCCTTGTCGCGCGCCGCGTTGGTCTCGATGACGATCCGCAGGCGCGAGCCGAACCGATTGGGACGCTGAACTTCCATCTCCGCCCTCTCCCGCGGCCGATAAGCCGGCGTGCGCGAACACATCGCGACGCCATCGGCTGCGTTGTCGGTATCGGCGAATTGGCGCAGGAGGTGAACTCAGTTCACGCCGCCGCCGCTTCGGCTTTGCGCCTGCGAACGGTGGCGGGGATTACCGGCTGTTGAACCATCTCGGGAAGCAGCGAACGGATGGTCGCTTCGGCTCCGGCGGCATCGCCGCCCGCGCAGCAGCCTTCGAGCATGCACACGAGGTCCGCGACATATTCGGCCGCGGGCGGCGCCATGGTCCAGATGTGAATTCCCGGATGGCTGGTCGGGAGCATCGACTCACCGTCGCAGGCGAGTTCCTCGAAGAGCTTTTCGCCGGGCCGGATGCCAGTGAAGACGATGCAGATGTGGCCGGGAGTCTGCGGCGATGGCCCCGGCCCCGGGGACGCGTCTTCAACGCGCGGTTCGAGGCCGTGTGCTCGCACATAACGCCGGGCCAGTTCGAGGATGCTGATCGGCTCGCCCATGTCCAGCAGCAGCACCTCGCCGCCCTTGCGGTCTTCAAGCGCCGCGGCCTGGATCACCAGTGATGCCGCTTCGGGAATGGTCATGAAATATCGCGTCATCTCCGGGTGCGTGACCGTCACCGGTCCGCCCTGGCGGATCTGCTCGGCCCATGTCGGCAGGACCGAGCCAGACGAGGCCAGCACGTTGCCGAATCGCACCATGCGGAAGATCGTGCCGCAGTGCTGCTGGTTCATGTGCTGGACGTACAGCTCGGCGAGGCGCTTGGTCGCACCCATGATCGACGTGGGATTGACGGCTTTGTCCGTCGAGATCATCACAAAGCGCTCGCAGCCGCAGTCCGCCGCCGCATCGGCGATGGAGACGGTGCCGAAGAAGTTGTTGCGGATCGCCTCGATCGGGTGATCCTGCATCATCGGCACGTGCTTGTGCGCTGCCGAGTGGAAGATGACCTGCGGGGCGATCTCGCGGCACAGCGCCAGAGTCCGCGAAGCATCGGTCACGTCGTGCAGCAACGCCCGGCGGCTGAGATTCGGCGCCAGGCGCGCGATCTGCCGGTCAATCTCAAAGAGCGCATTCTCCGACCGCTCCATCAAGACGAGTTGCGCAGGATTGAAGGCGGCGCAGCGCCGGGCCAGTTCCGAGCCAATGGACCCGCCCGCGCCGGTAATCAGCACGACACGGCCGGTGATGACTTCGCCGATTGCCCGCTCGTCGATGCGGTGCGGCGTGCGGCCGATGAGATCGGCCACGTTGATCTCGAACTGGCTGCGCGGCCCGACGCCGGCCAGCTGGTCCTCGATCGTCGGAAAGAAACGGTCCGCCACGCCCAACCGCCGCACGCTCGTGCGCAGCGCCGCCACGGCCTCGGACATCGCGGCAGGCAGGGAGATGATGACGGAGTCGATCTCGCCGGGGACGACGAAGCGCTCGAGTTCGTGCGCCAGTCCGAGGATGGTCACGCCTTGGGACTCGATGGCTTGCCGGGCTGCGTCATCCACTTCGCGCCACAGCAGCGCGCCGAAAACGGTCGGCCGAGCCGCATCATCCAGCAGCGCCAACTGCCGGGTGACCTGGAGGATGGCGCCGGCGGTGCCGACGAGCAGGCAACGTTGAGTACAAGGGCCGGACATGTCACTCCTGATCGACAATCCGGCTAGGATTTCAACATTTCGTATCCGCCTTTGGGAGCAATCAGATGTCCGCCCCGGCCCCGCCCGCCATCCACGCATCGATCGTCGCATCCATCGATGCGTACCTGGCGCGGGTGGTCGCCCAGCTCGATGCTCCGGCAAATCTTGCGCAGGCGATGTCCTACGCCCTGCTCCAGGGCGGCAAGCGGCTGCGGCCGGCGCTCGTACTGCTCAGCTGCGAGGCCGTCGGCGGCCGCCAGGAGCAGGCCCTGCCCGCGGCCGCGGCGATCGAGATGATCCACGCCTTCAGCCTCGTGCACGACGACCTGCCCGCCATGGATGATGACGACCTGCGGCGGGGCCAGCCGACCTGCCATATCAAGTTCGGCGAGGCGATGGCCATCCTGGCCGGCGATGCCCTGGCCACGCTGCCCTACCTGCACATCGCGCGGAGCGTCGCCGATGCCGAGGTCCGCTGCCGGTTGATTGATGAACTCTCGGCCGCGACGATGGCGATGATCGCCGGGCAGACGCTCGACACGCTCGGCGGTTTCCCGGAGGATCTGACGTCGATCCAGCGCCTCGAATCGGTCCACCACGCCAAGACGGGGGCCCTCATCCGCGGCGCGTGCCGCCTCGGCGCCATCTCCGGCGGCGCAACCGCAGACCAGTTGCACGCACTGAGCACGTACGGCGAGTCGATCGGCCTGCTCTTCCAGGTCGTCGATGACATTCTCGACGTAACCCAGTCCGCCGAACACCTCGGCAAGCGGGCCAACAAGGACGAGGCGGCGGGCAAACTGACCTACCCGTCGATCCTCGGCCTCGAAGAGTCGCAGCAACTCGCCGAGCGCCTGTGCCGGCAGGGCATCGAGTCCGTGCAACCATTCGGCGATGCCGGCCAGACCCTCATCGAACTCTGCCAGTACATGGGGGTGCGGACGAAATAAGCTATTTCTGACTGGCGGGCCGCAGATGCCCGACCGTCCTCGGTCGGAACGGGAACGCCTCGTACACCGCCCGGACATCGTCGAGCGTGACGGCCTGGATACGGGCGAGTTCTTCTTCGAGCGTCGAGTAACGCTGCAGGTAGGTCCAGACGCGGCCGAGGCGCTTCATGCGGCCGGCGGGCCGCTCTCCGGCGAGAGTCACCGACGTCGCCGTCTTGTTGCGGAGGCGGACGAGATCATCCTCGGTGACGAGGTTGAGACAGCGGGCGATCTGATCGTTGACGATCTCTTCGACCTGCGCGGCGCGCTCGGGCGGGCAGGAAGCAAAGACGTAGTACTCGCCGACCTTGTCGCGGCCGTCGAAGCCGACCTGCGCTTCCTCGGCGATGCCGGGTTCAACGAGGGCCCAGTAGAGCAGCGAACCTTCCTGATCGCCGAGCAGGTTGGCGAGCATCGACGCGGCGTAGCGGCGGTCGTCATCGGCGGCAGGAGCCGGGGCGATCATAAGCATGTAGTGCCGATTGGCGTTGGGGTCATCGAGAGTGAAGTGGTGGTCGCCGAGACGCAGGCCGCCGTAGTGGCGTTTGGTGTCGGTGCGCTTCCATGTGCCGCACCACTTGCCCACGGCGTCGACGGTGGCGTCGAAGTCGAGATTGCCGGCCAGCGCGAGGACGGTATTGTCGGCCGAGTAGCGATCGTTGAAGTAAGCCGCCATGGCGTCTCGCTGGAGTTTGCCGATGGTTTCGTTGGTGCCGAGCACGCGGTAGGCGAGCGGGTGGTTCTGGTAATAGTGCTCCATGGAGGCTTCGTAGAGTCGCCAGAAGGGCATGTCGGCATACATGGCGATCTCTTCGAGGATCACGCCGCGCTCGGTCTGGAAGTCTTCCTCGCGCAGGGCGGGTCGCATGATGTCGGCGAGCAGGTCGAGGGCGGGGGCAAGATACTCGGGCATGACGTGGGCCCAGAAGGCGGTCATCTCCTGGCTGGTGAAGGCGTTGTAGTTGGCGCCGAGTTCGTCGAACTCGCGGTTCACATCGTCGGCGCTGCGGCGGGGCGTGCCCTTGAACATCATGTGCTCGAGGAAGTGGCTCACGCCCATGACCTCGGCCTGCTCATCGCGGCTGCCGGTGCGGACGAAGAAGCCGGCCGCGGCGGTGTAGGACTGTGGATCGACCTCGGCGACGAGTCGCAGGCCGTTGGGCAGTTGGGCCGTCTTGAATTCGCAGGGCATGGGCGTCTCGGCTGAAGGGCGGATGGTTGGATGAGAGTGGCTGGATTTCGCTGCAGATTCTAACCGCCGGACCGCGGACACACGTGTGGTGTCGGTTCCGCCACGGAAATCGCCCACCCGGCGGGGAATTGAACAGTCGGGCGAAAAAGCCGGCTTGATTGTCTGGAATCTGTTCGGTATCCTGTCGCATGGCCACCACCTCCACTCAGCCGCCGTCGGCTGCCCGCAGGGACGCGAGCAGTGTGCCCACCTCGCAGATCCTCAAGACCGTGGAGCGCGTCTGGGGCTATCGCGAACTTCGCCCCCTGCAGGAGCAGGCCATCCGGGCCGGGCTCGAGCAGCGCGACTCGCTGCTGGTCATGCCCACCGGCGGGGGCAAGAGCCTGTGCTACCAGGTGCCGCCGCTGATCAATCGGCGCACCGACGTGGTCGTCTCGCCGCTCATCTCGCTCATGAAAGACCAGGTCGATGCGCTCAAGGCCAACGGCTACCCAGCCGCGGCACTGAACAGCACCATGTCCGTCGAGGAGCGCAAGGCGGTCGGCCGGGCCGTCAAGCGCGGCGAGTTGCGCCTGCTCTTTGTCGCGCCCGAGCGGCTGATGAACGATGGCTTTCTCAAGTTCCTCCAGGACGTGGGCGTGCGCGGCTTTGCCATCGACGAAGCGCACTGCATCAGCCAGTGGGGACACGACTTCCGGCCCGAGTACCGCCGCCTGGCCGAGTTGCGCTCGAAGTTCCCCGGCGCCAGTTTCCACGCCTGCACGGCCACGGCCACGCAGCGCGTGCGCGCGGACATCATCGAGCAGTTGCGCCTGCGCGAGCCCAACGTACTGGTGGGCAACTTCGACCGGCCGAACCTGGTCTATCGCATCGTGCCGCGCGTCGATGCCAATGCGCAGTCGCTCGAAGTCATCCGCCGGCATGAGAACGAAGCGGTGATCATCTACTGCATCAGCCGCAAGGACACGGAGAACCTCGCGGGCTATCTCAAGGCGATGAAGATCGACGCTGCGGCGTATCACGCAGGCATGTCGGGCGAGGACCGCCGCAAGGTGCAGGAGGCCTTCGCGCAGGATCGCCTGCAGGTCGTCGTCGCCACCGTGGCCTTCGGCATGGGGATCGACCGCAGCAACGTGCGCTGTGTGATCCACACCGCGATGCCCAAGTCGATTGAGCACTACCAGCAGGAGACGGGTCGCGCCGGGCGCGACGGACTTGAGGCCGAATGCGTGATGTTCTATTCGCTCGCCGACATGATGCGCTGGGAGCGGCTCATCGCCCAGTCGGCCGAGCAGGCGACCCAGCCGCAGCCCGTGATCGAGGCGGCGGGCGAACTGCTCGGGCAGATCCAGCGCTTTGCAGCGGGCTCCACCTGCCGCCACCGGGCCCTGGTCGAGTACTTCGGCCAGGCGTATGAGAACAGCGACTGCGGCGCCTGCGATGTCTGCCTCAACGAACTCGACACGCTTCCGGACGCCACCGTGGTCGCGCAGAAGATCATCTCGTGCGTGGCGCGCGTCGGCGAGCGCTTCGGCGTGGGCCACGTCGTCGACGTGCTGCTGGGCAGCCGGAGCGATCTGATCAAGCGATGCAAGCACGACGAACTGAGCGTGCACGGGCTGCTCAAGGGCGGCGACAAGAAGCAACTCGTCAGTCTCACCCACCAGTTGATCGACCAGGGCCTGCTCAGCCGCACCACGGGCCAGCGGCCGGTCGTGACGCTGAGCGAAAAGAGCAAGCCGGTGCTGCGCGGCGAAGTTCCCGTCGTGCTCGTCAAGCCGGCGGCAAAGTCAAGCGCCGCGCGGGGCGGAAAGTTCGACAGCGAGTCGTGGGAGGGAGTGGATCGCGATCTCTTCGAGGCGCTGCGCCAGTTGCGCGCTGCAATCGCCGCCGAGCGCGATGTGCCGGCGTACGTCATCTTTGGCGACGGGACACTGCGCGACCTGGCGCGCAAGCGGCCGGGATCCGTGGAGACGATGCGCGGCGCCTGGGGCGTGGGTGAACTCAAGTGCAAGGACCTCGGGCCTCGCTTCGTCGATGTGATCGCCGCGCATTGCAGGGCGAACGATCTGGAGATGGATGTCGGCGTCGATGCGGCGCGCGGTGGGGGATCAAATGCCTCGGGCGGCAAGGGGCTCACGGCCGGCGCGCTCGCGTCGTTTGACCTCTTTCGCGAAGGCAAGACCATCGAGCAGGTCATGGAGACGATGGGCCGGGCGCGGAGCACGGTCACGAGTTACCTCGCGCAGTTCATCGAAGTCGAGGAGCCCGAGTCCATCGACGCGTGGGTCGAGCCCGAGGCGCAGCGTGAAATCGCCGAGGCGATGAAGCGAGCCGGCGCCGACTACCTGCGCCCGATCTTCGACGAACTGCAGGGCAAGTACGAGTATGACACGATCAAACTCGTGCGGGCGTTCATAGGCACCAAGTCGTAGGTCGGGACAAGGCTCTGCGCGGGCCCGGCGGGGGCGGCGTTTCAGTGCAGAGCGACCGAATGACAAGAAGGGCAGTTCGTTTGGCGACACAGCGCTCGTCGTTAGCGCTTTCCGCTCATGGAGACTTCGCTTTCGGCCGCGCAAACTCGCGCGGCGTCTCATCCGGCGCCGGCTCGTCGCTCACCTTGAACACCTCGCCGTCGCGCAGGTACATCTGCTGCATCTCTTCGAGGTTCAGCGGCCGCGCGCCCAGGCGGCCGAAGACCGCTACCTGGTTGCCCGATTCGTCCACGGCCCGATCGCGATCGAGCCCTTTGCTCACGGCCAGCGCGGGGCCATGGGTGTGATACGTTGCGATGAGGCTCGGATTGAGTGGCGGCGAGAACCCGCGGAATTGCGGCGTGCTGTGCGGCCCCATGAGTTCGATCACACGCAGGCCGTTGCGCCCGTCGGCGACGTAGGCAAAGAGCGACGCGTTGGTCATGCCGACCTTCACATCGCGCGCGTCGTCGATCGCGCCGGCAGCAGAGAAGATCTGGTCCAGTCGAGGCTGCTCGGGATTGGTTACGTCGATAATCGCCAGCCCCTGCGAGCCGGCGGCGACAAAGGCATAGGTGCGCGCCACATACACCCGGTGCGCCTCGGCCAGTTCGACGAAGCCGCCCTCCACCACGCGCGGCGCCAGGGGATCGGTGATGTCCAATGCGTGCAGACCGCGGGCGTCCGTCACGAACGCGTAGCGGAACTGCACCGCAACCGACTGCGGACTCTCAAAGACATCGCTGCCCACCACGGCGACGACGCGCGGGCTCAGCGGCTGGTCGATGTCGATCACCACGAGTCCTGCCGGCGCGGTGGCATACACATAATGCCCGGCGAGCGCGAGATGCGTCATGCCGGTGAGCACGCCATCGGGGTTGAAGGCCGTCGCGCCGTCGGCGAGCGTGGCGCGCTGCATGAAGTTGTTCGTCGGGTCGCCGTCGAGCAGCGTGCCGGCGAACGTGAGAATCAGGCCCTCATCGCGATCGCCGATGTACAGGTAGGCGTAGAGCGGATGAATGGGCTGCTCCTGATTGACGAGGTGCGTGTCTTCGGGGGCTCGCTCGTCGAGCATGGTCTTGCGCGGCTTCTCAGGATCGTTCGACAGTCTTGATCGCGCCGGATCGACGCCCAGCGTCGTCGGGCTGGCGATGGCCACGGCGTAACTCGTGTCGAAGCCGAGATTCTGGCCGAGCGGCGACACGGGCGCTGTGACGATGCGTTCGCTGAAGCCCTTGTTGTCAATGTTGGCCACGTCATAGGCGTAGAACCCGCCGGCGCCGCGCGCTGTGTAGAGGTACTCGCCGCGCAATTGCACGTCGAGAATCTCGCCACCCCACGGCGCGCCGTGATGGTGCGCCTCGCGCAGCGCTCGACCACCGTCCACGAACTGCCGGTGCTCATCCGGATACGCAAGATGATGCAGATGCGAGCCGTACACCGCCTGCGGCTCGTCGTGCTCCGTCACGGCGACGGCCTCAAGGCCGTCGCCGCCGGTCGCGACGTAGGCGTAGCGGCCGATGAAGTTGACGAAGTTCGTGCCCTGCAGCAGCAGCTGCGCCATCCACGCGTTGTTGTCATTGTCCTGCGACACGTGGCAGTCGGTGCACATTTTCGTCGTGCCCCGGCCCGACGTGGCGTGCGGGAAGTGCGGGTTGAATGCCTGTCCGCTGAAACCTTCAGCGCTGATCGTCTGTTGCTGGTGGTAGATCCACTCGCGGTTGGCGTTCTGGCTCGAGACGATGACGGCGCTGCTCGAGCGCACCGGCACGACGCGCCCACCCTTGACGCTCGAGTCGCGCCCGAGCATGAAGATGTCATCGCGCAACACCTGGTAGTTGTATCTCGTGTAGTTGCGCGTGAAGAGGTTCTCGTTATGCAGCATCGGCGCCCGCTGGTTGGCTTCCATGGGCAGGTGGCAGCCGAAGCACGAGGTCATCCACGAGGTGTGGCAGGTGTAGCACTCCATGTTGTCGGGCGAGTGGGCGAACTCGAGGTTGCGCCCCTCTTCGACGGTGAGATCGCCCCACGAGCCGTCGCGGCGCATGGTCTTGGCGCGGCGGCTCCGCGCCGCCGCTTCGGGGTTTTCCTTTGCCCAGGCCGAGTCCGGATCGATCGTGTCTTTCGTGAGCGGGATCGTCCACGAGAGGTTCCGATCCGTGGCGGACTGCTGCACGTAGATGCGCCCTCGCTTGCGGATGCGCGGCTGGCCGAAGATCCTTTCCCTGCTGAGATCTCTGCCGCCATCCACAGCCGCCGGCCCGCTGGTGCGCAGCGTGGGCTCGTCGGTGTACGTGCCGTGGCAGTCGATGCAGGTGATTTCGATGGCGTTGCGCACTTCGCCGTAGAGCCGCCCGTCGCCGTGCACATCCTGCTCGAAATGGCAGTCGATGCAGTGCATGCCGGCCTTGAGGTGCACATCGCCCAGGCGCACCGCCTTGTCCCACTTGTCCGGGTCGTTGAAGTCCACGACATGGTCGTTCTCGTCGAGCAGATGGCCCTGGCGATCTTTCTTGTAGACAGCGCGGAAGACCCAGCCGTGGCCGTGGAAGTCGGCGATCTGGTTGTGCTGCAGACGGTCGTTGAGCGTCGAACCATCGCCCTTGCGCGGCTCGCCGCTGCGCTCGAGGAAATCGTCGCCGCTCAACTCACCCGCGTGCGAAACTGCATTGGGATACAAGTTCGCCCACAAGCCATTGAGCGCAGCGCTCTCCGGGTTTCGCCGCAGCGCTGCAATCTCCTGCTCCGGCGTCGGCGCGTGCGAACGATTCGGATAGAAGAACTCGCCGTCTGACTCGTTGTCCCACCACATGTAGCCGAGGTAGGTGTTGGCGTAACTCGTGCCGGGGTGCACGTGGCAGGTGATGCACTGGCTGCTGGGGATCGCGCGGCTCAGAACGTGCGATACCGGATGGCCGGACTCGTCCGTGGGGATATTCGGATCACTTTGCGCTGCGGCCAGGCCCATGTTGCCATGCGCCGCGAGCATCGCGCCCGAGTGCATCGGATCGCGGTCGTTGGCGTAGAGCACGTGGCACGTCGTGCATCCGGATGAGCGGTAGTCGCCGGGGTGGTCGTTGGTGCCGAGGAAATTGAGCGTCGGATCGAGCAGTCGCGTCTTCTGCAGGCCGATGAACACGGGATCGGTCCGGTTCGCCGTGCCCAGGCCGCGCGGCGAGAGACCCTTGTCGGGCCGGCCGCCTTCGACGAGCGGGTTCGGATTGCCGATCTCGGCGGGGCTGGCGTTGGGCGTGGCGCCGCCGGGGGCGGGCAGTTTCGTGCCGCGTTCGAAGATGCGCAGAATGTTGCCGGGCTGGCTGATGTTCCACACGGGCAGTGGGCTGAGATAAGGCGCCACGCCGCGCGCCGCTTCCTCCTCGCTCACCGGCCGCGTGCGCACCTGGTCATCTTCGATCTCAATCACACCCTGGAGGCGCTGCGGCAGGCCGAAGGCGGAGTAGCTCTCGCCGTAATTGGGCGTTTTGTTGGGAATCGAGCCGTTGTTGTAGAGCGCCGCGCCCCAGAGTTGCGCGCCGTGCGCCATCATGGACCGCTTGACCTTCTCGACGATTTCGAAGTGGCACGAACCGCAGGAGTACTCGGCGACGCGCAGATCGCCGGGGTTGATGAAGCGAATGAACTCGGGCGATTCCTGGTTGAGCAGCGCGCCGGTGATTTCGGGGTTGCGCGAGCCGTGCAACATGGCGGGATCGCTCTCGCCATGATGCGAGCCGAATTCGGCATCATCGTGCCGGCCGTACCATGCCTGTGCGTTGCGCGGCTGCACGTGGGCGCGCTGCATGGCGTCGAGGTAGGCGGGGTCGGTGATGGGTGTGCCCGGTTCACCCGGCCGGCCGGGCGAATCAAGAGGAGAGGTGACGGACGGATCGCCGCCGTGGCAGCCGGAGCACCCGACCGGCATCGGCGAGCGTGTATTACCATGCATGGTGCGCGACGCCTTGTCGTACTCACCGTGGCAGGTCATGCAGCCGCCGGATTGCTCAAGGCTCCAGTCTTCGGCGCTGTAGGGGCCGCTGCCATCGGGTCTTGGCGGGGCGTCCTCAGGCGTGCGCTGCATGCGGCCGTCGAGTTCGCTCTGCGCCTCGGCCGGATCGGCCATGCGCGCGATGAAGGCGCGGTCGTACGGCTCGCCGCCGCGCCAGTGTTTCGCATGTTCGCACGCGGCCAGAACGAGGACAAATCCGCCGAGCGCTGCAATGCACGGCGCCAGCAAGGTGAACGTCTTGCGTGTGCTTCTTGTGCGTCTTCGCGGCAGGTTGCTTTCGCGGTGTTCCATCGCCCACCCGTCAGAATGCAAGCGTCACTCCGGCGAAGACCTGCCAGAGCGTGTCGTCGCTTTCGTAGATGTCGGTGAATCCGTCGCCGGGGAAAAAGAGCGAGCCGCCCAGCGTGAGGATGATGTTGTTGTTCAGCGCCGGGCGGTACTGCGCGCTCAGGTTGAGTTCCTCGCCGATGTGCGAGCCGATGCCGTTCTGGTTGAGCACAAGTTCGAGCGTGTCGGTGCTGGCGAACCACAGGCTGTTGGCGTTCAGGCTCGCGCGGAGCTTGGGCGTGATCTCGGCATCCACGCCGGCGTTGATGAGCGCGATGCCGGGGTTGACGAAGTTCGACTGCCCCTCGACCTTCGTTCCGGCCAGGTCGTTGTAGAAGCTCCGCGCGCTGGTAAGGTCCACACCAAACAGTCGCAGCGCCTGGCTCTGGTAGAAACTCCCCGGCCCGCCGGCAAAGAACGGGTTGTCGAAGATTCCGTCGAAACCTTCGCCGCGGCCATCGGTCGGATCGCCATCGCCGCTTGCGTAGAGCAGGGAGACCTTCGGCCGCAGCCAGTCCATGTCATACGAGAGTTCGATGGCGCCCAGGAACGCGCTGATATCGACATCGCGCCCGGCGATCGGGTTGCGCCGGTCCTGGCCGAGCACGTAGTAGAGCGCGTGATTGACGTTGATCCGGCCGATGTGCCCATCGCTCGCCCAGCCCAGGTAGTACGCGTCAATGTCCTGGCTGGTGACGCTGCCGATCAGGCTCGGTCGCACGAGGAATCCGTTCTCGTCGTAGCGCAGGTCCGAGCGGTCGTGGTTCCAGTGCAGACTGAACTGCGTTGTATACCCCTTCCAGATGAAATCCTGGATGTAGAGGTTGGCGATGAACACCTGCTGATCGCGCCACTCGAGTTTGTTGAGTTGGCTGTTGGTGTCCTTCTCGGCTTGGTTGAAGAGCGCGAGGTTGTACTGGATGCGGTTGGATTCGAGGTTGCCCAGCAGCCGCACGCCGTCGGAATTGTCGTTGAAGACAAAGCCGCGGAAGTCGGAATTGAACTGCTGCCGGCCGATGCGAAGGGCCGCGATGTCGAACTGCGGGCTCGTGTCGCCCAGGTGGAGTTCGCCGAACGCCTCCTGCAGTGCGACAAAGTGATCATCGCGCACCTCGCCGCGCCTCGTGTCGATGAACGCGGCGTTGTGTTCCTGGAGTTCCAGGTGATTCAGATTGATGACCGGCGTGATGCGCACGAGCCAGTCCACGGGGCGAAACGCGGTGTACCCCTGGAAGACTTCGAGACTCAAGATGAAGTTCTGATTGACGAAGAACTGCTCGCCGTCGCCGAAGAAGTCGAACGAACCGGGATTGCCGGCGCTGGCGCCCGAGGGCGTGGGTAGTTTGCGGGCGGTGATGAACGTATCGGAGATCGCCGACACGTTGAGGAAGATGTCATCGCCGATGATCGGATAGTCGCCCTTGAGGATGTTGCGGTCGTACGGGTTGAGCCCGTGGCCGCGCGTGTAGGGCGAGTCGCCTCCCGACCAGTTCATGAGCAGATCGTCGGTCGCGGCCTGCCGGCCGTAGCGGTCCCAAGGCAACCAGCCGATGCGCCAGCGGTCGGGGACGGGCACGGCCGGTTCGCGGAGCATCCACTCGGCGATATCGGATTCGCCGGCGTGGCCGAGCGGCTCAAGGGGCACCGCGGGCAGCAGTTCTTCCTCCGCCCGCTGGATTTCGGTTTCTGCCGGCGCAGGTTCCTGCGGTTGGGATTGCGGCTCAGCGGTGGGCTGTTCAGGGGGATCCTGGTCGGCCCCCGCGCCCGCCGTCACCGAGGCTGGCGCCACAGCGCACAACGCGGCTGCAGCCGCGCACCTGGCGCACCACAGCCCGCTTCCACCACGCTCGAAGTCCCATGCCACGCAATGCAAGATATCCGAGGCAACCGCCTCCAGCAACCCCGCAGGACGCACTCGGATCGGAGAGTTCAGGAATCACTCCAGTGATGGCCGCTGGACAAACGACAATGATGAGGCCATCATGCCTTTCATCGGCAGTCTTTCGATCCGTGGGTGAGCCGGCAAAATGGCCGGGAGGATGGGTCCGATGCGACAAACGTCAGGGCGAGCCCGTCGTCGATTCGTCCGCACTCCACAACCGAACCTCGGCGCGCTGCGACCGGTGTTCCAGCCGCTCGAGCGACGAGCGCTGCTCTCGGCCGCCGTGCTCGACGCGGGTCTGCGCCGCTTCGAGTTTGCCGACGCCAATGGTGATCTCGTGCAGGTGCGGCTCATGGGCCGCGGCTCGGCCGAGGTGACCCTCACCGGCGATGCCGCCGACCACGCCGACCTCGACGCCATCCGCATGACCGGCGTTGACGAGAGCACCTCGCTTCGCATCACCGTGCGGGTGGGCGAGGGCGGCGACGGCTCGACGACTCTGGCTTCGCTCCACTCCGACGGATCGCTCAATCGCCTCGATTTTCGGCGCGTGACGCTCGTCGGCGCGGGCATCCACCTCGCCGGCTCGATCCATCGACTCGACCTCACCGGCATCAGCGGCGATCCGAACCGTCCCGCCGGCGTGCGCGTCGGCGGCGATCTCGGCGCCGCGCGCGTGCTCGGAGACATCGTGGCCGCAGATGTGACCGTCGGCGGCCAGGCCGGCGCCATCATCGTTCGCGGTGGCAGCTTCGCCGGCTCATCCATCGATATTGCGCAGTCGCTGGATCGACTTGTAATCGTCGACCGAGCGGGCCTGAGCGGGCAGATGCTCGACTCGTCGCTGACCATCGGCTCGACACTGGGCCTGTGGCGGGCTCACGAAATCTCCGGCGTAGACGGCCGGATCGGAGCCGACCTGGCCCGCCTCGTCGTTCAGGGCAATCGCGGCGCGACATCCGGCAGCATCGATCGCACGCGCCTGGCAATCGGCGGCGAACTCGGCCACGTGCGCGTCGCCACCGATCTCCAGTCAGACTCGATCATCGCGGCAGAGGCTGGGATCGGGATGATGAACATCCGCGGCTCCGTGCGCGACTCGATGCTCCTCGCGGGCACGCGCCTCGACGCCGATCTCTCTCTTGACGGGGCAACCTTCGCGGCGGCGCCGATTGACCACATCACCATCCGCGGCGACCTGCTCGATTCCATCCTCGCATCCGGCGGCGATCCGGGTGAGGACCGCCTCTTTCGCGATCATGAGATCCTCGAAGGCGGCTCGATCAACCGCCTGACCATTGGCGGCTACGTCGCGGGTGTGCACAGCGACCACATCAACCCGGGCGTCTACGCCGCCAGCATCGATCAACTTCGCGTGCACGGCTACCGGCTGGAGGGCAAGCCCGATGATCTCCGCGCCGGCATCATCGGCTCGGCCGTCATCGACCCATTGCCCGACGCCGCCACCGCGCTGACTGAAGAAGATGTTCGCATCATTCTCGAGCAGATGATCGCCCGCGCGACGCAACTCGGCGTCAACGCCACGCTGGCGGTCACCGATCGCGAAGGCAACATCCTCGCGACCGTGCGCATGACCGATCCGTCGCTCACCGCCGATCCGGGCACATCGACGATCAGCGGCGGAGGCAGCGGCGGGCTTGAGGGCGTGACCGTGGCGTCGTCGATCACCGCGGTGACCAAGGCGGGGACGGCGGCGTTTCTCTCGACCACCGGCAACGCGTTCACCACGCGCACCGCCGGGCAGATCATCCAGCCGCATTTCCCGCCAGGCGTGCAGTTTCAGGATTCCGGGCCGCTGTTTGGTGTGCAGTTCTCATCGCTGCCCACCAGCGACATCAATCGCCTGCCCCTGGGCCTCTCGGCCGATCCGGGTGGCGTACCGATCTATCGCGGCGGGCAACTGCTCGGCGGCGTCGGCGTCGAACTCGACGGGATGTACACCTTCGACCCCAGCCCCATCGGCGGCCGGGCCACGCTCGAGGAGCGCATCGCCGTCGCGGGGCAGATCGGTTTCAAGGTTCCCGGCGCCATCCGCGCCGACCGCATCTTCCTCGACGGCATCCGGCTCGACTTTGCCAACATCGCGCCTCCTTCTCTGGCCTCGCTGGGCGTGCTGCCCGATCTTGATGCGCTCGAAACGGGCGGCCTGCTCGACGTGCTCGTCACGCCGACCACCAGCCCGGCCACGATGTTCACGCCGACCACGCTGGGCAGCGTCATCGGCGAGACGATCGACTCCTTCGCCACCGGGCGCATCGAGGCCATTGCGCTCGGCGAGGGTTCGACGGTCTACGCGGTGCGCACGGCGGCCGGCAGCGAGCGTGAACTGATCAGCATCGACGTGCCTTCCGGCGCTGTCACGCTCGTTGCCAACATCTCCGACGGCGGGGCGAACGAACTCGCGCCGGGACAGTATGTTACGACCATGATCTTCGACGACGGCGGCACGTCCGGCGCCCCGGCCGACGACAGCGTGATCATCCTCAACGGCGCTACCGGCGATGCGCGGCGGATCGACCTGGCGACCACGGCCGTCGGCGCTCCCCAGGCGCTGGCCGTCGCCGAGGCGCTCATGCGCGATGCGGTGGTCTACGACGATGGCGGCAGCCGCGACATGGTCGGAATCTCGAAATCCACCGGCCAGATGTACCGCATCGACACGGCCGACTTCACTGACGCGGGCAATTACACCGAGCTGACGACCGCCCTCGACGGCCGCATCCAGTCGTTCACCTTGTCCACGGCCGGCGGCGCGATGGAGGCGTACGCGGTGCGAGCGCTCGGCTCGGCGCGGCAACTCGTGCGCGTCGCGCTTGACGACTCGGGCGTGATGCTCGTGGCGGACCTGGCCGCCTCGACCGGCGGCGCGATCCGCAACGGGCAATCGATCTCTGCGCTCATGTACGACGATCTGGGCACGCCCGACGCCGGCGACGATCTGCTGATCGCACACAACGCGACGACCGGGCGCCAACTGTCGCTGCTCGCCGCCGACGGCTCCCTGATCGGGCAGCAGCGCCTCCGCGATCGCGCCGCCGTGCTCGAACAGGGGCGCCTGCTCAGCACGGGCGGCGAAGACTATATGCTCGGCGTCAGTTCGCGCAGCGAACAGGTGTTCGCGAATATCTTCGAAGATGTCACGGTGCTGACCAACCTGCTCCAACTCACCCAGCCGGACAATTCCATGCTCACTCTCGACGGCGTCATGGTGGGCGGCGAGCAACTGACAGGCGCCGATGTCGAGACGATCCTGCAGCAGGGCATCGAGTTCAGCCAGACGCTGCGCGCGGCGATCCGGCGCGACCGGCCGCAGATCGCCCAGGTCACCGTCAGCGTCGTCGACGTAGATGGCAACCTCCTCGGTTCGTTCCGTTCGGCCGATGCGCCGGTGTTCGGGTTTGACGTGTCGGTGCAGAAGGCCCGCACGGCGGCGATGTTCAGCCGCGACGACGCCGGGGCGCTGCTCAGCGCGGCCGAAGGCGGCGCGTTCGCCACGTTCGTGGACAACGCCGCGACCCTGGGCGTCATGCTCGACGGCAGCGTGGCCATGTCAGACCGCACCGGTGGATTCCTTTCGCGGCCGTTCCTGCCCGATGGCCTTCCCGGCACGATGCCCGGCCCGTTCAGCGCCCAAAGCCCCGACGAGTTCAGCATCTTTAACACCGGCCTGCAGGTCGAACTGCTCACCACCAACCTCGTCGCCTTCCTCGCCGACTTCGATGCCTACGGCGACGAAGGTCTCGCGCTGCAGGCTTTTGAGGATGGCGTCATCGGCGGCGGCGGCGTGACCGACATCTCGCTGCCGGCCCGCAACGGCGTGCAGATCTTCCCCGGTTCCGTGCCACTGTACAAGAACGGCGTGCTGGTCGGCGGTGTGGGAGTTTCCGGCGACGGGATCGAGCAGGACGACTTTGTCGCGTTCATGGCCGCCGCCGGGTATCAGGAATTTGGCCCTGATGTGCGCCGCGCCGACGAGGTGCTCATCCACACGAATAACGGCTCTTTTCGCCTGCCATACGTGAAATTCCCACGCCAGCCCACCGGTGGCTATTGATGCAATTCTCTCAGCGGATATCCGGCTTCGCCTATCATGTTGAATCATGAAGACGAAGCAAATCCTCCGCGTTCTCTCCCGCTCCATCGCACTCGTTGCGGCCGTCACGTGCTCGCTCACGCTCGCGCCTGCGGCGCTTGCCCAGACGAAGTCGGGCGATCGCTACAACGACCTGATCATCGAATACCTCGCTCTCGAGCCGCAGGTCGCCGTGAACGAAATCGGCGACGGTCCGCAACGGCCGGAAGGCGACGAAGCGCGTCTCACGGCATTTCTCTTCAACCTGCGCGACTCGGAGGTCTACGCCGCGATCGACTGGGCTGGCGCCGCCGAGCGGCAGGAGATCGGCTACATCCAGCCGGGCGAGTCCAAGGCGGTGACCATCTCGATCGCCCCGGCGGACATCCCCTACGACCAGCCCATCATCGCGCAGGTCTACAACATGGAAGCGCACAAGCTCGAAGAAACCGATCGCGCCACGCTGCACGGCGAGAAGGCCATGCGCATCGCACTGCTCGTCGAGCGTCGCACCTGGGACGAGGGCAACAAGAAGTTCGGCTCCTTCACGCGGCACATGCGCGAGTCGTTCGAGGGCCTGCACAACCTGTTCGCGTCAACCTCGGCGCCCGAGGAGGCGGGGCTTGAGCGGCAGGCGATCACCGACCGCTTCCGCATCGAGCGCGTCGAACTTTTCGATCGTCCCGTCGAATCGACGGACACGCAGACCCGGCCGGCGATTTTCGATTCCCATCCGAACTACGACGTGGTCATCGCCTGCGATGAGAATGGCCCGCTCAGCGGCTACTGGCCGGAACAGCACTCCATCGGGTGGAATCTCTCGGCGGCGGGACAACCGGGTGGACTTACCTCCGACGCGGCCGAGGCCGATCTCTGGAAGTCGCTGCTGCAGTTCCGCGGCGTGCAGGATTACGCGGCGTACCGCATCGAAGCCGGCGCCCTGCCGGGTCGGTGGAACGAGGCGATCGAGGTGCCCGAGCCATTCGCCGGTGACCTGATGAACCGCCCGGGCCAGTCGCCTCGCGTCGGCGCGCTCGCCGCGGCGATCGCCAACAGCAAGGCGGGCATATCGCGATTGAATCCACCTGATGATCCAAAGAAGCCCTACGGCCACGTGTGGCGCTGGGTGCCGCCCAGCGTGAAGATGCGCGTCATCGACGCGGACGAGCAGCCTGTCGCCGGGCTGAAAGTCACGATCTTCCGCTCGATGCCGACTGCCGAAGGCTCGGCCACCCAGGGCGTGAGCGCCGAGCGCCCGCCCAATGGAACAACGGAAACGGACGCCAACGGTGAGGCCGTGATTCGCGGCGACTTCCTCGGCGCCCGCAGCGCATCGGACCAGCGCAGCCGCTGGCTGCTGGTCGAAACGCAAGACGGCGCTGGTGTGCGGCGCTTTGCGATTTTGTCGGGGCTCTGGCTGAATGCCGCCTACGCCGCCGGTTCGAAGGACGAGGCGCTCTGGACGGTGCGCCTGGACGAGATGCGCCGGATCAAGTAAGCTGCCACCGCCCGGTGGTGCCCGCTCGAGGCTGATACGATTCTGATCGTCAGGCGATCGGTTCGCCGGCCCGGTGGAATCATGCAGCGAACTCACCATGACATCCAGGATCCCTCCCGTCGCCGCCTGCGCAGAAGGCGCAAGCAGCGCCGCCGCCGCGCCAAGGCCGTTTCAGTACTGCCGTCGCTGTTCACGCTGGGCAATCTCATCGCGGGTTTCGCGGCGATCCACTTCGCCGCCAAGCCCCTGGCCGTGGCCTTCAACGTCGGCGAGGTCGAATGGACCACCCTCACCGTCGCCGGCCTGCTCGTGTTCTTCGGCATGTTCTTCGACGCGGTGGACGGCTATGTCGCCCGCCTCACGCGTTCGACCTCCGACATCGGCGCCCAGCTCGACTCGCTTGCCGACATCGTGACCTTCGGCGTGGCGCCGGCGTACATGACGCTGCAACTGGTGAGCAAATACTACTTTGACGCGGAAGACTACTACATCATCAGCCCGACGCGCGATGAGATTTTCGCCCGCGTGCTCTGGGCCATCGCGGCGGTCTACGTCGCCTGCACGGCGTTGCGCCTGGCGCGATTCAACGTCGAATCGGGTTCAGCGCTGGTCGAAGACCACATGATGTTCCGCGGCCTGCCCTCGCCGGGCGCGGCGGGGTGCGTGGTCAGCCTGATCGTGCTGCACCAGTTCTACGTCGAGGCGGCGGACTTCCCGTGGATGGCCCGCGTCACCGGCCTGGGCATGGCCTTCATTCTGCTGCTGTGCGGCCTGGCGATGGTCAGCCGCATGCCCTACGCGCACGTCATCAACATGTACGTGCGCGGGCGCAAGCAATTCCGATACCTCGTTCGACTCGCCATCATTCTGGTCTTTGCCGCATTTCTGCCAGTGATCGCGTTCGCCATTGCCTTTACCGCGTACGCGCTCAGCGCGCCAGCACGGGCGCTGCTGCGCGTCTGGTCAAAGCGGATGCGACACGCCGGCGTCCCCGCACCGGCGGAGTCGGCCTGACTGCGGCTGCATCAGCGCCGTGGCACCTTTTCGCCATCGAGATCCCGCCGGTTCACGACCGGCGCGTTCCACACGCGCCACATGTTGCGCCCCTGGAAGCGCAGGATCGACTTGAGGTGCGTCTTGAGGCGCGAATGAAACACGCCGCGTTCCTCGCGCTCGTAGAAGTGCGTCACCACGGCCTTGGGCTGATACCAGTTCTCGTAGCCGGCGCGCTTGGCCCGGAACGCGAGGTCGTAATCCTCGTACTGGTAGAAGTAGCCTTCGTCAAAGCCGCTGATGGAGCGGGCAACGCTGTTGCGCACGAGCATGGCCGCGCCGTAGACGCAGTCGATGGGCATGAGGTCATCATGGCTGATGTTCCGCATGTCCACGCGCGCCGGCACGCCGGTCCACTCGAAGAACCGGCGATACTTCGTGCCTTCGATGAGGATGTGGTGCAGGCGCGGGAACGGCCGGCAACTGAGTTGCAGCGAGCCGTTGCGGTAGACGAGTTTCGGCGCCACGATGGCCGCGGCGGGCCTGGTCTCGGCCGTGTCGATGAGCGTGTCGATCGCGCCGTCGTGCACGAGCGTATCCGAGTCGAGGATCATCGTGTACTTGGCGCTGCTGTTCCAGAACAGCCGGTTGCGCCCGCCGGCGACGCCGAGGTTCGAGCCGTTCTCGAGGATGTGCACGAACGGGTACTTCTCGCGAATCATTTCGCACGTGCCGTCCGTTGAGCCATTGTCCGACAGCAGGTACTCGTAGCGGTACTGCCGGCTCGACGAGAGGATGGAAGCGAGCAGGTCATCGATGAGTTGCTTGTCGCGATAACACAGCAGGCCGATGGAGACGTCAAAGTCGTAGCGCCGGCCATCGGGATCGGGCGCGCACTGCGGGCCGATGGCGCCGGCGGGGTCGGCGCGGCCGGGGAGGCTCGCAGGGGCGTTGGGCACTTCAACGGGCATGGGGCCGCTTTCGCTGTTATCGGTGAGCGGTAAGGATAGGCTGTTTTCCCGGTGCTATCGGCCATGGAGCCGCGGTGATTCAGCCGGAAATCGCCGTCTGCCACGCCTCGCGCAGGCGACGGGTGATCGGGCCCGGGATGGCGTCGGCGATGGCTTCCGCCTCCACGCCCACGACGGGGAGCACGCCCCAGCTCGAATTGGTCAGGAACGCCTCGTCGGCGTTCAGCAGGGCGTCGATGTCGAGCATCTGCCTGCCCGTGCCGATGTCCATCTCCGCGGCGGCGTCGATGATGAAGGCGCGAGTGATGCCCGGCAGGACCGGCGCATTCAGCGCGCCCTGCGCCTCCTCGCCGCGCGCAATCGGCGTGAGCAGCGTGCCGTCCTTGACTACAAACACGTTGCTCACCGAGCCGGACATGAGGTGGTTACTCACGCTGAACCACAGCGCCTCGGCCGCGCCGCTTCCGGCCGCCTGCTGCAGCGCCCGCAGGCGCGGCCAGTAGTTGAGCGTCTTGTGCCCCGCGTCCGGGTCGAGCGGATTGAGCCGCCCGTCGGCGATCGAAACCCGCACGCCGCGCTCAAAGAACGACTCCGGATACTCCGTCGCCGGCTGCGCCACGATGAGAATCGTCGGATCGACCGGCGCCTGATGCTGAGACTGCAGCAGGTTCAGATCGCCGCCGGTGATGGTCAGTCGGATGCGGCTGCGCGGCAGACCGGCCTCGGCGGCAACATGCTCCACCGCCTCAGCCAGAGCACCGGCGCGGAGCGAGTCGCTCAGGCGCAGCTGCCGGGCCGACCCGACGAGGCGTTGGAGATGCGCATCGACGCGGAACACGCGCGGCCCCACGCCGAGCATCGTCTCAAACAGCCCAATGCCATGCTGCAGCCCGGCGTCAAAGACGCTGATCGTTGCCTCATCGCGCTGCACGAACCGCCCGTTGAGCCAGACTCTCATACCGACGAGGTTAGGCGCGGCGGCGGACTGCGAAGGCGGGTCTCGTCCGCCTATGCTCAGTCCGGTTCGCCACCGCCTGGGCGGACAGACATTTCGTGGGTCTTTGAGCATGAATTACGCCGCGGGCGCATAGGCCACGCCGGCCATCTCGGCGGACAGATCCGTCACGCCGAGATCCGCCGCGCCGCCGACGCAGGATCAACCGCTCCGGCCGCCGTGCCGGGCAGCCGTGAATCAAAGGGCGACGAGGATGAGGATCACTGATCGACTGACCAGCGGCAAAGTCCTCCGCCGCATGCTGCTTGGCGTTGCGGTTCTCTGCCTCGCGCTCGGCGCGCTCGCGTTGAACTCACTTCGCGACTCCAGAGGCGTAGCGCCTTCGGCCCCCGTCAACTACCACGAAGCACTCTCGGCCCTGGCGACCTCCACCCAGCCCGGCGGCGGCGCGAATGGCTGGCCCGAACTCGCCGCCGCGCTTGAAGAGTTCAGCGAGATCCTTGAATCCGACATCGAGGGCATCGACGCAAACGCAGACGTTCTCCGATCGATTCGCAGGTTTGATCGCATTCGCATAGGGCCGTACGAGCCCCATCTGCCTGATCCGGAGCGACAACTCATCGACCTCGTTCGCTCATCTGGAGTGCTCGATCGCATCGACGCGGCGTTATCGAAGCCGCGCGTGGTGCGCGAGGACTATGGCGACCCATCCGTGATGATCATGAACATCCTGCTGCCCGAACTGCCTCAATCCAGAGACCTGGCGCGCCTCAACGCCGCGCTGATGCGCATCGCGGCTCAAGATGGCGACGGTGAGACCTTCATCGCCGCGATCGAGCGGAACCTGCGGCTGGCGCAGGCGATCTCCAGAGAGCCGCTTTTCCTCTCTCATCTCGTGGCGTTATCCATCGGCAGCCTCACACTGAGTGAGATCGGCTGGACACTTCAGGAGGCGACGCTCGGAGACGAGATTCTGGCGGCGGCGATGCGCAGCATTGAAGCGCACGCCGCGCTGAGCGACATCTCACTGGCCGTCGCAGGCGAGCGCCTGATGGTTCTTGACACGATTCAGCGATGTCACACGGACGATGGCCATGGAAGCGGCCTCTTTCTCGGCGAGGTCTTTTTCGAAGAAGTCTCGGATGACTTTGAGCCTCTGTATCGAGCGATGCAAGCTGTCGGCGAAGAGTGTCCCACGCGGCGGGAAACGACGCAAATGGCCCAAGACCACTTCGACTCCGTCGTTCGCTACGTGACCTCGTCCCGCCTCGAACGGGCAGCCGCGGACGGATACCCCAGCGACGCCGTCGAGACCCTGGGCCGCAGCCACTTCCTGCTGATGTCTATCCTCACGCCGATCGATCGGGGAGTGTGGAGTTACGACCAGTACGACATGACGGTGGCGGCCACTCGCATCATGCTGGCGCTGGATCGCTATCACCGCACCTTCGGTGACTTTCCCGACAGAATCGAGTCCCTCGTGCCGACGTTCATGGCTGAATTGCCCGTGGATCCGCTGTCGGGCAGCGCATTCGGCTACGTGAAGAGGGCTCCCACCGGCTCCGACTCACACCCGTATTGGCTCTACTCCTTTGGCGTAGATGGCATCGATAATGCCGGGAGAGACGTCGGAGAAAATGAGTCCGCGCGCGTCCTCCGGCCACAGCCCGGAGAGCCAAGCGGCCTTGACTACATCGTCAACCGATCCCGGCCGGCGCGCCAGTGAGTCACTGTCCCCGAGTAAGTCGATCGGCGGTCATAGCATCAGCGTGCCGGGCACGAGAACTCCCAGAAGCGAGACCCCATGAGCAATCATTCCATCGCATGCGTTGCAGCCGCACTGGCGTCAGTGTTCGCCGCCGGCATCGGGACCGCCGATGTGACCTTGCCCTCAATCATCTCGGACCACATGGTGCTGCAGTGCAACGCGCGCGCGAAGATCTGGGGCTGGGCTGATCCGGGCGATGAGATCGGTATCGCCCCTTCGTGGAGCGGCGCGACGCCGCAACGTGCAACCGCCGGCGCCGATGGCGCCTGGAGTGTCCAGATCGACACGCCCGCGGCCGGCGGGCCGCACACACTGCAGATCAGCGGCCCCGACAACGGCATCACCATCAGCGATGTTCTCGTCGGCGAAGTCTGGATCTGCGGCGGCCAGTCGAACATGGAATGGTCGGTAAATGCGATCGGCCCCGATGGAACAGACTACCACGGAACGCCCGCCATCACGGCCGGGGCGGATCATCCCTCGATCCGATTCTTCGACGTGCCCAACGTGCTGGCCGTGTCGCCCACTGAGGAGTGCGGCGGCCGGTGGGTTGTCTGCACGCCGGAGACGGTCGGCGAGTTCTCCGCCGTGGGCTACTTCTTCGCCCGCGCACTGCAGGACGAAATGAACATCCCCATCGGCCTCATCGGCTCCAACTGGGGCGGCACGCGCGTCGAGGCGTGGTTGAGCGAGCCCGAACTGCGCTCGCTCAACGTCTGCGGCGACGAACTCGACTTCCTCGCTCGCGTGCGGGCTCAGCCGGAACTGCCCGAGCGCCTGCTTGCCGAGCGCCGACTGTTGTGGTGGTCGCGGCTGCGCACGATCGACCCGGGCAGCGGCGAGGCGGCGGCGTGGCACGCGGAATCGCTCGATGACTCGGATTGGCAGCAGTCAGCTCTGCCAGGCGTGTGGGACGCCACACCCGCGGGCGCCTTCGACGGCGTCGTCTGGTACCGCTGCACCTTCGACGTGCCCGCGGGATCGGCCGGGCGCCAGGCGACGCTGCGCCTCGGCCCGATCGACGACATGGATACGACGTGGATCAATGGCGCGCGCGTGGGCGGCATGGAGACGGCCGGCACGTGGTATATCCCGTGCGAATACGACGTGCCCGCCGGCGTGCTGCGCGACGGAGCCAACTCCATCGCCGTGCGCGTCGTCGACACCGGCGGCGCCGGCGGCTTCGCGGGCGGGCAAGACAGCATGAGCCTCACCATCCACAGGCAGGGCGATGCGGCGACTGACACCGCCGACCGCATCTCCCTCGCCGGCGCGTGGCGCACCAGGCGAGGCGCGACCATGGAGCAACTCGGCGCCTTTCCCGCGGGCGCCGTACCGCACGCCAACTCGCCCAGCGTACTCTACAACGGCATGATTGCGCCGATCCGCCGCTTTGCGGTGCGCGGCGCGATCTGGTATCAGGGCGAATCGAATCGAAGCAACGCCTACGACTATCGCCGTCTCTTTCCTGCGATGATCGCCAATTGGAGGCAGGCCTGGGGCGCGACGCCCCAGCAGTTTCCGTTCTATTTCGTGCAGATCGCGCCGTTTGGCTACTGGGACGAGAAGGGTGAGACGCCCGTCGTGCGTGAGTCGCAGCAGTTGACGATGGACAGGGCGCCCAACACCGGGATGGTCGTCACGATGGATGTCGGCAACGTCGCCGATATTCACCCGCGCAACAAAAAGGCCGTGGGCGAGCGGCTGGCGCTGTGGGCGCTGAGCCAGACGTATGGCCGCAGCGTCGGCGAATACTCGGGGCCAATTTACGAGTCGATGCGCCGCACCGGCGGCCGCATCGAAGTGTCGTTCACTCACGCCGATGGGTTGAACTGGCGCGGCGACGAGCCCGTCGGCTTTCAGATCGCCGGACGCGATCGGCGCTTCGTGCCGGCGCAGGCCCGCATCGAAGGTGGCCGCGTCGTGGTGTGGTCGCCCGACGTCGCCGAGCCGGCCGCGATTCGATACGGCTGGGATGATGATCTTCAGCCGAATCTGTTCAATGTCGCCGGTCTGCCCGCCGCACCATTCCGCACCGACGACTGGCCCGTGGTTACGCAACCTTAGAGCAGGGGCCGCAGGACGATGTGAAACGCATGAGCGGGCGCCGCAGCGCGCCTGCCGCGCCGCACACTCGCTAGAATGCGGCTATGCGAGCAATCGTCACGGGCCAGGTCGGCATGGACAAGAAGGATTACCTCGACGCCGTGGTGCGGCGGTCCAGTGAGCAGGGCACGGCCATCGAGACGTTCCACGTCGGCGACATGATGTACGCCGAGGCGCCCGACGTCCGCCCCGGCCGCATCCTCGATCTGCCCCTGAGCCGCCTGCACGCCCTGCGCCGCAGCGTGTTCAAGGATGTCATGACCCAGTCCGCCGGAATGCGCCACATCATCGTCAATACGCACGCGACCTTCCGCTGGCGGCACGGCTTGTTCTCGGCGTTCGACTTCGACCAGATCCAGGCGATGCAGCCGGACATGTTCATCTGCCTCGTGGACAACATCGAAGTCGTTCACCATCGCCTGCACAAAGAGCACGACATCGACGCCACGATGAAAGACTGCATGGTGTGGCGCGAGGAGGAGATTCTCGCAACCGAACTCATGGCCCAGGCCGTCGGCTGCCGCGACCGGTTCTACATCCTCGCGCGCGGCCGGCACCAGGACACCGTGCGCTCGTGCGTGCAACTCATCACGCGCACCGACATGCGCAAGGTGTATCCCAGTTTTCCGATGAGCCACGTCTTCGACATGCCCGAAGTGCTCGCAGAGATCGACCAGTTCCGCGCGCAGTTGAGCAACCACTTCATCACCTTCGATCCTGGCGACGTGGATGAGAAGCTGCTGCTCGAGCGCGCCATCGAAGGCGCCCGCACAGGCAAGGACTTTCTCGAGGTCGAGCCGCATTCCTTCGGCGGGCGCAAGATCAGCGACGAACCGATCCGCGTACCGGTGCGGCAGGTGCTTGACATCGCCGGGGATGTGGACGGCCAGATCTACATGCGCGACTTCAAACTCATCGACCAGGCCGACATGATCGTCTCGCTCATTCCCGAACTGCCCGGCGGCATGCCGGGCCTGAGCAGCGGCGTCGAGCGCGAACTTCAGCACGCCTTCGAGCACACCAAAGAGGTCTACGTCGTCTGGAAGCCGAAGAAGAACCCCTCGCCGTTCATCACCGAGACCGCGACGAGAATCTTCCGCGACGTCCCCGAAGCCCTGAAGTGGTTCGAAGACAAGGGCATGTTCGCGCAGCGCGACCTGTTCGGCAACTGATTCGCGTCAGCGCCGCGGGCAACCGTCCACAACTCGTCCTGCGTGGCGCGGAGGACACTGACATGACCGAACTCGATCGCGCTTTCCACTTTGCCCGCTGCCTGCGGATGATCGTGGTTGTCGTGTGCCGCGGGGCTGCACTGGTCTCTGCTTCTGTCGCCGCGATGACGCTGATTCGCGGCGCGATGTGGTACTTCGATCGTCGCCCGATGATCAAAGCCGGTCTCGCGCCGTCGAGTGGTGCATTTCAATGGCTCTATCTTGGTCTGGAGCAATTGGCGCCGGCAGTTCTGCTTGTCCTGTGCAGTGGCTCTATCGCCCGCTGGCTCGTCCCGGCACCCAGGGCTGTATGTCTGCGCTGCGGGTACTCGACCGAGAAGCTCACCAAGCCCACTTGTCCAGAGTGCGGCGCGCCGGTGCCGACGGTGGACGAATCGCAATGATGACGACGGGCCGCGCTTCCTCTGCAGAAGCGCGGCCGGTCGGGGTGAGTGGATTTGCCGGTGGGCGTTGCTCAGGGCAGCAGTTCAACGGTGGAAGTATTGCAGGTGTCGATCGAAATCGCCTGGCTGTAGCCGCGGCAGGCGCCCGCCGGGAGGCGCAGGGCGTAGCTCGCATAGCCGAACTCGTCCGTATGGAAATTGATGAGCACGCGGATATGGCGCGAACTCAGCCCAAGCCGCGTGCCGGCGCAGGTGTAGCCACTGGGGATTCGGAGCGAGCCCGGCGCCGTCGAGAAGAGTACAGCGACGTTGCTCTCCGGCTCCCAGCCGGAGATGGTGAACGTGACCTCGCCCGGACAGGTGCCGGTCACGGAGAGGTCATCCGCCGCGGCACGTGATTCCAGGCCGACGAGCGCCAGGCACAAGGCCAGCACGGTGATGAGCGTGATTGAACGGGACATGATGGGATAACTCCTGGTCAAAGGGGTCTCGGTGCACTTGGAGGTTCGCCTCCAGTGACAGCTCGTAACCGCCAGGCCGAGTGGGCAGACGAATTCCCGGAGCACGCCCGGTGCACCGAAAAAAGCAGAATTCCAATGACGTGACCGTCGCGGCGGCCGTCTATCCTCCGGTCGAAATGGCCGCGTGGAGACGAATCCTGATCCTGGTTCTTGCACTGCTGCTCGCGCGGCCGGCGGCGGCTCAGCGCATCTGGGTCGTGGTGCACCGACCTGAGCTGGCCGATGTCGCGCAGCAGTGGGGCGAATTCCGCCGAGCGACGGGCTGGCAGGTGCAGGATCTCGACGCCGACTTCCTTGCGCCTTCCGACGCTGCACCCGAGCAGTTCGCGCGTGCTCTCCAGGCCGAACTGCGCCGACGCTTTGCAGCAGCGCGGACTTCGGGCGTGGCGGATGGCGATTTTGCTGTTCTGCTGCTCGGTCCGGTGGCCGACGCCGACGGCCGCCCGGCGATTCCCACCTGGCATCGGCCGCAGACTGACGCGGATCTCATCGGCCGTGATGGTCTGGCCGACATCGCCACCGACCTGCCGTACCAACTCGCCGATGATCTCGACGACCTGCCCGACTTTGCGCTGGGCCGGGTGCCGGCCCGCAGCGCCGACGAGGCGCTCGCGGCGCTCGACAAGGTGCAGCGCTACGAAACGCAGGCGCCCGGCGGGCCATGGCGCCGCCGGCTGACCTATCTCGCCGGCGAGGGCGGCTTCGGTGCGATTGACGCCTTGCTCGAGCGCCTGTTCATCAACATGCTCGATCAGATCGTGCCCTACGATTTTGACGTCAACATGACGTACGCGAACCCGCGCTCACCATACTGCGCCCCGCCCGAGCGCTTCAGCCAGGTCGTGCTTGATCGGCTCAGCGAAGGCGCGCTGCTCGTCAACTACATGGGCCACGGCCAGATCGGCATGCTCGATCGCTTCACGATTGGCCTCAATCGGTACGACGTGTGCAGCATCGATTCGCTGCGCCAACTCAAGGGCAGCGGCAATCGCCTGCCCATTGCCCTGCTCGTCGCGTGCTGGACGGGGCGCGTCGATCTCCCGGCCGAGCGCCGCGGGCTGGGCGAGATGATGCTCTTCAACCGCAACGGGCCGGTCGCCGTGATCGCGGCGACGCGCATCAGCCATCCGTATGCCAACGCGCTGGTACAGAAGGGTTTCACGCAGCAGTTATGCGAGCGGCGCCGCGCCAGCGTAGGCGCTGCGCATCTCGCGGCGATGCGTCAACTGGCCGGGCCCGACGAGATCGATCGTCAACTCGAAGGGCTTGCCGCGCCCATCGCCGTGGCGATGAAGTGGAAGAGCACGCCGGGCCAGTTGAGGCTCATGCACATGGGCATGTACGGCTTGCTGGGCGATCCGGCGACGCGCATCGCCTATCCGCCGACTGACGTGGTTGACTGGAAGTTCGACGCACCGAACGCGCGTGTCGCCGGCCGCGTCGCCGAAGCTCGCGGCGGCGAGGCGGTCATCACCATCGAAACGCGCCGCGAGACAATCCCTCGTCTGAGCGAAATGCGGCTGACCGCGGGCGTGGGCGGCGAGGTGCTCGACGCCGCACGCGAGAGCAACTACCAACTCGCCAATGACAAGGTCCTCTGGCGCACCGCCGTGCCACTCGACGACGCCGGCCGCTTCGCGGCCGCGCTGCCGCGCGAAGTGCTCAGCAATCCAGCTGCAGCCTGGATCAAGGTGTACGTCACCGCCACGGACGCGACCGGAGCAGTCGCGGATGCCTGCGCCTCGGCACGCCTCTCGCCAGAATGAGGCGTCTGTCCGAGGTCGCCCGCTGCGGCGCGGCGACATTCCTGCGCCGCTCCGGCCTCGAGCAACTTGCCCTGACAACACGCACATCGCCTGCCTCGCGGCTACACTGCGCTCATGTCCGAGCCTGCCATGCTTGATCTGCGTTCGCTCATCCGCGACGTCCCCGATTACCCGATCCCCGGCATCCTCTTCAAGGACATCACGCCGCTGCTGCGCGATCCCGCCGGCCTGGCGCTGGCCGTCGAACTCATGGCCAACCCGTTCCGCGGCCAGGGCATCGACGCCGTCGTCGGCACCGAGTCGCGCGGCTTCATCTTCGGCACCGCCATCGCCCAGGCCTTGTCATGCGGCTTTGTACCCATCCGCAAGGCCGGCAAGCTCCCGCGCGCGACGCACCAGGTCGCCTATGGCCTCGAATACGGCAAAGACACCGTCGAAGTCCACGTCGATTCGCTCAAGCCGGGCGAACGCGTCGTGCTCGTGGATGATCTGCTTGCCACCGGCGGCACACTGAAGGCGTCGTGCGATCTCATCCGCCGGCTGGATGCCGAGATTGTCGCCATCGCGGTGCTCATCGAACTCGTCGAACTCCGCGGCCGCAACCTGATCGACGACCCCAGTCTCGTCCACGCCGTCATGGAGATGTAACCGGACCCTCGGCCGCCGCCGGCTGGAACAAGTGCACCGCCATGCTGTTGTACTCGTGCGTTTCGGGCCCGAGCAGTTGCGGATGCTCAAATCGCGGATCTTCGAGCGGCCATGCGGAGCGCAGCACGAGGTAGCCCGCCGGATCCATGTGCGCCGCCAGCCTCGACATCTGCTCGAGAAGCCGCGACCGCTGCGTCGGATCTTCAGTGAGCGCATAGGGCGGGTCGAGAAAGATCACGTGTGGGGACTTGCGCAAACGCGCCGGGAGGGCGGGGCTCAATGCATCGCCGATCACCACGTCGCACCGGTCCTTCACGCCGAGGGTTTCGATGTTGCTTGTGAGCGTCCTGGCGCAGATGCGGCTCTGCTCGACAAACAGGCAGTGGGCCGCGCCGCGGCTGATCGCCTCGAGCCCGATCCCTCCCGCACCGGCGAAGCAATCAACGACCGGCACATCCTCGAAATGGCCGCGCAGCAGGTTGAACATCGCTTCCTTGACGCGATCGGTGATCGGCCGCGTCGGAATGTGCTCGGGCGGCGAGGCGAGGTGGCGGCTGCGAAATTCTCCGGCGATGATGCGCATGGCTTTCGAATTCTCGGTGCTCTGTCCCGACAGCGCCGCTATGGATCAACGCGCCGGGCGACAATGCTCAGCATCGGCGGCGTCAGAAACGCGCTGGCCGGATCGGCGGTGCAGTCGGTCCAGTGCTCATTCCACTCATCGGCCTCGGCGCGCGTGATCAGGCCCATCTCGACGAGTGCCGGCAGGTAGTTGGCGAAGAAAGTCGTGGGCCACTGCCACAGCGCCGTCTCCGGCCGCGCCGCCCGCACCAGAGGGTCGATGCGAACGATTTCGAAACCCGCCTGCTTGAGCATTCTGGGCAGGCGCTTGCCGATGTCCGGGTCGCCGCCGCGCATTCGCCAGCTCTGATCCACGGCTTCGACGACCTTGCGCACGACGGGCTTGCTCGGGCAGACAGCCAGCCCGCGGTAGTAGTAGTAATCCTGCAACACGAACATCCCGCCGGGCTTGAGCGCCCGCGCCACGCCCTGCACGACCTTCTCCGGCTGGCTGACAAAGCACAGCACCCAGCGCACATACGCCCCGTCGAACGACGCCTCGGGCAGGTCCATGGCCTGAACGTCGCCAACCTCCGCCTCAACATGCGACATTCCGATGGCCGCAGCGCGAGCGCGCAGGTAGTTGATGAATCGCTCGGAGGTGTCAATGCCGAGCACACGGCCCTTGGCGCCGACGAGTTGGGCCAGATCGGTCGTCGCATATCCCGGGCCGCAGCCGACGTCGAGCAGGTGCTGGCCCGGGCGGAATTGCGCCGCCTCCCAGGCCTCGGCGGCCTGGCGCGACCAGAGGCGATGCTGGAACCCCAGCCGCAGCAGTTCGGCATCCTGCGTACCCAGCACGTATTCATTGCGTTCGCGCGTCGTATTCATGTGGAGGCGTGTTCGGGTGAGGGTTCGGGCGCCGGCGGGGTGGTCTGCTCCCGGCCGTCCTCGGCGGTCCATTCATCGATGAGCGGCCGGCCGTCGAGCAGCCGCCGCAGGTTCTCGCACACGATGGTCGTCGCGCGCTCCCAATAGCGCGGGCTCACGCTGGCCACCCGCGGCGTAATCAGGACGTTGGTCATCCGCCACAGCGGCGAACTCTCCGGCAGCGGCGCCGAATCGAACGAATCCAGCCCCGCGCCCGCCAGGCGATGCCGCGCGAGCATCTCGGCCAGCGCTGCGTCATCGCACACGCGGTTGTGGCTGACGTTGACGAGAAACGCGGACTTCTGGCAGTTCTCAAGCAGCGCCCGGTTCAGCACCACGTTTCGGACCGCCGTAGGCGGCACCGCGAGCACGATCACGTCGCTGCGGCCGATGAGTTCATCCATCCGCTCGGGCGGCAGCATCTCATCCACGCCGCTCATCGGATTTTCGAGGTCTCCCAGGGTCGCGATGATCTCCACCTCGAACGGGCGCAGACGCTTGGCGATGGCCCGGCCGAGCGTCCTCATGCCGATGATGCCCACCGTCATCCCCTCGAGGTCCGCGATCGACTTGGACAGTTCGTGACTCGCCCAGGTGTGGTCGAGCTGGGCGGTGAACGCGTCGTTGAGACGCCGCACGAGCGCGAGTATGAGCATCACCGCATGCTCGGCGCGCTGCGAGGCCTGGATGGTCGACGCCGTGCACAGCCGAACGCTTGACGCCGTGAGTCGTGGCAGTTCGACGCGCAGATCGGGCGTCGTGCTCGTGAGTTGAATCCACCGCAGGTTGCGGCCGTGGCGGAAAAAGTCCTCGTCGCTGAGCGGAAACCCGACGAGGTAATGCGTCTCGGGCAGCAACGTGAGAAGTTCGGCCCGGCTGTCCACCGCCCGCACGCGCACGCCCTGACTGCAGTCCGCGATCTGCTGGACCAGCGCCGCGGGCAGCTTCCAGCCCGACGACTCGCTGTAGACGGCAATGGTGAGATTGGCGGTGTTCGGCATGGCCGGCGCTGACTCAAAACCCCTGAAACCGATCTTAGCCCGCCCGGCTCGGAGCGTCGGTGATCCTCGACCGGGCCAGCGCGGCCTCGCTCGCAACGGTGGAAGATGGATCCGACGATGGCCCGCAGATAGCGGAACCTCACGCAGAGGCGCAGGGACCGCAGAGAAGACTCACCTTCTCTTTCGTTCGCGTCGCCAGCCGCCTGCGATGATGCCTTGCGAAACGGTCATGAACAGAGCGAGCACGCTGAACCACATCGACCACGACTGATTCCTGAAGGCGAGGGCCGACTTTGCAGGATTCCTTGGAAGGTGCAATCCAACCCACGTCAAGTAGATGTACAATGGCGTGATGAAGACACAGACCGCGAGCCAGAACAGGGCGATACGGCCGCGAGCGTAATGCGATGAGATTGAGATCATGATCCCAATGATTGATAATCCGATGATGCACGGCGGCGAGTGCAGCATTTGTCAGGCTACTGAGCATCATTCGTCCAATGGCTCGGCTCTTCTCTGCGATCCCCGGGACTCTGCGTGAGCCTTCTCAGGATTTCGCCACCCGCCCATACGCCTCGCGGATCACCCGCACACTTTCACTGAGTCCCGCCTTCTCGGCGTCGTTCATGGGGACCTCGAGCACGACTCGATTCACACCCTCGCGGCCGACAACGGTCGGCAATGAGAAGCACGTCGGACCCTCCATCATCACGCCCGGCGGCGCCTGGCCGTGGACGCTGCCCGCCGTCAGCACGGCCCTTTCATCGCGCAGAATCGCCCGGCACAGTCGAGCGACGGTCAAACCGATGGCCGAATCGGTCGCGCCCTTGCCGGCGATGATCTCCTGCGCTGCGCCGCGCACCGATTCAAAAATGCTCACGCGATCGCGCACGTTCAGCGGGCGCTTGCCGCGCGGTTCGTAGAGGTGCAGCGGCGTGTGGCCGACGGTGGCCGAAGACCACAGCGGCAGGCTTGAATCGCCGTGCTCGCCGACGATCGACGCGTGCACGCTGCTCACGGCCACGTCGAGGCGCGCCGCCAGCAGCGAGCGGAAGCGCGAAGAGTCGAGCACCGTGCCCGAGGCGATCAAGCGGCTCGGCGCAAAGCCGAGCGGCGCGGCGACGGACTGCGCCACCATCGTCATCACGTCCACCGGATTGGTCACCATGAGGATGATCGACTGCGGGGCAACTTCAACCACGCGCGGGATCATGTCGCGCAGCATCGTCGCGTTGATCTCGGCGAGATCGAGGCGGCTCTGGCCCGGCTTCTGCTTCACACCGGCGGTGATGACGACGATGTCGCTGTCCGCCGCCGCATCGAGATCGCCTTCGACGATGTCGCAGGTCGGAACAAAGGTCAGGCCGTGCTTGAGATCAAGCGCCTCGGCATGGCGCCTGGGCCGGTCGACGTCAATGAGCGCCAGCCGATCGGCCACGCCCTGGATGAGCATGGCGTACGCGGAGGCGACGCCCACGCGCCCCATGCCGATGACGGCGATGCGGCTGGAACTTGAAGATGATTCGCGACTCACCGCCGGGACTCCTGAAATGGTCCCGCAATCGTAGGAACCGCCGTGCGAAACGCGCGACGGGCTCGGGTGCCGTCGTCAGGAGGGAGGCTTTGCGACCGGATGACCACGCGGTCGCGCGTTTTCCGATCAGAGCTAGTTTGAATGACTATCGCGCGCTCGCGTGGCCTGCGCTCCCAGAGCCTCGCTTAGACCACGGCACCCTCTTATCCAATCGATCACTCACCCCGTACTTTGCATCGCCGCGGCCAGCGCGTTGACGCTGAGGAGGATAACGCTTCGCAGGCTCGGGCGATCCTCGTCGCCAGCCTCGCGCCAGCGGCGCAGCAATTCGACCTGAAGCGCGTTGATCGCATCCGTGTCGCCGTTGCGCTGGGCTATGGATTGTTGAATAACGGGGTTGTTGTCGAGCAGCGCCGCCTGCCCGGTGATCGCAAGAATGGCGCGACGGGCCAGTCCAAACTCCTCGGCAAGGCGCTGATGGAAGCGCTCGCCGTCCGCTCCCGCATACCAGCGGGCCACGGGCAGGCGGGCCCGGGCCATTTCCTGCTGCGCGTTGTCGATCAATGCGCGGAAGAGGCCGCCAGCTGCATATGCGGCGCGGCACTGCTCCAGGTTCGACGCGTCGTGCAGCACCCACTTCTCGAACGCGCTGCCGATGCCGAACCAGCCGGGCGCGTTGTAGCGCATCTGCGTCCAGGCGAACACCCACGGGATGGCGCGGAGGTTGTCGAATTGCACGTCGCCGCCGCTGCGCGAGACCGGGCGCGAAGCGATGGGCAGTTCGCCGATGTGGAGCACGGGCGAGTGCTCGACGAACCACGGCCAGAAGTTGGAATCATCGATCAATTGCCGGTAGGCCTCGCGCGACGTCGCCGCAAGTTGCTCCATGAGAGGTTCGACGCCGTCGCGGGCGTCGCCCGCGCCCCCGGGCGCCGCGGCGAGGATCATCGCATTAGTAATCTGCTCGAGGTGCCGGTGCGCGATAGCCGGCATGGCGTAGCGGAATGAAATCACCTCGCCCTGCTCCGTAAACCGGATGCGGCCATTGCGGCTGGCGGCAGGGCTGGCGAGGATGGCTCGGTGGGCGCGTCCGCCGCCGCGCGCCACCGTGCCGCCCCGGCCGTGAAAGAAGCGGAAAGACACGCCGGCGGCGCGGCAGGCGCGGGCCAGTTCATCCTGTGCGACGTGGAGGCGCCAGTTGGCGACCCAGTAGCCACCGTCTTTGTTGCTGTCGGAGTAGCCGAGCATGATTTCCTGGAACCCGCCACGCGCTAATAAATGCCTCGCATAGGCAGGCTCAGCGAAGAGTGCTCGCATCAGATCAGCCGCCCGGCCAAGGTCATCGACGGTCTCAAACAGCGGCGCGACGTCGATGGGGCACTCCACGCCTCGCTCGAGGATGGTCCATAGCCCAACCTCGCGCAGCAGAACGAGCACTTCGAGTACATCGCTCACATCATGCGTCATGCTGATGATGTACGAGCCAATCGATTCAGGCTCGCGGGCCGCCGCTTCGGCCATGACCTGCAGCGTATCCAGCAGTTCGCGCGCCGGAGGCGACAGGGCGCTGCCTGGCGCCAGCAGCGGACGGGCCGTCTGCAGCTCGCGGCGGAGCAGCGCCAGGCGCGCCGGCTCGTCGAGCGAGGCGTAGTCGTCTTCTACACCGGCGGTGCGGAACATCTCGGCCACGACTGCTTCGTGCACGCGGCTGTGCTGGCGGATGTCAAGCGCGGCCAGGTGCAGGCCGAAAGTCCTGGCACGGATGATCGCATCGGTCAGCGGGCCGCGCGCCGCCACTTCGTGAAGACCCGCGTGGCGGAGCGACCGCTGCAGCAGAAGAAGATCTTCAACCAGCGCCGCCGCCGTGTAGTGCGGCTGGCTCAGGCGCATCAGCATATGGCGGATCTTGACGCGCAGCGGCTCGTGCTCGATGTGGCGCACGAGGCTGGGCTCCAGCGGCGCTTCCCGTTCATCACGCGCGATCGACTCGAGCAATTCAGGCGCGATCGGCACGCGATGGTCCGAGACGCTCAGGTCCTGGCGCAATTGCTCAAGCGCCTGCGCATGGCGATCGGCTGCGGCGCGGCGCATCTCCTCCAGCGCCCGGCGCGTCAACTCAGCGGTAACGTTCGGATTGCCGTCGCGATCTCCGCCGATCCACGTGCGATAGCGCAGCAGGACGGGCAGCTCGGGCGATTGGCCGAAGTACTCATCAATCGCGTCGGCCAGATCACGATAGAGCACGGGCACGGCCTCCCAGATCGTCCCGGCGAGGTAGTGGATGCCGTTGCGCACTTCATCGATCACATCAAGCCGGCGCGAACGCACTTCATCCGTCGCCAGCAGCAGCGACAGCGTCTGGCGGATGGCGCTGCGGGCCCGCTGCTGCTCGACAGGTGTGCTGTCGGGCGCACTTCTGATCGCGAGCAGATCGGCGATGCGCGCCTGCTTGTTCATGATGCTGCGCCGACGCGACTCGGTGGGGTGGGCCGTGAGAGTCGGCTGAATGTCCAGGCCGCGCAGCGTTGCCAGGAGCTGATCGAGCGTCACCTCGCGCCGCGCCAGGGTAGAGATTGATTCATCCAGCGACTCAGCGCGGGGCTGCTCAGGCGTCGCCTTCTGCTCACGCCGGCGGTTGATGCGCGCGATCTGCACCTGCTCAGCCTTGTTGCGCAGATGAAAGCGGATGGTAAGCTGCTTGAGGGCGAAGTGGATTTCGCTCTCGCTCAGATCGGCCAGCGATGGATCCACCGCGCCTGTTTCGATCATGCGGGCGGCCGCCGCGCGAATGTGGCTGATGCGCCGATCGCGTGATCCCGCCTCCACCTCGTCAAGCCGCGCGTTGAGCCAGGTGATGTCCGCAGTGAGTGGCGAAGTCATGTATGACGGTAGCGAAGGGATCGGGGCGCGTCCCGATGCTGTGGCACGGCGTGGGACATCGGCGACAAATCGGCGCCCAGGCGCGCGTCACTCCACGTAAGACAACTTTCGCCGAGCCTGTCGGGATCAGATTCATACCGACGACACACGTCTGCATTCCATACCGCACTCGGGGCAGCGATCGGATGTTGAACGCAAGTCGTAGCCGCAGGCGGAACAACGACCTCGGAATGCGCGCCAGACTCCGCGTATCGGCCACGCGAGCCACAGCAATACTCCCGCGAGCAGGCCGAAGAGGATTGAGTCGGCGAAGAACCCGGGAAGGACTGGCTTGTACCCGAGGATGCGACGACTGAGATGAGTGCCGCGAGGGAACCAACCAATGTCGATGCCGTATCCCACGGTAATCGGATCGACCGAGAGATCGCCCTCCCACGGTGCGTCGATCGTGTTCATGAGCGCGAGGAACGGCCAGCCGCGCGCCATATCGGTGCGAATCTGCAGCGCCCCACTCGTTGCCGCGACTCGATCCTGCCGGAATCGACTCCATGCCGGAAGATCGTGCAGTCGATCAACCTGATAATCAACATCCTCGGCAAGGATGTCGCGAGGCCCCATCAAGTCGATCTCAGTGTACGCCACGCTGCCGAAGCCGTACTCGCGCAGGACGATGCTGACTGGGGTAGGCGATCCGGTGACTCCCGTAACTTCGTACTGATCCGAGCCAAGTGGATCCACCCACCAGGCGCACATCCAACTGACCAGCACTGTCGCGACCATTCCAAGGACAAACAGCACCGCACAGGTGAAAGTTGAGGGCGTACGCCCGAAGGTTCGCTGCAACTCGCGAATGTACGCTCGGACTGCTGTCATCAGTTTCTCGCTTACTTCGCAGCCCTACTTCCTCCGATTGTCCGGGCTCGCCTTCACCGGCTTGCGCGGCTGGGGCGGAACCTCGACGGGCTCTTCGGCGATGCGTTGCAGCAGATGCTCGATCGCCACGTCGAGCTGGGCGTCGGCGCCGTTGAACGTCTCGTGCGGCGGGTTGTCCACGATGATGTCCGGCTCCACGCCGCGACCCTCGATGAGCCACTCGCCCTCGGGGCCGTACACCCCGAACTCCGCCGCGGTGGCGATGCCGGTATCGACGAGCGCGTTGCTGCTGCTCAGCCAGATCTCGCCGCCCCAGGTGCGGGTGCCGATGACCTTGCCCAGCCCGAGCCGCCTGAAGCCCTCGGCGAACGCCTCGCCGTCGGATGCGGTCGATTCATCGCACAGCACGACCATATGCCCGTGGAAGGCGTACTGCATGTTCCACGCCGTCTCACCGTGGCGACCGGACCAGTACATCCACGCGCGGCGCATCAACTGACCGAGGATCCACGAGTCGATGTTGCCGCCGGTGTTGTGGCGCACGTCGATGATCAGGCCCTTGCGATCGAAGACGGGGAAAAAGTCGCGCGTCCACTGGCCGATGTCGCCGCCGCCCATCGAGCGCAGGTGCACGTAGCCGATTTCGCCATCGCCTTGTTCCTGCACCCGCTGGCGGCGGGTGTACTCCCACTCGTCGTAGCGCAGGTTGCGTTCGGCCTGCGAAGGGATCGGCTGGACTATCACATCGCGCTCGGTCGTGGCGTCGCCATCCTGGTGCACGACGCGGAGGCGCACCTGCTGGCCGGCCTTGTAGCGCAGCAGCGAGGCAAGATTGGCCCCAGGGTCGGCCAGCGACACGCCGTTGACCATGGTGATGAGATCGCCCTCGACTACGTCAACACCCGGCTCGTCGAGCGGGCTGCGCGACGACGGTTCATCGGGATCGGTCTCGTAGATGTGCTCGACTCGCCAGCCGCCGGCTTGCGCGTCGCGCACGAGGCGCGCGCCGAGTGTGGCGATGCCGATGCTCTCTTCGCCGCGGCGCAGATCGCCGCCGTAGACGAAGATGTGCAGAGCCGAGACCTCGCCGACCATCTGCGCCAGCAGGTCGCTCAGCTCGGCGCGCGTGGTGACGCGATCGACCAGCGGCAGGTATTTCTCGCGCATGGCCTGCCAGTCCACGCCATGCATGCCCGGGTCGTAGAAGTAGTCGCGCTCGAGGCGCCAGGCTTCGGTGAACATCTGCCGCCACTCGATGCGCGGGTCGAAGTTGAGCGCCCAGCCGCTGAGATTGACTTCGTTCTCGCTCTTGAGCGCGGCGCTGGCGCCGGCATCGACGACGTAAAGCGTCGAACCTTTGCGCAGCAGGATCTTCTTGCCATCTTTGGAGAGTTCGCCCATCGACACGCCGCTGGCGAATGTCTCAGGCTTGGGGCTCTTGTTGGTGATGCTCATCGTCTTCATCTCGGGTTGCTGGTCCGGCCCGGGCGGGCGCTCGAACCAGTAGAGCCGCTCACCGGCGATGAACAGTCCGGACATGTTCGCGGCGGCCACCGGCGCTTCGTACAGCCGCTCGGCCAGGCCGTCCCAGACGATGGTGAACGGCTCTTCCTCTTCCTTCTCGTCGGCATTGTCCTCTTCGGCTGGCTCCTGCGGACTCTCGGCAGGCGGCTCGGCCGTTTCGTCCTGCCGGGCCGGAGGATCGACGACTTCATCGGGCTGCTCAGTGGGCGCCGGCTGCTCCTGCTCTTCCTTTTTCTGCTCCTTCTCCTGCTGTTTCTTCTGCTTCTTCTCCGCCTCCTCCTGCTTCTTCTCTTCCTTGATCAGTTCGTTGTCGGGCGCGAAGGGTGAGCGCTGATCGAGCCCCAGCGCGAGGTAGTAGATCTTCGTCGTCTCGGGAAAGTACGGCTGCGGCGAGCGAGGACCCCAGGGCGAGCCGGTCCACGAGCGGAACGTGCGATCCGAGAGGAAATAGAGGCACTTGCCATCTTTGCTCCACGCCGGGCTGTAACTGTCGTATCGATCGCTCGTCACATCATGCACGGCGGCGCCTGTCACGTCGTAGATCTTCACCTGCTGAAACGTGTTGGGCGCCAGCGCGGAGTAGGCGAGATAGCGGCTGTCGGCCGACCAGGTCAGACCCGTGAACGCATCCCAGAAGCTGTCGGTGATTTCATCGATGACCTTGTCCTGCCCTGTCTCGAACTCGTAGAGCCACAGACGCTGCTTTTTGTCGTGGTGCGCAAGGTATTTGCCATCCGGCGAGGGCACGCCCTCCCAGCGAAGAATCTCAGCGCCGCTGGTGAGCTGCTTGCTTTCGCCGAGGCCGTTGGCGGGATACGTCCAGAACTCGACTTCTCCGGATTCATCGCTGAGCGTGAGCACGCGATCGCCATCGGGCAGGAAGCGGGCGTCGCGGTGCCGGGCGCTCTTGTCGCGGGTGATCGTCATGAGCCGGCCGGGACCGACGGGCGCGACGAACACCTCGCCGCGCGCCGTCAGCGCGACGCGATCGCCGTCGGGCGAAATGTGCGCCGCCGTCAGGTAGTCCATCGGCGAAGTGACCCAGCGCTCGCGCTGCTGATCGAAGTCCGAAGTCAGACCGATCGCGATGAGCGCGTCGGCGCCGTTAGCGAGATCAAGCGCGCGAATGTCGGCGCCGAGTTGATAGACGATGTGCGTGCCGTCGCACGAGGGTTCTTTCACATCCCAGCCGACGTGGCGCGTGTGCTGTTGCATGTCGCCGCCATCGGGCTTCATGGACCAGATGTTCATCGTGCCATCGCGATCGCTCGCGAAGTACACGCGGCCACGGGCCCACATCGCGTCGCGGCTCGTGCCGTCGTAGTCGGCCGTGAGCGGCGCCGCCTCCTCATCGCCGAGGTTGTAGCGCCACAGGTCCTGGGCGGTGCCGCCCGCGTAGCGCTTGGTGTGGCTGCCCTGGAAGGCAAAGCGCGTGAAGAAGAGCGTCCGGCCGGCCTCGTCGAAGACGCCCTGCGAAGCCTGGGCCAGGGGCAGGAGCGTCACTTCGAGCGACTCCGGATCGACCGTCGCCAACTGGTGGCCGGGCAGTGTGGAATAAGCCGACGTGCGGTACATCACCTTGCCATCGCGCGTCCAGCCCACGACGTAATCGCGCATGCCGTCAAAGGTCAGCCGCGTGGGCAGGCCGCCGGTCGCGGGCATGACGTAGACCTCGGTGGGCCCTTCGTATTGCGCGGTAAAGGCGATCCACTGTCCGTCGAAGGAGATGGCGGGGTTGGTCTCGTCACCGTGATGGGTCGTCAGTCGCCCGGCCCGCCCGCCCGCCAGCGGCACGGACCACAGATCACCCTCCGCACAGAAGACGAGCAAATCACCCCGCACCGCCGGGTATTGGTAGTAGCCCACGGGCGCCTGCTCGACGCGCTGCGGCGCCGAAGTCACCTGCGCCGTCGTCGCCGCGGCGTCCTGCACACCGGCCCGCCCGCGCTGGGCGCAGGCGACGTTGAGCAGGATCAGCAGGCTGCACAGAAGGCTCTTCAAGCCGGCGGATTCGTTGAGATTCATCGAGAGGTGCTCCACTGACGACATTTCCATGGCGATGCGATGGGTCCACGCTTGCCGCCACGTTAGCCGCGCCAACGAGCGGAAGACTAGAATCATCAACGATATGGCTGCGACTGACAATGCTTCGAACGAGCGGATCAGCCTGCGAACCATCCGGAAGATGATGGTCGAGGGACGCCGCTTTGCGTGCCTGACCTGCTATGACGCGACCACCGCCCGATGGATGGAGCGAGCGGGCCTGCCCATGCTGCTCGTGGGTGACACGCTGGCGGAGATGGTGCTCGGCCACGATCAGACCTACTACGCCGGGATGGACATCATGGTCGCGCTCACGGCGGCCGTGCGTCGCGGCGCGCCCAACGTCATGCTCATGGCCGACATGCCTTTCATGAGTTACCAGGCCGACGACGCCGAGGCGATGCGCAACGCGGCCCGCTTCATGACGCAGGCCGGAGCGGATCTCGTGAAGATCGAGGTGGATCGCTCGTTTGCTCCGCTGGTCGAGAAGATGGCCCGCGCGGGCATCCCCGTGGTTGCGCACATCGGTTCACGGCCCCAGCAGACCAAACTCTCGGGCGGCTACCGCTCGGTCGGCCGCACGCCCGAGGAGGCGATGCGCCTCATCGCCGACGCCCGCGCGCTCGAGGCGGCCGGAGCGGTGATGCTGCTCATCGAAGCCACGCCCGCGGAAGTGGCGCACGAGATCGTGCAGGGTTCGACGATACCGGTCATCGGCTGCGGGGCCGGGCCGTCGTGTCACGGACAGGTGATCGTGCTGCACGACCTGCTGGGTCTGACGGACTGGCAGCCCAAGTTCGCCCCGCCGGTGGCTGACTTCGGCCACGAACTCGTCAAGGCCGTCAAGACCTGGATGGATAAGGTCGATCGCAACGATCTGGGAGAACATCCCTACCAGATGGTAAAGCCCGAGGGGCACGATGCGGCGCCGCGCCGCCCGCCCACGCCCGCGGCGCGATAGGACGCCGCGCAGGAGTTTGTCGTTGAATACGCGGGGACTGCATCGATACGCACCGAGCGTGGTGGTGATGATCGCCGCCGCGGTGGTGCTGCTGGCGGGCCCGATGCTCGTCGATCGCCTGCAGTACTCCGAAGAAGCGCTGACCACGCGCGTGGCCCGGCAGGAACTGCGATCCTCGTCACTCCTGGCGCAGATGAACAACACCTTCGAGAGCATCGCCCGGGCGGTGGAGCCCAGCGTCGTGCACATTACCGTGCAGCGCAGCAGCCGCGGCATGCTCTCCTCGCTTCCTTCGCAGGGCAGCGGCTGGGTCTATGACGACCAGGGCCACATCGTCACCAACTACCACGTCATCGCCGACGCATCGCGCATCGAAGTGCGATTTGTGGATGGCCTGCCGCACACGGCCAAGGTCGTCGGCGGCGATGAGAGCACCGACATCGCCGTACTCCGCATCGACGGCCGGCGCGTGGTCCCCATCCTCCGCGCCACCGACACGAGCGTGCGGCAGGGCGATCTCGTCTTCGCGTTCGGCTCGCCGTTCGGTTTTGAGGGGTCGATGTCGTTCGGCATCGTCTCGGGGCAGGGGCGCCAGGCGCACCTCAACAGCGGGGGCGGGTACGAGAACTACATCCAGACCGACGCCGCCATCAACCCCGGCAACTCGGGCGGGCCGCTGACCAACATCTACGGCGAACTGGTCGGCATGAACATGGCCATCGCGGTCGATCCCAAGGACCCGATCCGCAGCGGCCGCTTTACGGGCGTGGGTCTGGCCATTCCGCTGGACATCATCGAGTTTGCCGTCGAGCAGATCATCGCCGGCGTGCCCATTCAGCGCGGCGGGCTGGGCGTCGAACTGCGCGACCTGCCGAGCGACGAGGCACTGATCGCCGAACTTGGCCTGCCTGAATCGGGCGTGCTCATTGAATCCGTGTCGCAGGGTTCTCCCGCCGAAGCCGCAGGATTGCAGCCCGGCGACGTGATTCTCCAAGCCTTCGGCCAATCCGCGATACGCATGGACACCTTGCGCACCATGATCCACAACCTGCGGCCCGGTTCGGTGGTGCGGCTGCAGGTCTGGCGCGACAAGCAACTCGTCCCCATCGACGTCGTGCTGGGAGACTGGTCGCTTATCGACTTGCGCAACCGGCTCGAGGATCTCGGCCTGGCCGCCAGCGCGCTCACCGCCGAACAGGCCCGCGCCGCCGGCCTGCCGGCCGTCACCGGCGTGCGCCTCGAGCGCGTCGAGCCGGGCCTGATTGCCGAGCGGCTGGGTCTGACGACTTCGATGATCGTGCTCGAAGTGGGCGGCAAACCTGTTGCCTCGGTCGCCGATCTCGTCAAGGGCCTGGATCCGCTCAGCCGGGGCGAAGCGGTTGACATGGTCTACCTGGGCAGCGACGGTCAGCGCCGCACGCGCACCCTTCACGTCGGGCAGGGCTGGTAGTCGCAGGAAATCGACGCTCCGGCAGCGGATGATCCGCCATGCGATTTCTCATCGCGCCTGATGGGTTCAAGGAATCGATGTCGCCGGCTGAGGCGGCCGCGGCGATCGCCAGGGGCGCCGCGGCGGCGTCGCCCGAAGCCGAACTCGATCTGTGTCCGATCGCCGACGGCGGCGAGGGCACCGTCGAAGCGATCGTGAACGCCACGGGAGGCGCGATGCGCACCACCGCCGTGCGCGGCCCGCTGCCGGGAATGCGCATCGACGCCCAATGGGGTGTGCTGCCGGATGATGAAACTGCCATCATCGAACTTCCCAGCGCAGCCGGGCTCGCACTCGTGCCCAGGCAGAGCCGAAACCCGCTGCACACAACGACGTTCGGCGTGGGCGAGCTGGCTCGTGCCGCGATCGAGGCCGGCTGCACGACGATTATCATCGGCCTGGGCGGCTCATCGACGTGCGACGGCGGCTGCGGTCTGGCTCAAGCGCTCGGAGTGCGGTTCATGCTCGACGACGGTCGCACGCTCGACGAGTCGAGTGACGAGAGCATGACGGGCGCGCATCTCGAAGCGCTGCGCATGATCGACCGATCGGCGGCGGCAGCGCTGGGGCAGCGCGGCGTGCGCTTCATCGCCGCCAATGACGTGACGAACCCGCTCTATGGACCGCGCGGATCCGCGTTCATTTTTGCGCCGCAGAAGGGCGCCTCGGCGGCGGATGTGCAGCGGCTCGATCGCGGTCTGCGCCACTTCGCCTCGCTGCTGCCCCATGCCGACGCGGGTGCGCCGGGCATGGGCGCCGCGGGCGGGTGCACGTTTGGCATCACCGCGCTGCTTGGCGGCTCGCTGCGGCGCGGCATCGAACTCGTGCTCGACACCGTCGGCTTCGACCAGCGCCTCCGACAGGCCGACCTGGTGCTGACGGGCGAGGGCCGGCTCGACGAGCAGTCGATCGGGGGAAAGGCGGTCAGCGGCGTGGCGGCGGCGGCGGCCGCGCGCGGCGTGCCGGTGATCGCGCTCGTCGGCGACGCTTCTGCCGAGGCCCGGGCATGGACGCGACCCGATGCGCCGCTACGGCTGCAAGCAATTCACGCCATTAGTGATCTGGGCCATGATCGCGACGAATCCATGCGAAACGGCGCACAGTACCTCGCGCAGATCGCCGAAACGGCGCTGCGGCAGTGGCTCGATTGACTTTTTGCCCGCCGGGCACTGCGCGGTCCTTATTATCGTTCAATGGCATTTCCCATTCGTCATTTCGCGCCGATCGTTGTGCTGACCCTGGCCTCGCTGTGCAGCGCGTGCGGGCGCGAGGAGCCGGCGCCGCGGCCGGACGCCCCAAGCGAGGAATCGACTCTGGAGCAGCCCCAGCCGCCCGAGAAGCCGGTCGAAGCGGAGTCGCCGGCCGAAGCGCCGCCACCGCAGGGCGGGCAGACGCAGGAGGCCAAGCGATCGATCGAAGACTACCCGTGGCCGGTGCGGCCGGGCTTGCGCGTCGCCATGGTGCGCTCGAAGGTGCCGACGATCGACCGCGTGGTGCTCGTACCCGATGAGGCGACCTACGTGGAAGCGATTTCGGAGTGGAGCCTGCTCGGTCGCTGGCCCGTGCTCTTTGAAGATGACCAGTACGCGCCGATGTTTATCCGACGCTTCAAGCCAGCCGAGGTGGTCCGCAAGGCGCCTACGCGTCACCCGCTGCCCCAGCCCGCAGCGCTGCAGGAGCAGATGCGCGTCATCGTCTCGCGAGCCTGGAGCACGGGGTCGGAGGCGGATGAGCCGACGGCTGAGAACATGAAGGATCGCTTTGCGGCCGTGCAGTGGACGCCGCCGGGCGTGGTCATCACGTCCGTCAAGGACGATGCGTGGCCGGCGGCGCTGGCGCTCGCGGCCGATCGCGGCCAGCCGATCGCATTTCTCGATGAGCGATTCGGTCGAGCCAATCAGGTGGTCTCAGCCGACGACTGGCCCCGGCTCAGCGCCGCGGTCGAGTCCTGCGTGGCTTCGGCGGGCTATCCATATGACGCCCTGGGCGATGCGATCGACACGATCACGCTGGCGCGCCAACTGGGCAATCGCTACGCCGATGCGAGCGACGCGTCGGGGCGGTCGCACATTGCAGTCACCGACGGTCTGGCTCGCACGGGTTTGAAGCGTTGGGCGGTCGCGGGCTGGATCTTCGGCCCGACGGCTCGGACCACGTACATGGCCATGTCTTCGATCTTCCTCGAGCACGACGCGGCGCTGCTCTTTGACACGTACGGCGGAGGCTCGCCGTGGTCGCGCTACGCCATGGACCAACCCGCCGCGCGCCTGCGCGAGGCCGGACTGGACGTGCGCGAGATTTCCAGCCCGGCAAGCACCGCCGCGGCGTGGGAGCGGCTGGCGCCCAGCGGGCTCAGTGCCGATCTCATTCTTGTCAACACGAGCGGCAACCAGAACTGGTTCAACACCGCCGACGAGACGCGCGTGTTCATGCACGACATGCCGATTCTTAACACACCTGCGGCGGTTCACTTTGTGCATTCATGGTCGGCGCTGGCGCCCGAGAACCGCAATACGCTCGCCGGCCGCTGGCTCGAGCGCGGCGCCTACGCATACGTCGGCAGCGTGGAGGAGCCGACGCTCAGCGCCTTCGTGCCGCCTGAACTGCTCGTCGATCGGTTGCGCTCAGCAGTTCCGTTCCTCGTTGCCGCGCGGGTATGGGAGCAGGCGCCCTGGCGCGTGACGACCATCGGCGATCCGCTCATGATCCTGCTGCCCGATCTTCCCCGCCTCGCGCCCGACGCGCGGCCGATCGAAGGCGCGAATCTGCGCGACGTGCTGCGGGAAGCGACGGACGCCGCCACGGCCGGGGGCGACTGGACGCCGGTGCTGCGCACGCTCAATCTGCTCGGCCTCGACGAGGTGGCGATGAGCCTCTACGAGCAGCGCCTCAAGGACGCCGCTTCGGCCGACACGATCGCGCTGGCTCTGGGCGTCGTGTTCCGCAAGGGCGATGCGCCGACCCTGCTGCACGCCTTCGAGCAGATTCCCCTTTCGCAGGTCATGCCCGAACAGCAGGACCTGCTCTGGCTCAAGTGGATTCCCTCGCTGACATCGATTGATCAAGGGGCTGACCTGATGCTGCTGCGCCGGCACATCCGCACGCCCAAGGGCTACGTCGATGCGGCGCGCCTCGCGCCGGTGATGGAAGCGCTGGGCCAGCGCGACCAGATCAACGCCATGCTCGATGAGTTCGAAGCGGAGGCGAAAGAGCCGTACGCGCGCGATCTCGTCCGCCGCGCGCGGCCGTGAACGTGCGCCTGGCGCCCGGCGGTCGCTACCATCGCACACGATGCTGCGCGAGCAGGACATTGCGACAGCCACGCGAGCGGCGCAACTCGTCGTCGAAACGCACCAGTTCCTCGCGCCGCGGCTCCGCGCGGGGATGACGCTGGGGGAGATCGACCGGCTCGTCGGCGAGACGCTGGGGCGGCTCGGGTCGCGCAGCGCCTTTCTCGGCTATCGCACCGGCAGGTACCCCGCGTTTCCGTCGCACGCCTGCCTGAGCGTCAACGACGTCGTCGTCCACGGCACCGCGGGCATGACGCTCGAGCCGCTCAAGCGCGGCGACGTGATTTCCATCGACATCGGCGTGGTCTACCACGGCTGGATCGGCGACGCCGCCTGGACCTACATCATCGAACAGGGCAGCGATGAAGCGATCCGCCTGTGCGAGTGCGGCATCGAGGCCCTGCGGCGCGGCGTCGAGCAACTGCAGCCGGGCTACCCCCTCACCCGCTGGGCCCGCACGGTGCAGCAGTGCGTCGAGAGTGAATACGGCTTCCACTGCGTCACCGGCCTGGGCGGTCACGGCTACGGCCGCAGCCTGCACACCGAGCCGCACGTGGCCAACGCGATACCCGCCTATCCGGGCGACTGGCCCGATGCGCAGTACCGCATCACGCCCCCGCTTCTGCTCGCCGTCGAGCCGATCATCGCCGTGGGCACCAGCCGGATGGAGCAAAAGCCGCGGCAGTGGCCCATCCGCACCGCCGACGGCTCGCTGAGCGTGCACTACGAGCACGACGTGCTGATTACCGAGCAGGGGCCGCGCGTGCTCACGGCTGGTCTCGAAGAACTGCCGATGATCGTCGGCTGAGGCCGGCGGCCGGGACGCGCCGATATCATTGCTTCTCAGGGCCTGCGCGTGTGGCGCGCGCGGGCGAATTTCGACGCGCTCACTGAAAACTGCAAGAGGAGAAGCACGTGAAGGTTTCCATCAAGTACTGCGGCATGTGAAACTACCGCCCGCGAGCCGCCGGTCTGGCGGACGAGATCAAAAATCGATTCGGCGCCAAGGCCGAGTTGATCGAGGGTTCAGGCGGCGTCTTTGACGTGACCGTGAACGGCAAACTCATCTACAGCAAGCACGAGACGGGCGAGTTTCCCGACCACGCGAAACTGCTCGACGCGATGGCGAGTTACGCCTAACCTCGCCTGCGCGAAACAAAGCCCCCGCCGAACCGGTTCGGCGGGGGCTTTTCGTTGGAGCATGAAGCGCCGGACTACTCGATGAAGAGATCGACCACGTTGCTCTTGCGCTGGAACTCGGCGGCCTGCATCCAGACGTGCACGCCCTGCGTGTTGGGCGGCACGCGCTTGCGGAGCAGTGCGTAACCATCCTGGTCGGCCGTGCGGACGCCCGCAAGAGCCGGCGAGGCGAGGTCGATCGTCACATCCAGTTGCGGCACGTAGGTGCTGCCGACGCCCTGGATGCTGTAGATGAACGCGACCGTCGCGCCCGGCGTGGCGCGGAAGACTTCGGCGTCGGCATTCACGCCCGCGACGAAGCGCGAGGTGACCAGACGCATCGGCGGATCTCCGGTCATCGCCGCGATCACGGCTTCATAGGCATTGACGCGGCCCGAGCCGAATCGGTTGTCCTTGCCCGGATCGCCCAGGTCCAGCGCCGTGGCTTCGAGCAGGTCCTTGATGGCGAAGTGATCGAGGCTGGGGTTGGCTTCCAGCATCAGCGCAATCGTGCCCGCCACGTGCGGCGTGGCCATGGAGGTTCCGCTGTAGATCTCGTAGCCCGAGCAGTTTGACGAGGTGGACTTCGTATTCACGCCCGGCGCCGAGACGGTCGGCTTGATTTTTCCGGGAGGATATGGCCAGTCATTCCAGGGCTGGATGCCGGTCCAGGAGACCGGACCCTGGCTCGAAAAACTCGCGAGGCTGTCGTTGCAGTCCGTCGCGCCGATGGTGATCATGTCCGGCACGTCGCCGGGCGTGCGCACCGAGTCAACCGGCGGGCAGCAATTGCCTTCATTGCCCGCGGCGAACACCACCGCCACGCCGGCCGCCATGGCGTTCTCGCACACCGTGCGCCACGTCGGGCGATCAGGCAGTGTTGAATGCGGCCAGCCGAGGCTGGCGGTGAGCACATGCGCGCCGTTGTCCACGCCGTACTGGATGCTGTCCCACACCGACTGCTCGCCGGAGAAGGAGTTCCAGAACTTGAGCGTCATGAACGAGGCGTCGGGAGCCATGCCCGTCTGCGTGCCGTTCGCGCCGTCGCCGCACACCGTTCCGGTCACATGGGTGCCGTGACCGAAGGTGTCGCCGACGTTGTTGTTGTTGCTCTCGAAGTTCCAGCCGTTGATGTCGTCGATGAACCCGTTGCCGTCGTCATCGATGCCGTTGTTGGCCACTTCGCCGGGATTGGTCCAGACCTGGTTTCGCAGATCGGGATGCGTGAGGCAGGCGCCGGTGTCGATGACGCCGACGACGACGCCGCGGCCGGTGAAGCCGAGTTCGTTCCAGACGAGCGGCGCGCCCATGAGGTCGACGCCGCATTCGATTTCGCTGATCGTGTTGCCTGAGCCCGGCTCAAAGGGCAGCACTTCCACGCCCATTGGCCGATCGTAATGGACGTAAGCCACGTCGGGCCGCTGCGCGATCTGCGCGATCACTTCCGGCGTGGCGCGCACGCCGATGACGTTGTGAATCCACAGCGGGCGGATCCGCTCGACGGCGCCGGTCGCCTGGGCGCGATTGAGGTCGGCCAGCAGGTCGGCCTGCGACGCCTCGGCGAGCGGCTTGAGCAGGTCGCGCATGGCCTGCCGCTGGAAGTCTTTGTCTCCCAGGTGGGCGATGCGATCGACCTCCTGGCGCGAGGCCTGGTCGCGCATGATGATCGCGACCGGGACGATGGCATCCGGCTGGGCCTGGCGGAGCACCTCGGCGAGGTTGTCGCGCAACTTCGCCGAACCGATGTCCTGAGCCCACGCGGTGCCCGCGCCGCTCAGTCCCAGCGCACCCAGCGCCAGTACTGCAGCCGCGATGTGACGACTTCTCCTGTACATGTTCGACTCCTCCTGTAGGTGGTTTTCTGCCCCCATGATCGACCTCTTTTAACAACTCCCCGGAGCGGTCGGTTATGCCCGCTCTTGGCCGCCCGGGCGACCTGCGGCAGGCCGCCCCACATCCTACCCGATCTCCGGCCCCTTCCGTGCCGGCAACCACGCGTTTCGACCGCCTGCTCACGCAGCGCCACGGTCCAGGTGAACATCCATCTGCGGGAATGGGATTTCGATGCCGGCCGCATCCAGTGATTTGCGAATCGCCCGGATCGTGGCCTGCCGCACGTCCAGGAAATTCGTCCGCTCGGCCCAGATGCGGACCTGCCAGTTGACCGAAGAATCGCCGTAGTCCATCACCACGACCGTCGGCTCCTTCTCCAGGGAGCGGATGCTGACGCTCGTGGCCGCTTCCATGAGCGCGGCCCGCGTGGCGTCCTGGTCCGCCTCGTACGAGACACCCACCGACACGTCGACGCGCCGGATGGGGTGGTAAGTGATGTTCTCAATCGTGTTGCCGAACACCTGGCCGTTGGGAATGAAGATACGCCGGTTGTCGAACGTGTCGATGGTGGTGACGAAGAGATCGATGGCGAACACGATTCCGGTCTCGCCGCCGATCTTCACAACGTCGCCGACGCGGAACAGGCGGAAGACGAGCAGCATCACGCCGCTGGCGAGGTTGGACAGGCTCCCCTGCATCGCCAGGCCGATGGCGATGCCCGCGGCGCCGAGCACGGCGGCGACGCTGGTCATGTCGAAGCCAAAGAGCGTCAGGCAGGTCACGATGCCCAGGATCATGATCGCCCAGCGCACCATCGTCCCGAAGAAGCGGGCGAGCGTCACTTCCAGCCGCGCACGAACGAGCGCCGCCTCCGTCGCCCGCCGCGCCCACGCCGAGATCACCAGCGCGGCGATGAGTACGACGATCGCGCCGAGCACCGGCAGGGCGTATTCGCGAATGAGCACCTGGGCCTGCATGATCCACTCAGGCAGTTGTTTGGACGTTTCCTCAACCGCCTGGGCGTCTGCGTTCTGGCCTTCGGCCTGGGCAAACATCAGGATTGTGGGCTTCACGGTTCACTACCTTGCAACAGAATCTGAGATCACGATTCGAGGCATTCTACCGCCGCCCGCTTCGGGGCAACTGGATGCGGGCGCGCTGCAGCATTATGCTCGGACATGAACGCGCGGCGGACAGGTCGGCTGCGTCGCGGGCTGCTTCATGCAGCTTCGGTCGGTCTGACGCTCGTGGCCGCCATCGGCCGCCCGGCAACAGCGCTGGCGCAGAGCGATGCAGGCGAAATCGCCCCGTCGGCCACGGCCTACTTCCCCGAATCGCGCTGGCTCAGCGACGCCCATTGGCTCGACGACGACACGCTGCTCGTCTCATCGCGCGTTGACGCGATCAACCTCTGGTCCGTCGCCGTCGAGAACTGGGTCGAACCGGCCTTCGGCCTTGTGGGCGTCGCGCTGCTCTGGATGCTGCTGCGCCTGCTGCGGCGCTCGTGGGGCCAATGGCGACTCGCGCCCGGCCAGCCCCACTGCCGCGATTGCTACTACCAACTCACGGGCCTGACCGAGCCAATCCGGTGCCCCGAATGCGGCGCTGAACTTGGCGAGTCACGGATCGTCCGGGGGCATCGCGCGCCGTACCGGGCCCTGCTCGCCGTCCTGGTTTTGCTGGCCATGCTTGGCGGTCTCTACTTTGGATTCAGCGACGCGCTGCCGCGCCACGGCTGGCTGTCGCGGCTGATCCGCTGGCCTTCGGCGCGCAGCATGAACTGGGCCGTCGCCGCAGGTGACTCGGGCTTCATCGACCGGCACCGGATTGCGATGGTCCGGCTGGATGAGATCGACGCCCGCACCGGCGCCGTGCGGCACCGCATCGTCAGCCGGCCCATGTTCACGCGGACCGGACCGGAAATTGAAGAGCCGTACTTCGTCATTCTCACAAAGACCCGCTCGATCCTGCTGATGGGCCAGCGCGAACTGTTGGAATTCGACCTGCAGAACGGCTCGCTGCGGCGTCGCATCGCGGCCTTCGATGCTTCCGAGCCGGCGGTGGTGCTTCGAGGGCTGGCGCTGGATCCGCAGGAGCGCTTCGTCTGCGCCATCCGCTCGGACCGGCAGTCGGCGACCATCGATCTGCCCAGCGGCAGGCGTCGCGCGCTCGTGCCGCTCGACCGCGTGCCGGGCTGGCCCAACGTGCCCGTCGCTGCGGTGCGCGAGCCGGGGACAATCGTGTCGGTGCGCGGCACCTCGGGTGAGCCGAATCTGCCGTCGCTGGAACTGTTCGATCTGAGTGATGGCAAGTCGCTGGCGCCGCTGCGCGGCGCCGTCTCCAGCGAGTGCTGCCTCGCCGGCGGCTCCGAGCACGTGATCGCGCTCTACAGGGGCCTCGCTCGATCGACCTGGTCAGCGGAGGGAACCCTCGTGATTGCCGGTGTGTGGTCGCCCGGCCAGGGGCAGGTGCCACCCATGCCCCACCCGCCGGTGGATCTGCCGAGAGCGGCCGATACGGCGTTGGATGGATGGACGACCGCCACGACGCCGCGCCAGTCGGACGAGCGGATGGGTCTCGGTTCAGGCGGTTCGCCGGCATACCTCACCACCGGCTCTTTCGCACTCATCGATGCGGCCGCGGGCAGAATCCTCGCCACGCTGGGGGGGTCGCCAGGCGATGAAGAGCCTCACGTGGCGTTCTCGCCCCGCGGCGGCACGCTGGCCGTGTGGGCAACCGGAGGCTACGGCAAGACCGGCCGGCGCACGATGTCGTGCAGCGTCGTCTTCTACGACACCTCGCCTCTGTCGCTCAGGCCGGCGGCAGCCGGCGCGAATCAGAAGTGATCGGCGAGCCACGGCGAGCCGCCGCCGAAGATCGCGCTCAGAGGCGCGATCGCTTCATCGCTGCCCTCCAGCCGCCCCGCCGCTCTTGCCTGCCAGGGCGTGAGCAGTCCTGAATAGAGCGACGCCAGGCCGCGGACGCTGACGCGCACGTCGCCGCGACCTGCCTCGCGCTGTACCGTCGCCCTGCCGCCTTCGACGCGAAGCAGCCAGCGGCCGTGGTTGATCTCGGGCAGCACGGCGTCGTCGTGTACGTCGAGGTGAATCTCAGCACTTACGCCCGGCTCATAGCCGCGCGCTTCGAGCGCTTTGCCGACGTCGAGCAGTCGGAGCATCCACTGGTCTTTCACTTCGTCGCGGATGTGCTGCTCGCGCAGGTTCTGGTGCAGCGCGTCGCCGGGATGGCCGTGCCAGATGACGTCGCCGACCATCGAGCGATGGTCGGCAAAGAAGCGCAGCAGGCGCAGCGCAGCCGTCTGGGTGATCGCAACGAGATCAGTGCAGTAGAGGTTGTACGACCGCGTCGGCGAGTCCTGGTGCGCGTAATAGACGTATCCCTCGACACCGTGGTCGCCTTCGACGAGAAAGCCGCGCGCCGGCTCATTGCGGTGATGGCGGGCCCGGGTCCAGACGTAGGGGCCGCGATCGAGGTGCCCGTTTACATGCCGCGCCCGCTGCTCATAGCACTGCTCGACATCGGCCAGGTCCGCCGGCGCGATCTCCCGCAGGTGCAGATCGCGATGGCGCGCGTCGATGGCGGCAGTGGGCAGGATGCAGCGGTAGAACGTGCCCGCCTGCTCGTATCCGGCGCGCTGGTAGAGCGGCTGAGTGGCGGGGTAGAGCGAGGTGATGGGGTATCCCATGCCGTGCATCTCGCGCACCGCCGCGCCCATCAGCGCGCTGGCGGCGCCTTGGCCGCGCATGTGCGGGTCGATTCCCACGGCGGCGATCCCGGCCATCTTCACCGACCGGCCGCCGAAATACTGCCCCATATGAACGATGACCAGCCCGCCGACCACCGAGCCGCCGTGCCGCAGTACGCGCAGATTCTCGTGGCCTGACACTTCAAAGAACTGCGGCACGCGCTCGCGCAGGAAGTTGAAGGTTTGTCGCAGAATCTCGCCCAGCGCCGCCCGCTCGCCATCGCTTCCGGGCACGCCATATTCGAAGTCCTGGCTCATCGTCCACCTCTCCGATCAAAAGACGCCACCTCGAGCCCCACCGGTCGATATCATTCGTGCCGACCATGGTAGGATCCGCTTCGCAACGACCGGAGAACAGGCGTGGCCCACACTGACGACACCGCCAAAGCGGTGGGAGAGCACGACCGCGAGGACCTGTCGGTCATCGACACGCTCCAGTCGCTGCTCATCGCGTTCATCCTCGCGTTCACGTTTCGCGGCTTCGTCGTAGAGGCGTTCGTGATTCCGACCGGGTCCATGGCGCCAACGCTGCTGGGCGCCCACGCCGCCGTCCGCGCGCCCGACAGCGGGTACAACTACACCGTCGGGCCGAGCGACAATGATGGAAGAGCGGGCCGCGGCCAGGCAGGACCAGTTCTCGGCGGCCAATCGCCGTACGTGCTTTCCGACCCGATGCTCATGAGCAACCGGGCCGATGAGATCGTGATCTCCAATCGCCGCACGCGCATGGGCGACCGCATCCTCGTGCTCAAGTATCTCTATTCCTTCTTCGATCCGACGCGATTCGACGTCGTGGTCTTCAAGAACCCGACGGATCCAACAGAAAACTACATCAAGCGGCTCGTCGGTCTGCCCAGCGAGGCGATCTGGCTCGCCGACGGCGACGTGTTCTCCGTGACCGACGCAATCGAGAAGCTGCGCAGCGCCGGGCTCGCCGCCGACGCAACTCGCGAGCAGGCCGCCGAGTTCCTGCACGATCTGATGCGAGAAGACGGGGCGCGGGCATCCGAGTGGTTCGCGGTGCGCCGCAAGCCCGAGCACGTACAGCGCCACGTCTGGCAGCCGGTGTACCACAGCGGGTTCATCCCCATCGAGGCCGATCGTCTGCGCGGCGGCTGGACGCCGCCCTGGTCCGGCGAGGGCTGGGACGTGGCAAACCGGCGCTCGTATCGGGCCGATTCACCGTCGCCCGCGCCTCTCGCGTTCGCTCTGAACCGGGCCGTCACCGACCGCGTCGCGTACAACGAGCCGGTCGAGGACGAACGCGAGAGTCAGTTGCCGCTCAATGTCTCGGATATCCGCCTGGCTGCGATGATCGCGCCCGACTCCGATGGGCTGGAATCGACCATCCACCTCGAATGTCGCGGACATGAGTTTGAAGCGGCGCTGACGCCGACGAAGGCGCAGTTGCGCATGCGGCCGCAGGGTGGCGCCTCGCAGTGGACGGTGCTCGCCGACGAACCGATCGACGGATTCGCGCCCGCCGGCCGGGCGACCAGCGTGGAGTTCTGGCACGTCGATCAGGCCCTGTGGCTCTGGATCGACGGGCAGCGCATCGCCCACGCCACGTATGACTGGCATCCGTCGGAGCGCCTGCTGTTTGCCACCGGCCTGTCAGGCGCACAGGCGGCGCAGGACGGCAGCGAAAACCAGTACGTGTCCGCCGAGCACCAGCCCAGGCCGCTGCGGCTGGAGTGGCGCTTCGCCAACTCGCCCGTCACGCTGCACCGGGTCGAACTGGATCGAGATCTCTACTACCGGCCCTCTGCCCGCGGTCAGGGCAACCCCGCGCCGGCCCTGGCCACGCATCCGACGACGCTGCTGCTGCTGGATGACGATCAGTATTTCTGCTGCGGCGACAACAGCCCGGCCAGCCTCGACGGCCGACTGTGGGGCGATCCCGCTCCGTGGATCGCACAGGAGATCGACGATGCGCCGGGCGTGGTCAATCGCGAACTGCTGCTCGGCAAAGCGTTCTTCGTCTACTTCCCGTCGCCCGAAGGCGTGCGCGAAGGCGCGATTCGCTTCGTGCCCAATTTCGGCGCGATGCGGTTCATTCACTGAACGCCCATGGCAAGACCCGTCATCGGCATCACGGCGGACGCGGATGATCGCTGCTACAAATCCGCGCGCGCCTATTCGCACATGATCGCTCAGGCAGGGGGCACGCCGATCGTGCTCCCCCACCAGGTCGAGCGCCTCGACGAGTACCTCGCGCTGTGTGCCGGCTTTGTCTTCTCGGGCGGCGACGATCCGCGCATGGAGCACTTCGGCCGCGCCACGCACCCGCTCGCCACGCCGCTGCATCCAGAGCGCCAGGCGTTCGAGGTGGCGCTGCTCGAGAGGCTGCCACGCGAGCGGCCGGCGCTGGGCGTGTGTCTGGGCATGCAACTGATGGCCCTGGTCGCGGGCGGCGATCTGCACCAGCGCCTGCCTGAGACGCTGCCCACGCACGAACAGCACTGGGGGCAGAAGCTGCACGCCATCAGCGGCGCCATCGGCACGGGCGACGTGCAGAGTCATCACCGCCAGGCGGTATCCGACCCAGGCCGGCTCGAAGTGGCTGCGGTCTCGAACGACGGCGTGATCGAAGCACTCGTCGATCCCGCTTGCCCATTTCGCGTTGGCGTGCAATGGCACCCCGAGCGCACCATCGACGCCGCCCTCGGTCTGGGCCTCTTCGAACGCCTCGTGGCGGCATGCCGGCCATAAACTCCGCCGCATCGCTCGCGGTGAAGTCGAACAGGGCGCGGCGTTGCTATTGACGCTCTCGCAGGGGCTCTATTTGACGCGAAACTCCCGCCGCGCACAGGGTGAAGTGCTTAGTGTTTCGGCCTCGGGGCGGCGTTCCCGGAATGGCGAGAAACCATCACGAAGCATGCGCGAGTCTCGAAGTTGGCTGTATTCTTAATCAGGCGATGAGAGGCTGCGCCGCATCGCGGAATCGACGAGCCCATCGCGACGATTTCAGTTGGAGGAAGTAAGATGAACGACACGAGATGCAAGTTGCTCCTTGCAGGCGCCGCCGTCGTCGCCTGCAGCATGTTCGGCGCGACTCGCGCCGACGTGATGACCAACGCCGGCTTCGAGAACATGATCTCCACCACAGGACCGCTGCCGACGGACTACGGCTATTGGCGCGGAGACATGACCAACATCCTCCATGGGGAGAACGACATCAATCCGTTCGAAGGCCTGTGCATGCTGCGCTTCGATCACACGACAGAGCACGGCTCTTCGCCGGCAACCGGCTCGGAACTCTGGCAGGTGCTCGACGTGTCGTCGTTCATCCCGCTGATCCGATCCGGCGGAGCGATCGCCGATGCAGGCGCCTGGTTCAATCGCGTGGGCCCGCCCACCGAGACGCCCGTTGACACGATGTTCGCGCTGGGCGTGTACGCATACGCCGGCGAGGTCGGCTCGTTCCCCGCGCAGTGGGGCCATGGCGAGCTTGGCTCAGCCATGCTCACCCTTGACTCCGACAGCCACATTGAGACGTGGGAGCAGATCGCCCTGCAGTGGAACCTGCCTCAGGCAACGGACTTCATCGCGATTCGCGTCTGCGCCTCCGAGAACGTCTACAACGACGTCACGGGCAATGAATTCGCAGGCCACTATGTGGACGGCGTTGGGTTCACCATCATTCCCACGCCGGCCTCGATCGCGTGCCTCCTGCCCGCGAGTCTCCTGCTGCTGGGTCGAAGGCGTCGCCAGCCGTAGCCGCGGGCGCAGCGTCCGACCATGCCTTCAAAGAGGGGGCTCGGCCTGAGGGGGGCCGAGCCTCTCTTCGGCGAGGGGGCACCTTACCGACCCAGAACATCCCACGATCAGGGTGTCCCAGGCGGCAACCCGGCGTGCCGCGGTAGGCAAAAACCTCGGCAGTTTTTGCAAATCTTCCGGCGTTCCCTTGCATTATCGCCGGAGTTGTGGTATTCTAACGGGTCCGAATAGGTTGCGCGCTTGCGCGAACCTGCTTCGGTGGGACCTGTTTTACGGGGAGAGTGAGATGAAATCTGCTATTCGCAGCGTCGCGTCCTTCGGTGCAGCCGCGGCCGTCTTTGGCGCCGCTGGCGCGGTCCAGGCTGACATGATTTCCAACGCAGGCTTTGAGACGATGGTCTCGACCACCGGCACCCTGCCCAACGGCTACGGGTACTGGCGCGGCGACATGAGCACGATCGTCGGCATCGAGAACGACATCCTGCCGTTCGAAGGTGTTTGCATGCTTCGCTTCGACAACACGACGCGGAACGGCGCCTCGGGCTCGGTCGGCGCGGAGATCTGGCAGATCATCGACGTTTCCTCGTACGAATCGATGATCCGCTCAGGCAACGGTCAGATCGACGCCGGCGCGTACTTCAACCGCATCAACCAGTCGCTCGGCTCAGCCGTGGACAGCATGTTCTCCATCGGCGTGTATGCCTACGCCGGTTCGGCGGACACGTTCCCGAGCCAGTGGACTCGCAACGAGCTCGGCTCGAGCCAGTCCACCTTCCTCAGCGATGGCGATCTTCAGTCCTGGCAGCAGGCGTCGCTGTCCTTCCTCCTCCCGCAGGCGACCGATTTCGTGGTCCTGCGCCTCAGCGCGACCGAAAACATCTTCAATGACATCACCGGCGCCGAGTTTGCCGGTCACTACGTGGATGGCGTGGGCTTCACGATCATCCCGACGCCGGCTTCGCTGCTGTGCCTGGCACCCGCCGGCCTGGTCGCCCTCGGCCGCCGTCGCCGCCGCGCATGAGTCTGCACTCCAGCTAAACGTTGCACGCGACCCGGCCCAAGCGGCCGGGTCGTTCGTTTTTGGATGCCGGCGGCAGTGCCGGACCGGATCGGGAGACGTTGCGGCGTCACTGGCCGCAAGCATGAGCATCGTTGGATTTCGAAACGGCGGTGTCTCGCGTGCGAGGCGCGCGTCCGAGGCTCGTTTTGCAAGGTATTTGCTTATAGGCATTGATATCGCGTCAAAAACGCGGATTTTGAGAAATTCAGTCGGAGCGTTTTTCGGCGAAATCGCGCCAAATCGGTAGCCGGCTGGACCGGAGCGATTAACCTATCGTGTGGATGATCGATGGATCACGGCTCGTGCGTGGTTCATGAAACTGATTGCTCACCTCATAGGGAGAAGAGAGAGATGAAACCATCGAAGTACACAGTGCTTCTCATCGGTGCGGCCGCAGCCATTGGCACGGCCGGCGTTGCGGAGGCGGATGTGCTGGTCGCCAACGGGGGGTTCGAGACCATGACCGAGACGACCGGCGCCCTGCCGACTGGCTACGGCTACTGGCGTGGCGACCTGTCGTCCATCGTGGAGCAGGAGAATGACATTCGCCCATTCGAGGGCGTGAACATGCTCCGCTTCAATGCCACCACCGTCAACGGGGCCGCCCCGTCGATGGGCTCCGAACTCTGGCAACTTGTCGACCTGTCTGACTACCGGTCGATGATCAACTCAGGGAACGGTCGAATCGACGGCAGCGCGTTCTTCAACCGCGTCGCGGACAACTACTCGATCGACGTGGACACGATGTTCTCCGTCGGCCTGTATGCCTACTCGGGCGACGCGAGCACGTTCCCCGCGCAGTGGGGCCACAACGAACTCGGCGCCACCCAGTCGAGCATCCATAGCGACGGTAACGTCGGCACTTGGGAAGAGGCTCGCCTGAGCTTCATCCTTCCCGAAGAGACCGACTTCATCGCCATCCGCATCGCCGTTTCCGAAGACGTCTACAACGACGTGGCGGGCCAGGAATTCGCCGGCCACTACGTTGACGGCGTGGGATTCACCATCATCCCGGCTCCGGCCTCGGTCCTTTGCCTCCTGCCCGCGGCAGGGTTCCTCGGTATCGGACGTCGCCGCCGCACGGCCTGAGACGCTTCGCCCATTCCATCCTAGTACGATCAACGACCCGGCCCTCTTGGCCGGGTCGTTTGCGTTGTGTTTGCCCTTGCGGCGGGAAAGATGCAATGAACGCCGCGGCGGTCCTACATTCGTGCTGTGGAAAAACGCATGGCCGGCACTGAAACCCAACGCGACATGGCGCGCGCGGACACGTCGGCCGGGGGTGCGTCTCGATCCCGCTCCGGACAGATCTCGCCCGGCGAGTTTGCGGCGCTGTTCGAACAGTCCTTTCGGGTCCTGTGGTACATTGCCCTCGGCCTGATTCACGATCGCAACCTCGCCGAAGACGTGGTGCAGGAAGCCGCGATCATCGCCCTTGGCAAGCTGGATCATTTCCAGCGGGGCACGAACTTTGTCGCCTGGATGGGCCAAACGGTGCGCTACGCCGCTCTCAACCTCGCCCGACGCAATCGACGCCACACCAGCGCCTCCACAGACCCCGCGCTCATCGACGCCGACCCCAGCCAGCCGCCGCGCGGCGAGCGCGGCAAGGCCGACCCGCTCCGCCTCGCCGCCGACTTCTCCCTGCCCGGCGGCCAGGACGCCTTTGACGACCGCCTGCTCCGAGCCCTCGACGGCATCAGCGACACCGCCCGGGCCTGCCTGCTGCTCCGCACGATCGAAGGCATGGAGTATCGCGAGATCGCCCGCACGCTCGACATCGCCGAAGGCACCGCCATGAGCCACGTCCACCGGGCGCGCACCGCACTGCGCGACCGGCTCGCGGATTCGGCCGGGGCTACCAGCCGCCCCGGCGGGAGGGAGGGCTCATGAGCACGACCCCCTCCCAACAGCACGATTCCGGCAGCGCCCTCGATCGCTACCTCGATGGCCTGATGTCAGCCGAAGAGCGCAGCGCGTTCGAGGCCCGCCTGGCTGAAGACGCGGTGCTCGCCGGCGAGATTCAACGTCAGCGGCGCATCGACGACGGCCTGAACCGCTATGCCCAGCCGCCCGCAGCCGATCGCGTGCTTGCCGCCATCCGCGCGCACATCGAAACGGCTGGCTACGACGAGGCACGCGCGGAGCAGCGTCCGCCGCAGATGAAACTGCGTCTGCCCGCTACGTGGCGCCGCTTTGCCGTCGCGGCCGCGCTGCTGCTGGGCATCGTGGGCATCTGGCAGATCGTCTCGGTCATGACCGGCGCGCCGGAAGGCGACTACGACTCCGGGCCGCATCGCAGCGTCATGCAGGCCTACCACCACACGGTCGATTCGGGCTTCAAGGAGGAGTGGGTCTGCAGCGACGACGCCGTCTTTGCCATGGTATTCCAGGATGCGTTCGGCCAGATGCTGTCGATGAACCTGCCGCTGCCGCCGGGCGTGGATGCCAAGGGGCTGAACTTCTTCAACATCTTCAGCAACAAGACCATCGGCGTGCTGGCGGTGGTCGAGGATCAGCCGGTGATGGTGTTCATCGATCGTCTTGAGAACGAGGATCGTGAACCGCCGCCTCAATCTGACTCGGGGCTGCGCGTGTTCCGGCGCGAACTCGGTTCGCTGGTCTTATTCGAGGTCACACCGCTCGATGCGCCCGCGCTGGTCGAGCATCTCACCGTGCCCGATCGGCTGCCCGAACCCGTCCAGCCGCAGCCCGAGCCGCCGCAGCGCTGAGCCGGAGATTTTTCTCGGGTTCGTGCAATCGGCCTCGCGGCGGGCGACATCTTCCGCTGCCGCGCCAGGATTGCGCGGCGGGACACGCCACGCGTCAAAGTTCACAGTCATCAGTCGAATCCAACAGCCCCCGGGTGGCTGGTGACTGGTTCTTCAAAGTCGTCCCGCGACCACACCGGTCGCGGGGCGATTTCAATTGCCGGCTTCCTCCGCCGCCTGATTGTCGTCAGCGGGCAAGTCCTCAGACTGCCCCGCCTCTTCGAGGTCGGACCAGGGATCGCGAAACGTATTGAAGATGTAGTCGTAGCCGTGCCCCTCCGTCGCATCGCTCATGGCCATCCACTCGCGCCCGCCGGGCACCTGTTTACCGCCGTTGTCGGTCCCGTCGAGGCCGACGCTATAAAGCCACCAGGACCGAGGGTCGTCAGCGGTCGGCTGGCGCGCAGTGAAGACGAAGCGTTGACCGGAAATCGGATCGCCCGGAACTTCCGACAGAAACTCCGGGGCGAGCGCGTCGAGCCCGTCGGGGATTCGGCCGTACTTCGCTTCGAACCCCTCAATGGCGACCAGAACGCGCGTAGCCTCGTGCAGGGCCCTCCCGCCTCGGGCGGCATGCATGGCTCGCGAAATCGCGGGCAAAAGCAGGCCGAGGAGTTCATTGCGATCGGCCACCTCCTCGGCGAAGACATCGAGATCCACTGGTGCTGCGGCCTGCTCGGCGGCTGTCATCGTGCACTGTGCGATCGCAGCGTCGAAGTAGTCATTGACGAGTCGCGTCGTCTCCGCCCGGCCAGGCTCGAGGAGGCCAGTGACGTTGAAGATCGGATGCGACTCCAGAGTCGGTGGGGCGCCACTCATGCCATCGGAAATCCTGGCCAGTTCGGACCTGAGCAGGATGCCGTCTCCGCGGCCGTCATCCGAAAAGACGCGCTGAATCGTGTCCAGTTGCGACAGGCGCTCCGCTTCGAGCGCAAGCAACTGCGGCGCAACGCGGTGCCGTTCCAGCATCTCCAGCAGCCGCCTGCACGTCGCCTCGTCGAGTTGTTTGTCCACGACCGCGCAAGCGATTTCGGCGTTGACAAGACTGGAGACGGCTATCCCGACGAGATGGCTTATGAGGAAGGGATCGTGCGATGTGATCCGCGCTATCGCCAGGCTGTGCTCGGTCGAGCGGAGGAACTGCTCGGTGTCACCCGCCTCGAGCGAGGCCCGCATGCGCGATGTTGACATCTTCGCCAGGCCGCGCGCCTGTCCAAGTTCGGGAAGCAGCACAAAGAGCATGCCAGAGCCCGTGCCTTCAAAGCTCTCCCGCACAGCGCGCGGTGCGCGGGCGGCGGCGTCGAGAGCATCGAGCACACCCGCCTGCTCGGCGTGCTCGATCAACGCCAGTTCAAACCTCACGCGATGCGGATCGAATTCGCCCTGGAGGATCCGCGTGTAGCCTTCGATGTCGTACTGCACATTCTTGTCCGTCGGCCAGTCGGGGCGATCGGGGTGGCCCATGCCGCGGAAGCGCTCGGTGGCGTCAACGAAAGCGGCCCAGCCGTTTTCACCTTCGGGCTGCAGGCTGGCGCTCAGTTCGGCAAGCTTCTGCGGATAGTCGACGAGCGGTCCGGGCCGCGCGGTGACCGCCCCGATGATGATCCACACCACCCAGCCGCACAGCAGCAGTGCAACGATGAGAATGACATAGCGCTTTCGAACGCGGCCGGTGCGATGCAAGACGGGGCGATGCGTAACGGAGGCGTCGGTCTGCTGGGAGATTCTCATGTTGCATCAGAGGACCGCCGGGACCGGCCGGCAAGTCCTGATCGGCCATCAACGCGACATCTACCGCTCGTCGCTCACGGGATCGCGCAGGCGGTTGAAGACGTAGTCCGCCTGCAGCGTGGCATCGTACACCGCCCTCGATCGATCGCTCACGTGCTCCACCCCGCCGTTGTCCACGCCGTCGGCTCCGAACGAGTACAGCAGATACGGCCGCGGGTCCTCCGCCGCCGGCTCGCGCCGCATGTAGCCCAGCGGCTGGCCGCTGATGACGTCTGGCGGGATCGAGTCGAGGAAATCGGGAGCGAGTTGGTCGAGCGATTCGGGCCAGTCGCCGTGCCGCGCGTGCCACATTTCAAGAGCCAGCATGACCCGCGTTGCCTCGACGTTGACCACGCCGGATTCGTGCGAGGAAACCAGCCTGCCGATGGCCGGCAGCATGAGGCGAAGGAAGATCTGAAACCGCGGCAATTGCGCGACGTACTCATCGAGGTCAACGCCGTCGGCCTCGCGCTGCGGCCGCGTCTTCTTCGCCTGCTCGACGGCGAGATCGAAGAACTCATCGAGCGTGCGCTTCGTCTCGGCCCGGCGCGGCAGGACAATGCCGGCGACGTTGACGATGGGATGCCGCAGTCCGCCGCCGCTTCCGCCGCCCGTGTAGTTGGCCAACTCCTGCAGCTTGCTCATGAGCAGGATGCCGTCGCCGCGCCCGTCGTCGGAGAAGGTGTGTTGTATGATGTCGTACTGCGCGAGGCGCTCGCGCTCGAGCACCGCGCTGACCGGCGCGAGCACGGGCCGCTCGTCGATGACCGCCAGCAGACGCTGGCACGTGGCTTCATCGATTTCATGCTCCGTAAGGATGCGGTTGAGTTCCTGCGTGCCCAGTGCCAAAATGGCGACGCCGACGAGATCGCTGATGATCGTGGGGTCATAAGACATGGCGCGCGTGAGGGCGAGGGTGTGCGACCACGCGCGGACGAGTTCATCCATGTCGCCGCGCTCGGCGGCCACGCGCATGGCGGCCACGCGGGCCCGCGCGGCGCTTCGCGCCAGGCTCAACTCCGGTAGCAGCACAGCCAGGAGCCCGGCATCATCGTCGCCTTCGAAAGCCGTGCGCACCGCCCGCGGGCAGGCGGCGAACTCATCGAGACGCTCGAGCACGCCCGAGGCGCGGATGTGTTCGAGATACGCAAGTTCAAACTTGAGCCGCTCGGGATCGAACGGACCTTCGAGCACGCGATGCAGCGAGCGGGCATCTTCGGCGACCTGCCGATCGTCGGGCCAGTCCTCGCGCTCGGGCAGGCCGATCGCCTGGAGCTGGTCCAGCGCCTCGGTCATGATGGTCCACCCGTTGTCGCCGGGCGGCTGGAGGCTGGCGCTCATGTCAAGCATCTGCCCGGCGTAATCGACCAGCGGGCCGGGTCGCGCCGTCACGGCCCGGTAGATGGTCCAGCCGAGCCAGCCCAGCAGCAGCAGCGCGATGATGAGGATGATGTAGCGCTTGCGCACCCGGCCGCGGCGCGGTGGAGCGAAATGCGCGCGTGATGCTGCATCAGAGGCGGCGGGGAGTCTCATGTAAGATGAGAGGAGCAGCGCGGCGATCTGGCAAGTCTCGCGGACGCGGATTTGCGACGCCCGGCGCCGACGCCTCAACGATCCTCCACCGGCTCGCGCAGGCGGTTGAAGATGTAGTCGTAACCTGCCCCATCGACCTCATCGATCAGCGCGGCGGTTGGGTCGTCTTCGAACTCTACCGCTCCGTGGTCCTGCAGATCGACGCCCACTGAGTAAAGCAGATACGTGCGCGGGTCTTCGACGGTCGGCTCGCGCTGAACATAGCCGAACGGCAAACCGCTGACAGCGTCGATCGGCAGCGCCTCGATGCACTCGGGCGCGAGTGCATCGAGAGTTTCAGGAAGGCGGCCGTGAATCGCTTCGTACATCTCGATGGCAATGGCGATGCGCATTGCGGCAAGGCGAGACTGCCAGGCGGGCTGTGAACTCAGCACCCGGTCGAGGAACGGCAGAAAGAACCGTCCAAACACCTGCCGCTCGGGCAATTGATCGCGCAACTGCTCCCCATCGAACGGATCGGCGTGCCGCTCGGCCCGCGAGTAACGGGCCTGCTGAATGGCGGCATCCATGTAAGCATCAACCAACTGCCGCGTCTCCGCACGACTCGGATAGGCGATGCCGATGACGTTTGCGATCGGGTGATCAACCGAACCGAATCGAGCGGACCACGGGTTCTGGCCCGACAACCGCTCGATCCAGCTGGGAATGAGCAGGCCATCGCCGTTGCCATCATCGGTGTGTGTGCGCTGAATCAGATCGCGCATCATCAGGCGATCCCCTTCCAAGGCAACTGAAAGCGGCAACCCAATCTCTTCGCTTGGAAGTATCTTCAGCAGTGCGCGGCAGGTCGCCGCATCAAATTCGTGTTCAATCAGCAGGCAGTTCATTTCCTCGCAGGCAATCTGGACAATGCTCTTGGCCACCATGTGAGACAGGACGCATGGATCGCCGGTGGTCGCCGCTGCAAGCCGGTTCAGATCGTGGAACGCAGAGAGCAGTTCGCCGGTGTCGCCGCGCTCGGCGGCAAGGCGCATCGAGCCGCGACGTACTTTCGCAACCGCACGCGCTGGCCGGACCTCGGGCAGCGCAATGCCAATCATTCCGTAGTCGTCCATGTCGAAGACCGTTCGCACGAAGCGAGGCGCCTCCAGCGCCGCCTGGACTTCGCGAAGCGCATCGGAGCCCTCCACGAATTCGACGTAGGCGATTTCAAGTTCGACGCGTGTCGGTTCAAATGGGCCCTTCACCAGAGCCTTGAGGTCCTTCACTTCGCTCGATTGATCAGGATCCGTCGGCCAGCCGTCGATCGCCGGGTCGTCCAACGCGTCAAAGCGCGCCAGCGCAGCCGAAAGTGCTGGCCATCCATTCTCACCCTCCGGCTGTGCCGACTCAGACAAGGCTCGGAACTGCACGGTATAGTCCACCAGCGGATTCGCCTTCGCCGACACGATGCGGAAGAGCTTCCATCCAGCCCAGGCAGTGAGCAGCAGCGCGATGATGAGGATGACGTAGCGCTTGCGCACCCGGCCGCGGCGCGGCGGGGCGAAATGCGCGCGTGATGCTGCATCAGAGGCGGCGGGAAATCTCATATGAGATGAGAGCAGCCGCACGGCGATCTGGCAAGTCTCGCGGACGCGGATTTGCGACGCCCGGCGCCGACGCCTCAACGCTCCTCCGCCGGCTCGCGCAGGCGGTTGAAGACGTAGTCGTAACCGGCGGAGCCTCTTTGGTCCGTGAGCGCGTTTGGGCGCCTGCCGTAGTCGTTCAGCGGCGGCTCGACTCCGCCGTTGTCTTCGCCATCCGCTCCCACGGAATAGAGAAGGAACGTGCGCGAATCGTCGGCGTTGGGTTCGCGCACGACGTACCCGAACGGGCCACACCCGACCGGATCGGATCGCTGGCCTACGCGCCACTCGTCGATCGCCTCCGCGAGCGATTCGGGCGCGCGGCCGTGGCGGCCCTGGTACACCTCGATGGCCAGCAGCAGCCGCGTGGCATTCACGACGCTGCCGTGCGCATCGGCGGCCGTGATGGCGCGCTCGCCGATGGGCAACGAACGGCTGAGGAAGTCATACTTGTGGGGGACAAGGGTGAAGTTCATAAACCTGTCGAAATCGAACGGGTGATTCGCGCGCTCGACGCGCGACATGGCGGCCTGTTCGATGAGTGCATCAAAGTACTCGTCTGCCAGTTGCTTCGTCTCTTCACGGTTCGCCTGGATGATTCCCTTGAGGTTCTCGATGCTCGCCGGCGACGGGCCGGGCGGGGCATCCACGTTGCCCAGGCGCGACATGATCACCTGGCCGCCGGCGGTGTGCGTGCGCTGGATGAGGTCGTAGACCATCAGCCGCTCGCACTCGAAGACCTGGGAGACCGGCGCCAGGCGGACTCGCTCATCCAAGAGAGTCAGGAGCGTGCCGCACACGGATTCAGGCACTTGACGCTCACCCAGAGTGAGCGCGAGTTCATTGCAGGCGTTTGTGACGAATGAACTCGCAAGCAGATATCCAAGGATGCTCGGCTCCTGGCTTGCAGCGCGCGCGAGAGTCAGGAGATCGTTGAATGCAAGCGCGAACTCCGCCCAATCGCCGGACACTGCGGCAACGCGCATCGAGGCGCGGCGCACCTTGCCAAGGCGACGCGCCTGCGCCAGCTCATCGGGCGCGAGCGATCCGATCAGTGATCGATCGCCCTCGACGTCCAGTTCAGGGCGAGTGAACCGCTGATAGCGCGACAGGTCGCCGAGCGCCTTGAACACGCCGGCCTCACGAAGGTCGGCAAGGTAGGCGAGTTCCGCCTCAAGCCGTCCCGCTTCAAAGTCGCCTCTCACGACCGAGTCCAGGTCGGTCGGGCTCGGCCGCCCCAGCGCATCAGGCGCTTCAGGCGCCGGCACCGCATCGAATGCGGCAAGCGTCTTCACGTAAGCCGTCCAGCCGTTCTCATCGTCGGCGTGCCGCGTCTCCAGCAGGTCGATGACCTGCGCTTCATAATCGACATATGGCCCCGGCTTGGCGAACAGCAGTCGCACGACGGTCCACCCCGCCCAGCCGAGCAGCATCAGCATGACGAGCAGAACTATGTATCGCTTCTTCACTCGACCGAAACGAGTCGCGCCAGGATCGCGTGCATACGCCGTCGCTGTGGTGTTGCCTTTCATGGCCTATCAGAGGCACTGAATCAGCCCGCGGCAAGCATGCATGGGGATTTCAATCCCCGCCCAGCCGGCGCCTCTCATCTGCCGCCGCGCTTGGGCGCCTTGATGATCTTCCACTCGAGCATCTGGTCGCTGGGCACCGACACGGGCACGGGCTGCCAGCCCCAGAGCATCGGCTTGCCGTCGCGCCCTTCGGCGCGCACGCTGGCCGGTGGATGGAAGTGATAGGAAATCGGCACCATCAGGTTCAGTTCATCGTTGGTTCCCACGCCGGGCCACTCGCGGTTGAGGTCGTGCATGCGGCCGGGCGCTTTGAACAGCGGGCGGAAATCGACGGCGATCCAGCCGGCAGTCGGCACGTAAAACTCGGCCCATGAGATGATGCGCTTGTCGTCGTCCTTGAAGTCGCGGCCGCGGTCGTCGTCGAGCATCTGGATGCCGATGACCGGGCGCGCGGGCAGGCCGGCAGCGCGGCAGACGGCCACGAAGAGGCACACGCAATCGTGCGACGTACCGCGCATGTTTTCCACCGACTTGAGCGCGCCCTGTACTTCGAGGCCGGCGAACTTGTTGAGTTCATCATTGAACCAGTTCTTGCCGCTGATCTGAAAGTTCTGCACCGTCAGGCGCGTCAGTTCCTTGCCCAGCACAAACGGCGGGGCGGATTTCGCCTTGCCGTTGGTCCACTTTTCGAGCAGTTGCACGATCTGCTCGCTGGTCGATTCGACATAGCGCTGCGGCTGCAGTTCGCTCGACACTTCGGCAGGCCACTTCTCCGGCCAGCCGATGGCGCGCAGCCGGGCTTCATCCACTTTCGCGTTGTAGCAGGTGACGAACTCTTCGAGCGAGTACTCTATCTGCTTGCCCTTGAACTTGGGCACGTTGAAGCGAGCCAGCCGCCCGTCGGCCTGCGCCGTGGGCAGGATCTCGAACTTGGATTCCGCGGGCCGGTCGTCGAGTTCGAGGACGGTCTTGAGGCGCTCCATGTCAATGGTGTGATACGCCCCATTGGGGATGATGGGGAACACGAGCGGCGCGTTCTCCAGGTTGAGTTCGTACTGATCGTCGGCGTTGAAGCGGCTCTGGAACGCGGTCACGTAGCCGGTGATCGTCAACTGATACTCGACCGGCTCGTAACGCTTGATGGCGTCGCTGAGCGGCGGCGAGGCCAGAGTGGTGGCGGCGGCGGCGAGCGACGCGGCAGCAAAGAGTGCAGTGGCTTTCATGGTGAATCTCACTTGCGGCGGAGGCGGCGCGAACGAGCGCTGCGGCGATCCGCCGGTCAGGGTTTGTGGTTATGCGCGAACGCCGCGCGGTCGAGGTCCATTCAATCAATGATACCGGGCAGTTACCTCTCACTTTTGCGGTGCGCGGCGAGGCGCGCGATCGACTTCGATTTTCAGCGTCCCTCTCGCGGCGCCGTTCCGGCGGTCCTCCGGGATCACTTCCCACGCCCAGAGCAGCGGATCAGGCGCCGGTTCCGGCGACTTGTGAATCGGCGGCGCGTAAAAGTAGCACGACAGCGCAATGCGCTCGTTGAGGTCATCATCGTTGGCCAGGCCGGGCCAGGGGCGGTGGATGTCCACCATCGAGCCGGGGCTGCCAACGAGGCGCTCGAAGTCGACGGTCACCCAGCCGGCGTCGGGCACGTAGAATTCGGCCCACGAAACGAGCGACTCCTCCTGCTCGCCGGAGTCGATGCCGATGATCGGCCGCGCGGGAAGGCCCGCGGCCCGGCACACCGCGACGTAGAGGCACACGAGATCGTTCACCGAGCCGCGCTGGTTCTCGATCGCCGCCAGCGCGCCCTGCACGCGGATGGCCGTGATGACCCGCTGCCGGCGCGAGCCCGGCTCGAGCGACACTTCGACTGGCTCGCCGTCGACGCGAACGAACCCGACGGACCGGCGGGCGAGTTCCTTGCCGAGATGAAACGGCGTGACCGATCGGGGCTCGCCCCCCGTCCACGCGTTCATCAGGTCCACCACGCGCTGGTTGAATGACTCGATATACATCTGCGGCCGCAGCGCCCAGTCCACTTCGATCGGCCAGGCGTTGGGCCAGTCAATCGCGGCGAGCGCGGCTTCGTCGGCCTGCGCCGAGTACGCCGTGACGTACTCCGTTATGCGCATCTCGTTCGGGTATGACCCGCGCGAGCCGCGCTCGATCGTGGCGTAACTGCCCATCGACGGGAGGTCGATCGGCCGGGCGCTCCAGTCGGGCTTGTGGCGATCGAAGGGCGCGCCGGCGACGAACTCGTCGAAACGCTGCATGTCGATGTGGTGATACTGGCCTTCCTTGAACAGCGGCATCCAGAGCGTCTTGCGGCCCAGGTGAGGGACCGAAATGTCCATCTGCACTTTGTATTCGATGGGATCGACGCGCTGAATGAGGCCGGCCCCGACCGGCGGCGCGGCCGGCGGCTGAACAAGCGCCAGCGCCATCGTGGCGATGTGCACAGTCACGGTTCGCTCCTTCGCGCCGGCGCACCAGGATCCCGCCGGGCGTACGGCGCGATCAAGTGAGCCCTCACGGCTTGTACATGTACTGCTCGAGGTACTGAATGGTCTGGATGTGAATCTCGTCCTGCACGATGTTCAGATCGCCGATCGAGATCATCCCGGCCAGCCGGCCGTCTTCGACCACCGGCATGTGGCGGATGCGCCGCGAGCGCATCATCGTCCGCACCTCGTCGAGCGTCGTCTCGCGCGAGCACACGGCGACCGAAGTCGTCATGACTTCGCGCACATGAGTCTCGGCGGGGTTGCGGCACTCGGCCACGACGCGGCTCATCACATCGCGCTCGGTGAAGATCCCGGCCACCTGCCCATCCGCCTTCACGATCATGACCGCGCCGATGTGGTGGTCGCTCATCAGCCTTGCTGCGTCCTTGACCGTCGCATCCGGCGAGGTCGTGATGACGTTTGAACCCTTGCGGTCGAGCAGTTGGCCCACGGTGCGCATCGACGTGCTCCTTTCGGTCCTCCGGAGTGTCGTCGCTGGTAGTATGAACCATTTTACGCTCGACTGCAAGTCCCGGGTTCTCAATGTGCACAACTCGACCGCCTCGCCGTCCTCTTCCGGATGCGGTTTGGCACGCGATTCGTCGAATTCGTGACGATTTGACGCCCGGTTGGAGCGGTTATTCCCGCCAGAATCGCCTGGAAAGGCCCTATTCGATGCGGTGGGCCGGCGGCGGCGTCTCTTCGTTAATCTCTTCACGATCAATCTCGTCCCCGCCGCGGCAGGTGAGCAGCGTCATCTCCTCGTTGATGCGCAACTGCAGGTGCACCGGCCGCTTCCACATCACCTGCAGCGCGCCGAGCACTTCCGCCGCCCGGGCCGCATCCACCTCCAGCCCGTTCCACTGGTGCGCGAGGTAGAGTTCGCCCCGGTTGCGGTAGTTCGCGTCCACCACGTAGATGAACGGCTGGCCCATGTTGCTGATGCGATAGAGCATCGTCTGCCGCACCACCCGCGGATCGCGGCTGACGATGACATTCTCGCCGGTGTGCGGGTCGCGGCGATACTGGTAGAGATTGAGCCGATCGATGAGTTCATCCGTGAGGAACTCGTCGATGAAGTTGACGTCGTTGTAGATGCGACGGACTTCGAAGATCTTCTCGCGCCCCCGGTTCGACTTGTCGTCGTAGCGCTGCTTCTCGCCGATCCCCTCGAGCGCTTCCCACTGCTGGCCGTGGCGGCCGGTGTTCCAGCGCTCTTCGATGTCCTTGTAGATCTCCACGCCTATCTTGTAGGGGTTGAAGCCGCCCGGTCCCATGTAGACCACGCCGCTGTGCTGCTCGGCGTAGTCGATGATCTCGGTCGTGTCGAGCAGGTGCGAAGTCATGATCTTGCTGTGCCAGTAGGTGGCCCAGCCTTCGTTCATGATCTTGGTCATCGCCTGCGGAGCGAAGTAGTACGCCTCATCGCGGATGATGCCCAGGATGTCGCGCTGCCACTCTTCGAGCGGGGCGTGGCGCAGCAGGAACAGCAGCACATCGCGCGATGGCTCGAGGGGGAACTTGCGCTTCGCGGCCGCCTCGACCTCCTTGCGCCGGGCTTGCTCCTGCGCGATCTTGTCGGGCGGGTTGATGAAGCGGTCCATGTAGTCCTTGGCCGGCAGTTTCACGCCGTCGAACAGCGTCGGCCCCTGCTCCGCCGGGTGCATCTGGCCCGCGGCGCGACGGTCGCTCTCGCGCGTCACCCACATCGAGAGTGGATCGATGAGATGCTCGATGCTCAGGCACGAGTCGATGAAGCGCTCGATCTCATCCACGCCGTGCCGTTCGACGAGGCGCTGCACGCGCGTGGCGTGGTTGGCCATCTCGTCCATCATGTTGCGGTGCGTCTTGCCGAACCACGCGTTGCACTTGAAGAAATCGCAGTGGGCGTAGACGTGCGCCATGACCAGCTTCTGGTCGGTAACTGAGTTGCTCTCCTGCAGGTAGGCGTAGCAGGGGTCGTTGTTGATGACCATCTCGTAGATGCGGCCCATGCCGTAGGTGTCGCGCTTGCGGAGTTTCTCGTACTCCATGCCCCAGTGCCAGTGCGGATAGCGGATCGGAAATCCGCCGTAGGTCGCCAGCTGGTTCATCGTGTCGAAGTCAACGACCTCGAAGATGGTCTCGAAGAAGTCCAGGCCGTATTCGGCGGCGCGGGCGCGAGCCTCAGCCTGCCAGGCGCGGAGTTCGGGCGGAAGATCGGTGGAGGTTCGAATCGGCACGCTTAAGGGTATCGGACGAAACGCGGCCGTGTTCGAACAAATCTTGCACTGAACCGGGGAGCTAGGCCCGGTTTAGCCGCGACCCGAAGGCTCGGCGCAAGGGAGCGCGGCTCATTCTTCTGGTTCATCGCACTTGGGCGGCTCCGCTACCGCCGGAGCGAGCTGTGCAACGAGCTTCGGCACTTCGACGGTTGCGACGTGCCACAGTCGATCGTGTTCGAGAAAGAAGTAGCCGTGCGCGATGACGTTGCGCTGCTGAACGATCGCCCGCCACGGGATTCCGTCGTACTGCTTCTTGAATTCGTCGGACAGTGAACGCGCGGCCTCGCCGATGACCTCGATGCATCGCTCGACGGCGATCTGCTTCACCTCGTCGGCGCTGTACTGTGGCCAGGATGTGTCTTTGAGCAGCCGGGCAAGACGCTCGCCCCATTGGACGATGTCCCAGACACGCGCCATGTCGCTGTCTTCAGGCCGCATGCCGATGAATGACCTGGCGATTGGACAGGATGTGCTTTCGCCGATATGGGTTTCGCACGGACCGCTTCTCAACAAGGTCGACGGGGCGACCGAAGATGGCACTGAGTTGGTCACTCATGGCCCCCCAGTCCCAATACGTCCAGGGAGCACCATCCTCGAAGACCACGAGCACATCGACATCGCTGTCGGGGCGGAAATCATCCCGCAATACCGAGCCGAAGAGTGACAGTTCGACCACTCTCCACTGCTGACAGAAGTCGATTACTGCCTCGTGATCGTAGGTCAGGTTATTGTGGACTCTCTGCATCCCGTGATCCTCAGCCATCGGATTCTATTGCCAAACTCTCCAGGCGCCTTCATCGGCCGCCAAATCGGGCTGGCAAGCACGGTCCATGCACCCCCGGGCGCATCTGTCAGGCCAGTCACCACTCCCAGACCTGCTCCTCAGGTCCGCCGTTTGGCGGCGAGGTCGACACGCGCAACGTGAATCCGTCGCCGCTGCGGACGTAGGACATCGGCTCGCCGATGAATACGTCCGTCGGCGTCTTGAACGTCGCTGGGTCCGGATACGCGCCGGTCCGTGTCTTCTGCTCGCGCAACTTCAGGGCGGTGATCGCCTGGTTGATGATGTTCTCAAATGACGCGGTGGTCTTGCACAACCGGTCCAGCATCTCTTCATCCAGTCGGAGCTCCGGCGTGCGAGCGCCGCTGGGAAGCGGTTGCACGTCGCTCATCGCCGTTCTCTGATACTGCGGCCGGCTCGCCTAGTCGACAAACAGACCCAGCATCTTCAAGTCGCTGATCAAGCCGTCGGCAATTGCACCTGACATCGGCTGCTCGGCGATCGGAGTCGCTGCTGCTTCGATGCGCATATGCATGATGGCCTCCGAGAGATTGGTGGCGAGTCAATCGACTTCGCTCATCATACCGGAGCCACCCGGGCGCGGCTCAGTCGCCGACGCGGCTGCCACCGGTTCCCTACTTCTTCGGCAGCACAAAGATCCCGTTTACCGTGTCCTTCGTGAAGCCGATGATGTTGGCCCGCCTCGAACTGGGCAGGACCTGCACGTCGAACAGTTCTTCGCAGCCGGCTTCAAACTGGATAAACGCGACGACCTGGCCCGCGTCGAGATCGACGACCTGGATGCCGCATTGCAGTTCAGTCTTGTGTTCTTCGATGGGCAGGCCGCCGAACATGCGCTTCTCGCGTGCCTTCGACAAGCCGACGAACGCGAAGCGATCATAGAACGCCAGCCCCCGCGCGTAGCCTGGCAGCCGCACCACCGTCTGCCTGCGCATCGTCTCCGGATCGACGTACTGCAACTCGGCCCGGCCCGATTCGAGCACCCACAGGCGGTCGCGGTAGAGACGCGGCGAGTGCGGCATGGCCATGTCGCGCGCGACGACTTCGCTACTGCGCACGTCGATGATGCACCCGCCGTCGGTCTTGTGATCGCGCCAGCCCTGAGCCGTGTCGCTGCGCGCGAGCATCGTCACGTAGCGCGGCCGGCCGCCTTCCATCGCCATGCCGTTGAGGTGGCAGCGATCTTCCGGCGCGAGTTTCGTGATGAACTCCGGCCGCCAGCGCGGCACGAACGAAAAGCCCTGGTCCAGCGTCGCCAGGCACGAGAAGCGCGTATTCACCACCCAGAGCGAATGAAAGAGATCGTCGCCACCATCCGCGCCCGTCGAGGCGCCGCCGTCGCCGGCTTCGGGGTTCACGCCCCACGCCGCCTCATGGCCGGCGATGTCGCCCGTCACGTGCATGCGCCGCGGCACGTAGAACGCGTCGTACTGCGGCCGCTTGCCTTCCTGGTCGATAAGATCGGTCTGGTTGACGAGGTGCAGCACCTGGTTGTTGCACACCAGAGCCATGCGATCTTTGTTGAGAGCCATGCCCATCGGATGCTGAAACGCGCGCAGCAGCAGCGAGCACCGCCCGCCGCCGCCCGAAAACGAAAGCACGCGCCCGGCCTGAAACGTGGTCGCCATGACGGTGATGTTGAGATGCTCGAGCAGGTCGGGCAGGTTGGCGCTGTGGACGTATTTGAATGGGGGCTCTTTGGGCGCAGCGGCATCCCGGGCGGTATCACTTGATTCCTCGAGCGGTTGTTCGACGTCCGTCATAGAAGCACAAGTTTACCACGCCCAATCGGCATCAGTCAGTAATCCGCGCCGTGCGAAACGGCGTCTTGACCGAATCCACTCCGCCCGTGCCGCGGCGGATGAGGGACTGCATCATCACCGTCGTCAGCGGCGCGCTGGGCGGGACGTTGACTGTCAACGCGGCGACGCCATTGGCGTCGGCAACGGCGCGACCGATGACTTGGATCGGATCGAGGAGATCAAGTGTCATGCCGATCTGCCAGATGCCGAGGCTGTTGCCAGCGCCTCGAAGTGAGTAGAGAAAGTGCACCTGTTCACCCGGCTGCGCATCCGTAACCGTCATGGTGACGGGCGTTCCGCGTTTGAGCAGTCCGTGTTCAAGCACCGGTCCGTTGTAGGGTGTGATGTTGGGATAGACGGCAAGTTCCGCGCCGCCGTCCACCGCGTCAAAGCGTCCATCGCCATCCAGATCGGACAGCGTCAGCACCGCGCCCGAATACCGGGGCGAAAGAACCAACCGCGCCGGCTCAAAGCCGAACTGGCCATCGGCCTCCAGAAGCCACGTATCGCGCGAACCCTTGACGAGCAGATCGATGTCGCCGTCGGTGTCCAGGTCTCCCGCCGCGATCGACGTTTCACCCACGGCTGAGCCGACCAGATGATGATCGCGGAGCAGGAACTGCGTGCCACCCAGGCGCCCCTCGATCGTGAGCACGTCAACCGGCCTCCCGGGATTCTGCGGCACCGCTGCGCCGACCACCAGATCGAGGTCGCCATCACCCTCAAGGTCGGCCACTTGCAACGTGCGCGGCATCGGGTCCTCGCCGTAGCCGCCGCCCCCGAAGGGCAGGTGCACTGGCCGGCTCGTGGGAAATGATCCGGAGCCATCATTCCAGAAGATCCGAACCTCACTCGCATCCAGCTTCCAGCCGTACATGTAGTCGTGGATGTTATCGAGGCTCAGGATTGCGAAATCCACATCGCCATCGCCGTCGAGGTCGCCTGATACGAGGCTGACGTTGTCGAGCCACGGCAGCAGCATGGTCTCGCCCGCGACCAATGTGCCGCGCTCGTTCCGATACACGCGAGCCAGCGGAGACGACCCGCGCGCATCAGCGACGATCACATCCACCCAACCATCGCCGGTCACATCTGCAACCGTGATGCTTCCCGCGGCGCGCGGCAACGATACAGCGATCGTGCGCGATACCCGACCGTCACCCCGCCCGTACGCGATTTGAAGCGAAGCCTGTCCGATCATCGTCTGAATCCAGACCAAGTCCTGATTCCCGTCGTGATCGAAGTCGGCCGACCGGATCTGCGACAGCACGGCGCCGGGCTCATACAGCGACCCGAATCGAAGCAGGAGACCGTCACCCTGGTTCAGAAAGACGATCGTGGACTCGATTCGCTCGTTGGCGATGACATCGGACCACCCGTCGTTGTTCATATCCGCAATAGTCACCCCGCCCGCGCCAGCCGCGAGCAGGTACACGTCCGGCGTGGCGAACTCGATTTGTGCAAGAGCCGTGGATGATACAGGGACGCCCGCTCCCGCAACCGCAAGCATCAGCCGCGCTCGCGCCGCAACAGGTCTGTCGTCACTCATCGTTCTACCTGCTTTCGTTTTCTGCTCCTCGCTCAATCCTCAACCAGAACACTGGCAAAGGGCGTTTTGACGCTGTCTGCTCCGCCCGGCCCGCGCCGTATCACCGCTTGAAAGACGATCGGCTCGAGTGGCGCGTTTGCCGGGATGCGCCGGCGCACGATGACCGAACCGTCTGAGCCGGCAGTGGCGGTGGCACATTCCGTTATCGGCTGCCGAAGATCGAGCGTGATCCCGCCGAGAAACTGGCGGCCCCGCGTGCGCCCGGCGCCCCCGAGGCTGTAGAGAAGGGTGACTCGCTCCCCAGGCGCCGCTTCGCGCACGGTGAATGTCGCGACTTGGCCGCGCACCAGTCGCGAGACGTCGAGGCGCGGACCGTGAATCGCGGTCTCGTTCACCAATACCGCAAAACCTTCGGTGCCTGCCTGCACCAGATCGAACTGTCCATCACCATTCAGTTCCGCCACGTTCATTGACGACCCATAGATTCCGCTCGGAAACGGACTCATCCCGGCAAATTCAAGGCCGCCGAGATTGCGCAGCACGTAGACCCCGCGAATGGTGCCGGTCGCGAACACGACATCGAGGCGACCATCGGTGTCAACGTCTGCAAGATCCACACTCTCGGGCCACCCCTCCGACAACCTGTACGTATCCGCGGGGTAGAGCGCCCCCTCGGTATTCTCAAGCACAACGAATTCATCCGGCCCGGGGTCGTTTCCGGGGCTGCCGGCAAGAACCGCGTCGAGGTCGCCGTCGCCGTCCAGGTCGCCGCCCGCCATGGCCCAGGCAACCACGTCATTCTGCTCCCACGGCAGGCTGATTTCGGGTCCGAGTCGAAACGGTACGGTGCGATCGTTCATCAACAGCGACACGTTCGTACCCTTTACTGACTTGTACCGGTAGTCGTAGATGTATTGAAAGGTGGCAGCGATATCCGCATCGCCGTCGTCGTCAAAATCGCCGGGAACGAATGAAGACAGCGTGTAATCAGGCAGGTCGTATTCAAATATCCGCGTCAGAGCGAACGTACGATCCCCACCGTTGATGAATGCGTCAACGGTCGCGGGTTCGGCCCCAAAGACGACGTCGTTCAGGCCATCTGCATTCAGATCCCACACGACCATCGGAACATTTTCAAAGCCCGGAAACGGCGTCTCGATGGTCTCGCCCGCGCGCCCATCGCCGGCATTGTACCAGACCGACAACACATACGTGCGGTCTTCGCGACGATCAAACCAGACGACGTCTAGATCCCGATCGCCGTCCATGTCTGCAGCGGCGAGATTCCAGATCGATCGATAGGCAATGGCGGTTTCCGCATGCAACTGCCCGACGCCATCGTTGAAATAGATGTTGATCGCACCACCGCCGGTGACGACCATATCCATGTGCGCATCGCGATCGAAGTCGCCAGACGCGAGGTATCCCGATCGCCCCGTGTCATCATACAACACAGGTTCACCAAACCGGATCTGCTGAGCGAGCGCCCCCGCCGTTGCGGCGGCAGTGGCGCCAATCACCGTCAGTCGCCCGGCAACCACGGCGCCTTGAGAGCCTGAAATCCGCATTGAAGTGATCATGACCCGTTCCTCCGCCCGCGTTTCGTCGTACCTCGTCCGCAGTCACTTTCGCAGGACACTTGCGCTGCTTCACCTCGCCGACTAATCCGTAATCCGCGCCGTGCGAAACGGCGTCTTGACCGAATCCGCCCCGCCCGGGCGGCGGCGGATGACGGCCTGGAGAACCACTTCGGCCAGCGGGGCGTTGGGCGGCACGGTGAAGTGGAACTCCGCCACGCCGTTGGCGTCAGCCACGGCGCTGCCGAGCATCTGAATTGGTTCGTTCATATCGAGCGTGATCCCGCCGAGTTGCCTGATGCCGACAGTACTTCCAAAGCCACGCATGCTGTAAAGGAAGCGCACATTCTCCAGAGGGAGCACTCCGCTAGCGGTCAGAGTCGACCTGGCGCCTCGCTTGAGAGCGGTATGTTCAATGGTGGGGCCAGCATAAGCGGTCTCATTCAGATAGACCGCGCAGCCTGGGTATTCCGGCGCCACCCAATCGATTAAGCCGTCATCATTGAAATCGCCCAGAACAGGGCCGGGTGGACGCAACTCCGTCACACCCGCAGACGTGACCAGAAATTCCCCCTCGCCTGTGTTCTCGCAGATCCACAGGTTGCGTCCGCTGATGTTCATGAGCAGATCAATGTCGCCGTCCACATCAAGATCACCGGCCTGGAGGGTGCTCTCACCACGGTTGATATCGAGCACGAGCGGAGTGAGCAGCCTGAAGTCGCGTCCTGAGTCCACAGACTCAATTACCTGCAGAAGCACATCAGAACTGTCGTTCAGGCTGGACGCAGACACTGCCATATCAAGATCGCCATCACCATCGATATCCGCCTGGGCCACCGAGTGCGGCATTGGGTCATACGACCCGCCCTGACCGTACGGCAACTCAAGGTACAGTCCCGGTGTAAACACGCCCTCGCCGTCGTTGAGAAGTATTCCGATCTCGCTGTGGTAGATCTTCCAGCGGTTGTAGTCATTCACCTCAAGGTCCGCCGTGAGCACGCACACGTCTGCGTCGCCATCGTCATCGATATCTCCAATTGCGACGTCCTGACCGGCGTTGTCATTCAGGAACTGCGTCTGGGAGAGCACAAAGGCGCCCTGCTGATTTGCGTAGATGCGAACGTCACACGTATCGCTCAAGAAGCGGAATCCGCCAACGACCACCAGGTCCGGCAACGGGTCTTCCGTGACATCGCCGAAGGCGACCGCGCCCGGAGGTTTGCTTCCGATCGGGACCGATCCGAACCAACCGGACCGCCCGTCCCCGGCGTTGTAAAATATCGTGATCTGGTACGCACCACCTGTCCTTTGGGTCCACGCCAGGTCGATATTTCCGTCACCGTTCAGATCAATCGCCTGGATGTCTCTCAGCGTTGCTCCCGGCTCGTACAGCGAGCCAGCCAGCACAAACCCGCCGTTGCGGAGTCCTCTGAAGTAGCGGACGGACTCGAGAGTTTCGCATGTGACGATGTCAGTAATGCCGTCACCATTGAGATCAGTGGGTGCGACACCACTCACGGGCAGTGGTGTGGGCAGGTGCAGGAGTTCACTGAACTCGATCTGTGCTCGCGCCACGCCACATATCGGAACCCCGGCGCCGAAGACGGCAAAGATCTGGGCCGGTGAAAGCCTGTTGTGTTTGACGCTGCCCATGGTGCTCTCCCCAATTCGCAGAGGTATGCTCTAATCCTGTACCAGCCGCGTGACAAACGGCGTCTTGACGGACTCCTGCCCCGCCGTCCCTCTACGAATGGCCGCCTGAAACGTAACGGGGATTGGCGGTGCACTCGGCGATATCTGCTTTCTGACGACCGCACGTCCATTCGAGTCCGCGAGGGTCCTGGACAAGAGCACCGTCGGGCTTGCCAAGTCAAGCGACAAGCCTCCAAGGTACCGATAGCCGGTGCTTGGTCCGTACCCTTCGAGACTATAGATGAACTCGACTCTTTCGCCGGGCGCTGCATGCTCCACAATGAACCTGGCCTGCCGGCCGCGCCTCAGCGGTCCGACGCCTAGAACTGGCCCGCGCAGTCTCGTCGTATTCACCAGAGCGGATAGACCGGAACCGATGTGCAACAGATCGATTTGTCCATCACCGGACAGATCGGTGACTGCCACACTCCGCGCACCTCCTCCGCTGTAGAACGGGCTCATGCCCGTCAGCGAGAAGCCGCCGTCATTGCGGGCCACGTACACGCCGTTCACATTGCTCACCACGAAGACAAGATCGAGTCGGCCGTCCGTATTGATATCAGCCAGTGTGGTGTTCTGGCGGCCATCGCTTGCAGGATACACGGAGGCAATTTCCAACGCGTGACCACTCTGGTTCCGCATGAGGATGAACTCGTTCGTTCCCGGTCCATTCCCTGGGTACCCCGCCACCACCACGTCGAGATCTCCATCGCCTTCAAGATCGCCCGCAGCCACATCCGCCGCGACGATGTCCAGCGCGTTCCAATCGAGCGGGGTCGACGAAGCGAGTCGGAATGGAGCGCGCCCGTCATTGAGCAGCAACAGAACGTCCGTTCCCCGCACCTCCTTGTTTCTGTAGGTGTAGATGTCCTGGTACGTCGCCGCCACGTCCGCATCGCCATCGTCGTCGAAGTCACCAGCCGCGAGCGCCTTAACTTCGTATTCCCTCAAGCCATATCGGAAGACATCCTGAAGAGAAAACGCCCGGTCTCTGCCGTTGAGAAGGACGCTGATCGTCCGCTCCTCACGAACGAACGCGACGTCATCGAATCCGTCGGCGTCAAAGTCGCCGATGGCGGGCTCGATGTTCACGAAGAAGTCTGGCAGCAGAGTCTGGACGACTGTCCCCGAAAGGCCATCACCATCGTTGTACCAGACTGAGAATTGCGAACCCAGACTGGGATGCCGACTGAACCAGCCGACGTCAGCGTGCTGATCACCGTCAAAGTCTGTGACGAGCAAATAGAAGTTGTCCCCCTCAAGGGGAATTTCCGTCATGGGCGACAAGCCACCCACTCCATCGTTGAAGTAGATGTGCTGCGCCGTCAGTGATGAGACGACGACATCGCTGTCCGCATCTGAATCAAAGTCCGCCGATGCGACGTAAGTGCACCTGCCCGTGTCGTTATAGATCACCGGTTCCGCAAACCGGATGGTTTGCGCCACGCCTGACGCGCCCACCGCAGTTGAGCCGAGTCCGAAGACCGCCAGCCGACCGACTCTCTTGGTGTTTGGTGTCGATCCGGTCGCCAACTGCGTCACGCCTCACCTCCCAAGTGTCCTAACCCTCGAAAAAGATTCCCCTCTTCTGGCTGCATGACGCATAAGCAAGCGCTCATACGACATGTGGTCCCCCTGCCACGTCAAGGTCGATGCTGTCACGGCCCAATCCGCGCCGTTCGAAACGGCGTCTTGACCGAATCCGCCCCGCCCGGGCCGCGGCGGATGACGGCCTGGGTCGTGACTGTGCGCAGCGGAGCATTTGCGGGAATGGTGCGACGGAGCGCCGCGCGCCCGTCCGGCTGAACGGTCGCCGCGCCGAACCTCGTGATCGGATCCGCAAGGTCGAGCGTGATGCCGCCAAGTGTGCGAACGCCGCGGGAAGGTTCCGGCGCGCCGAGGCTGTAGAGAAAGTGCGCCGTCTCGCCCGGGACGCCGCCGATAACGACGAACTCAGCCGGCTCTCCCCGCCGGAGAGGCGTGTGATCAAAGAACGGACCTGGCAGACTGGTGATGTTCATCGCGGTCGCCAAGGCGCGTTCGCCGGCGTGAATCAGGTCGATCTGCCCATCTCCGTTGAGGTCCGACGAGCTGAATGCCGGGCCAAACTCATCCGTCCGTATCGCGTCGAGTTCCGTAAAAGCCCAGGCCCCTTCATTGAGCAGCGGGATGATGCCCGCTTCCCAACCCGGATACCGGGCGAGAAGGATCTCCAGCCGGCCATCCGTATTCAGGTCAGCGATCGTGACGGCGCACTCATCCGCGCGCGCGATGACGTGCGCATCCACGAAGGTAAGCAGTGCTCCATCTTCGTTGCTGACCAACAGGACCTCGGTTTCGCCGCTTGAGAACCACTCAGCCTGATCCGCGCCTATCGCCATGTCGAGATCTCCGTCGCCGTCCAGATCGCCAAGGGCGATGTCCTGTACCAGGTTATCGCGCTCCTCTCACACCAGACGCATCGGCTCCTCGTGGCTGGGGATGTGCCAGTACAGGTCATGGCGCACGAACGTCCGATCGCCTTGATTGACAAGCGCTGTAACCACTGGTGGATCGACCGCTAGCACCAGATCAACGAGGCCGTCATCTGATACGTCGGCGGCGGCCATGTCCACCGCACCCTGCGCCTGGGTTGGCACAGCGATCGTCTCACCACTCTGGCCGCTGCCATCGTTGTACCACACCACCATTTCTGAGAAAGATTCGTCCCGCCACACGAGGTCCACGTCGTGATCACCGTCCATGTCGACGGCCAGCAACTGCACAGCCGTCGGCACAGCCGGAATGCTGATTGCCAACGTCAGTGTCCCTCCGCCATCGTTGATATACACCTGAAGCGCTTCGAGCGTCGCGACTACAACGTCGATGCCTGAGTCTTCATTGAGATCAGCACTCACGACCACGTGCTGGATTTCGGAAAGCGGGTAGAAAGCCGGTTCGTCAAACTCGATGACTTGCGCCGCGGCGCCCCCGCCGAACGAAGCCGTCCCGGCGGCAAGCCAGGCCAGCGTGGGGCTGGACGGGGCGATAAGACGCAGTGCGCACCTGTCTGCCATCCTGTTTCCCTCCATTCTTTGAGACAGTGTACTCGATTTTGATTGAAGGGCAGCAAGTAGTCTCCGGTTTCCGCCAGAAATCCACATATAACGCCTGCATGCGGCTAGACGCTTTCCGAGCCTTGGAACGGTCCAAAGACGTGTCTCCGTTCAATGAGACCCCACCCGCCGCACCATCACCTCGCGCCGGTGCGTCGCCGCGCCCGCCTTTCGGGCCAGGCGGTGCGTGTCCTGGTGGCGGTCGCCGGCGAGGAAGCGGATGCGATCAAACCCCTGACGCAGCGCCGCCGAGGCCGCTTCCTGCATGATTGCGACGTTCACCCACGAACGGCGGTGTCCGGGGGCGACGACTTTGCTCTCCACCGTCAGCCGCTGATATCGGTCCACCTGCGCCAAAAGAAAGCCGCACACGCGGCCATCCATCATGGCCACGCGGCTCAGGTGCGGCTCGAAGGGGTAGTAGCCCCGGCCGCGCAGGCGCGTCTCAAGCCGGCCTGCATCGCCGCCGATGTGCTCGATCTGGAGTTGAATCACTTCGCCGATCGGCGACTCGGCAAGAGGGATGATCCGCGCCTCGATCGGCACGTGGCCGCGCACCGTCAGCGCATCATACATTGGCGTAAGCAGATCAAGGTACGCGGCCAGCAGCACTTCGTAATGCGCCAGTTTGGCATTCGACTCAAAGCCCAGGCGCCGCCACAGGCGCGACGACTCGCTGCCCTCGGGCACGCTGTCGCCTGCGTAGAGCGCCTGAAGACCGAGGCTCGCCGCGCTCCGCTCGGCCTCGCGGAGCAGCGCCAGGCGCACCGCATCCGCTTGCGGCCCATCATCAACAAACAGCCGCACGGCGCGGCCGGTGATACGAAACGGCGCGGGATACGGATCGGCCGCCAAGGCGCCGCAGAGATCGCCGCTTTGCCGGTCTCGCGCTACGCAGATCTCCTGCGGCTCGGGCAGCGCGACCAGTTCGGGCCAGCGCTGCGCGGCATCGCTTCGATCCGCGGCAGCCGCAGGTTCGATGCAAACATTCGCGCTGCGAAGCGCGTCGCCTGTATCCATGGCGATGTATCGTACCCAGCCGGACGGCGCGGCGCAGCGCCGCGCTACGGCTCGACGATGCCTTCGCGGATGGCGTAACGCGTCAGTTCGACGCGGTCATCAATGTCGAGTTTGCGCATCAGGCTCGTGCGATGGGCGTCGATCGTCTTGGGGCTGCGATGCAGCACGCCGGCGATCTCCTTGGTGCTCAGGCCCTTGGCGATGAGGCGCATGACTTCGAGTTCGCGCGGCGTGAGAGTGCTGATGGGCGTGGTCGACTCGGTCGTGCGCCGCCGAATGTTGCCGCCGCTGAATTCAAACCGCTCGAGCACCTCGGGCGGAAACGCCAGATCGCCCTGCAGCACGCGGCGTACGCCCTTGAGTATCACGTCGAACGGATCGTTCTTGGAGAGATAGCCCCACGCGCCGGACTGCACCGCGGCATCCATGTATCCGTCGCGCATGTAAGCCGACAGCATGACGATGCGGATATCGGGGAACAGACGCCGCAGGTCGGCGATCATCGTGAACGGATCGGCGCCGGGCATGTCGATGTCCATGAGGACCAGTTGCGGGTGGTGCTTCTCGCACACCTGGATGAGATCGTCGGCCGAGGGCAACTCGGCCAGCACGGTGAGATCGGGCTCGACCTCGATGCGCGACCTGATTCCCTCGCGGGCAATCTCATGATCATCAACAACAACAATGCCGATCTTGTGCGCTGCGCTCATTCGTCCTGACCTCTGCACTCACTCTGCCGGGCCGCGACTGACTCGACGATCTTGTAAAACGTTGAGGCGTCCACCGGGCCCGCAAGCCACAGTATAGCCTGCGGCCAACCGGCCCGATCATCGGCCGGCCCCAGCGCGGCGACCACGAGATCGGGCCGCGCGTGCATGGCGCGCGCGACATCGGCCGGCTCGACGAGGGCGGGGTCGATGATCCACGCCACCTCGTCCTGCTCTGGCCCGCCGCGCGCCTCCACGCGCGCGGCCATCCCCGCGTGCGCCAGCCCCGTGCGGATGAACGCCGCCACGCGCGGGTCGCCCAGGCCGACGAGCACCTTGCCCGGTTGGGGTGCGTGTTCGGGCGCGGGCCGAATTCCGATCGAACCGTTGCCGTCGGGTTCCTCCATGGCCGGCACGTCCACGATGATCGACGTGCCCTGGCCCAGCCGGCTTCGGATCTGCACCTGCCCGCCTGCAGATCGAACAATGCTGCCCACCAGCGCCAGGCCCAGCCCGGTGGACTTGCCGCGCGCCTTGGTCGAAAAGAATGGATCGAACGCGCGCTGCAGCACCTGCTCATCCATCCCGCAGCCCTCATCGGTCACGGTGAATCGCACACCCGGCAGGCTGGCGCGATCGACGCCTTCGTATTCGCCCGGGCTCGACGCGGCGCTGAGAGGCTCCACGGCCACGGCCCAGCCCCGCGGGCTCCGATCGACCTTGAGCGTGACGGTCCCGCCGCCCGTCATCGCATCGCGCGCATTGAGAAACAGGTTCAGAATCGCCTGTTTGAGCAGGTCGCCGTCGATCTTGGCGCAGCGCGGCGGATCGTGCATCTCGAGGCGAACGATGATCGGCGGATCGCTCTCGCGCGCCGCAATCGCGTCCTGGTAGAACGGCAGCGCCGACTCGACCCACGTGCGCACCTCCGTCGCCGTCGTAGACAGGGCCGACACCTGCGAATCCTCGTGCCGCGTCCACATGAGCAGCTTCTTGGTGAGTTCGGCGATGTGATCCGTCGCCCGCCGGATCGACGCCACGCGCGCTTCGACCTTGTCCGGATCCGGATCGCGCTCGAGCACGTCGAGCCCCGCGCGAATCGGCAGCAGCAGGTTGTTCAGATCGTGCGCCAGTCCGCCCGCGAAGGTGCCGAGGATGGCCAGCCGCTCGCGCTCGCGCAGGCGCTGCTGCATGTCGCGGATGGCGGTGATGTCGCGCGCCACGCCATGGAAGCCCATGACCTCGCCGTCCACGACGACGGGATACTCCATAATCTCGCACAGCACCGGCTCGCCGGATTTGCGGCGGAGCACCACTTCGTACTGCGGCTGGCGACGCTTGGTTTCAATAGCGGCAGCCACGCTCTCGCGCGCCCGGGCCAGGTCAGCCGCGACGTGATCCGGATGAAACTCGCCGAAGCGGTGGCCCAGCAGTTCGCTGCTCTTGTACCCGAGCATGCGCTCGACGGATGGGCTGACGTAGGTCAGCCGGCGGTCGGCATCGTGCTCATAAAAGATGAAATCCGAAACGCCCTCGACCAGTTCGCGAAAGCGGCGCTCGCTTTGGCGGAGTTCTTCCTCGGCCGTCTTCTGGCGCGTGATGTCGATGACCACGCCAGCCAGTTGCGGCTCGATGCCCGCCACAGCCGGCAGCGGGCCCGCCGTGTCGCGCACCCACCGCACCGTGCCGTCGGGCTTGATGTAGCGGTAGTCGATGTCGTAGCGGTACTGCCCCGCGATCGCCTGCGAAATCGTCCGCCGCACCAGGGCCCGGTCATCCGGGTGCACGTGGCGCTCCCAGTCGCGGCTGGGACCGATGAATGACTCGGCTTCCTGGCCGGATACGTTGCGGATGCTGCGGCTCACCTGCGTCGTCATGCCCGTCGAGCAGTTGATGATGTACAGCGCCACGGGCGCGTGCAGCACGAGCGATGCGAGGCGCTCGCGCTCGGCCTGGAGTTGATCGAGGATGCGCCGCTCGCTGGTGACGTCGCGGAAGGTATAGAGCCGCTCGCCGCCGCGCGCCGCCTGTGTGCGGCCGATGATGAACCGGCCGCTGAGCAGTTCGAGTTCCATCTCGCGCCCGCCCGGCGCTTCGTGGCGCTTGAGAACGCGGTTCATGTGCTCGCCGCGATCGGGGTTGCGGTTGCGCTGCCGCTCGTAGATGGCCTGGGCGACGGCCTGCACCGTCGGCTCCGAGTTCACCCATTGCTGCTCGAATCCGAAGATCTCGACAAAGCGCTGGTTGAAGGCAATGACGCGCGAATCCCGCGCCGAAAACAGGCAGAACCCCTCATCCGCGGTGTCGAGGATCAGGCGTTCGAGCTCGGCGCTGACCGCCTCTGGCCGCAGGGCCGGGTCGTGATGGGTCACGTCATTCATGAGCGGGCAATGATAGGTGTCGCCGGGTCGCTGCACGGAATTGCCGCCGGGGCGTACACTTCCGCGATGCTGCGAATCGGGCCGTTTCAGACTGACTGCCGCGTGCTGCTGGCGCCCATCGCGGGTTACACCGACCTCGCGTTTCGGCTCACCTGCCGGGCGGCCGGCCACGGCGGCCTCACCTACACCGAACTGCTCCACAGTCGCGGCATCCTCGAGCAGAACCGCGACAGCCTCGAGATCGCCCGCGTCAGCGCCGAGGACGAGCCATACGGCGTGCAGTTATACGGCAACGACGCCGACTGGTTCTGCCAGGCGGCGCAGTGGGCCCAGTCGCAGGGCGCGACGCTCATCGACATCAACATGGGCTGCCCCGTGGACAAGGTCACCAAGACCAACGGCGGCTCGATGCTGCTGTGCGACCCGGATCGCACCACGCGCATGGCCGAGCGCATCGTCAGGTCGGTCAGCATTCCGGTAACGGCCAAACTGCGCCTGGGCTGGAGCGCGTGCGAAATCACCGCGCCGCGCCTGGCGCGGCAACTCGAAGACGTCGGCATCCAACTCATGACCATCCACGGCCGCACCACGGCGCAGCGCTTCAAGGGAACGGCCAGCCTCGACGGGATCGCCGAGGTCGTCGCCGCCGTGCGCCAGGTTCGGGTGATCGGCAACGGCGACGTGGACAGCGCCGCCGCCGCAGCGCGGATGATCGAACACACCAGGTGCGCCGGCGTCATGGTTGCGCGAGCGGCCATCAAACGGCCGTGGGTGCTGCGCGAGATTCACGAGATGCTCACACTCGGCCGGAGCCCCGCCGAGCCGACCGTGCTCGAAAAGATCCGCCTGATCCGCCGGCACTTTGATCTCATGCGGCGCTACCGGGGCGACCGGCTGGCGATCATCGTCATGCGCGGCCGAATCGCGGCCTACGGGACCAGCCTCGGGCACGTCAAGCCGTTCAAGGAGCGCATTCGGCTCATGAACAGCGCGAGTGAATTCGACGCGGCGATGGATGAGTTGGAATCACGCGTGGACCCGGCGTGGACAATGGTGCCGCACTGGGCATTTATCGAACATCTCGGTACAACGCAGCCGGATGAGGTGGCGGACCGAGAAGCAGTCATTCCAACCTGATTCGTGCGCGCCTGTCGATTGTGCGCCCCGGCAATCGAATAATCGACCGGTGGCCAAACTGCAGTTCAGGTCGTCGCTGGTTCTGAAGATGCGTCTGAAGGCGTTCTGGCTGCGCGCGTTCGAGTCCGGCCGCGACCCGGGCGTGGCGACCCGGCCGTTCATCCTCACCGGCCCGCCGCGCAGCGGCACGAGCCTGCTCAGCGCCCTGCTCACGCGCAAGCAAAACGTCGTCGTCGTCAACGAGCCGGTCGTGGTGGGCGACCCGCTGCTGGCGCGGGGCGAGCCGGCCAAACTCCTCCGCGGCTACATGAACTCGATCGCCCGGCAGATCGCCACGCGCGGCACCGTGCCCACCAAGGTCGATCGCAAAGACCCGTCGCGCCCCACCACCGACACCGCTCACCGCGGTTCGGTGCGGCGAAACGTCCACATCGACTTCGATCGCGCAGCGCCGCTGTGCATCGGCGTGAAACACCCCATCTCGTTCATGGAGTTCCTCGGCGAACTCGTCGAAGGATGGCCGGAACTCAAAGTCATCGTCCTGAACCGCGATCCAGTGCACACCATCCGCTCGTGGCGCGAGACAACCTACGGCTGGCAGCCGGGTCTTGACAGCCCGAGCGAAGGTCTCTGGCGCCGCATCTACGGGCAGGTTCCGGCCGACGCGAATCCGCTTGCCAAGCGCGCTCACCTGTGGAAGCTGCTCGTCGAACGCGGCGAGAAGTACGCGACGAGCCATCCGTCCCAGGTTCTGATGCAGCGCTACGAAGAACTCCTTGCCGATCCGGCGGCGATCATGGCCCGGCTCTTTGCCCACATCGGCGCCCCCCACCCCGATGAGCCGATCGACGTTTCCGACGTGCGGCCGCAGGAGCGTGCGACGTACAAAGGCTTCACCGATGAAGAAGTGCAGATGATCCAGTCGATCTGCGGCCAAGCCGATCGCCGCACGCGTCGCGAGGCTTGAGCAGCGCTACTCGAACGTCCAAGTCACCGTGCGGCTGATTTCGCATTCGAAGGGCGCGATGGCCTTTACGCCGAAGGCGTGATCGTCAGTAGCCGGGCGGTGAAGCGAGTCGTCGAGCGCCACCCCCGGAAGGCGAAGCGATTGTTCCTGAACTCTGAAGGAGTTCTCGTGGCGTGTGGCGCGCAAGTGCGGCCGCACGATACGAGCACGCCTTCGGGGTGCGATGGATTTGGGCCCGGCGGCCCGGGGGTCGCGCTCGCTGCGCTCCCTGGACCCCCGGCTGCGTGCGATGAGGCCTTCGGCCTCGAAGACGGGACGTTGGGCACGCGTGACATGTGCGCAAGTCAATCGCAGGCGAATTGCCGGGCCTGCGCCCTTCGGGTTTTCTCAGGCTCTTCGACAAAGCCTTGTCCCGACCTGCGGGCGCGCTGCGTATCCGAATCGCCGGGCCTGCGCAGAGCCTTGTCCCGACCTACGGGCGCGCTGCCGCATGCGCAAAGCCTTGTCCCGACCTACTCGCGCAGACGCGGTTCTTCTCTCATGTCAGCCGCTGCATTGTCTCTTCGAGCACGTCGAGATTGATTTTGAGGACGATGGGGTTGCCCTCGGTGCGCAGGAACGCCGGGGCCGAGCCGGCCAGCAGGACACGGCGGATGTCGGCGAGACGCGCGTGGTTTTCGCCGTTGCCCAGGCCGCGCTCAGCCCGCTTTTTTGCGATGAGTTTGACCGGCGGGCTGTCGGCGATGCGGTCGGGGCGGATCCAATACAACCGCTCGAGGTACACCGCGTCTTCGAGCCAGTGCCCAGGCCGGATCTCCGCCAGGTCGATGAGCATCGCCGGGTCTTCCGGGCGGTTCGAGCGCGACATGGCGTTGGCCGGGTGCAGGTCGCCGTGACACCACTCGCCTTGCGCGCGACCGCGCCATTCATTCACCCACGTGTCGAGATACTTCTGCGCCGTCTTGAGCGTCTTGTTCCAGCGCTGCTTGTCGGTGAGGTTGTTCTCCTGGCACTGCTGGCGGGCCCGCTCGAAATGCGCGTGCCAGTCTTCTTTCTTGTGCTCGGCGGTGCAGGGGAACTCGCCAGCGCGCCAGTAGAAGCGCGCCGCAGCGTCGGCCATGAGGTCGATGGCGTCAGTGCGCTTGAGACCGAACAGCGGCCCCTCCGGGAAGCGCTCCATGACGATCCAGGCCAGGTCGTAATCGCCCAGCGATTGGCCGCTGGCGTAGAGGCGGGCGGTAATGCCGTAGGGATCGGCCTTGTTGGGCTGGAGGCGCTGGTTCCAGAGCAGTTCGGTCGGGCCGACGGGGATTTTCACGACGACCGACTCTTCGCGCCCGTCTGGCGTGCGCCAGGTGCTGCGGCCGGTGCGGGCCCCGCCGCGCTGCCAGTCGGTGCGAAACCACGCGATGGGTCCCAGCCGGTCGCCGCACGCCTCGCGCAAGAGCGAGGCGAAACGGTCGCCCAGGCCGTCCATGCCCGCCAGTTCCTGGGGCAGTTCAGCAGGCCCCATGCTGCTCGACATCTTCCATGACACGATCTCCTGCCGGAATGATCCTATGCCCGAGGCGCGGCCGGGCCGGCGCGGCCGGTCGCGGGTATGGTTGGGCCGCGTACTGTCGCCTCTGCAGGGAGAATGACTTGCCTCCGATCCACACGACTGGCTCATGTATTCGCATCGCCGCGTCCGCCGCGCTCCTGCTCGTCGCCGCCGCCCAGCCGCCCGCGGCCACCACCCCCGCCGCCGACGGGGACGGCACGATCGCGTACTACGCGCGCGATCAGCGCAGCGCCCAACTCGCCTATGAAGCCGCGCTGCGCGATGCCATATCGCCCCAGCAGCTGCGACGTTGGCACGACCTCACTTCATCGCGGCCGCACGTGGCCGGAAGCGAAGGCGATCGGATCCTGTGCGATCGCATCGAGGCGGCATTTGCCGAGATGGGCCTCAACGTCGAGCGCCACGAGTTTCAGGCTTACCTCGCCCGGCCGGTCAGCGCTTCGCTCTCCATCGTCGCGCCCGATGAAGTGCAACTGCCCATCACGGAGATGCAACTGCCCGAAGATCCCGACACGGCCAGCAACGAACTCACTTTCGGCTGGAATGCCTACAGCGGCAGCGGCGAGGTCACGGCTGAAGTCGTTTATGCCAATCGCGGCACGAAGGAAGACTTCGAACTGCTTCGCGATCTCGGCGTCGATTGCACGGGCAAGATCGTCATCGCGCGCTACGGCGGCAACTACCGCGGATACAAGGCGAAGTTCGCCCAGGCCGCCGGCGCCGCAGGGCTGATCATCTTCACCGATCCCGCCGACAGCGGCTTCGGGCGCGGGGACGTGTACCCGCAAGGCGGCTACGCCAACGAGAGTTACATCCAGCGCGGCTCGATTCTCACGCTTGACTACCCCGGCGATCCGCTCACGCCGTTTCTGCCTGCTGAAGAGGGCATCGAGCGCCTCGACCCCGCGGAGGTCGCGCTGCCGAAAATCCCAGTCCAACCGGTCGGCTGGAACGCGGCACAGCAGATCATGTCGCGCATGACTGGTGAAGCCGTCCCCCCGCCGTGGGCCGGCGGCATGCCCATCGAGTATCGGCTCACCGGCGGGCCTGAACTCAAAGTGCGCCTCGCCGTGCAGCAGCAGCGGCAACTCATGACCACGTGGAACGTGGTCGCCACGCTGCCGGGGACCGACTGGCCGACCGACCGCATCATCATCGGCGCGCACCACGATGCGTGGAGTTTCGGCGCCGGCGATCCGAACTGCGGCACCATTGCCGTGCTGGAAGCGGCGCGCGTGTTTGCCGGGCAGGCGGCGCAGGGGCGCCCACCGCGGCGGTCGATCGTTTTCGCGTGCTGGGGCGCTGAGGAGTTCGGCATCATCGGCTCCACCGAGTGGGTCGAGTCGCGCGAAACGATGCTCAGCACCGGCGCGCTTGCCTACTTCAACCTCGACATGGCGTCGATGGGATGCAACTTCGGCTCATCCGCGGCGCCGACGCTCAAGCCCGTGATCATCGACGCCACCCGCTACGTGCCCCAGCCGCCCGTACCCGGCGAGCCGCCCCCGGATGCATCGGTCACGGTTTTCGATCGCTGGCTGCGTCAGGCGCAGGGGGTGACGGAAACCGATGAGCCGAACTTCGGCGAACTCGGCGGCGGATCGGATCACGTTGGCTTCTATTGCCATGTCGGCATCCCGTCGGCATCAATCGGCGGCAGCGGCGCGCCCGGGCACTCCTACCACTCGAACTACGAAACACTCACGTGGTACCGTCGCTTCGTGGGCGAAGACTACGCCTCGGCGCGCATGGTCGCGCAGGTTACGACCCTGAGCGCCGCCCGCCTGGCCAACGCGCCGATCATTCCGCTCCAGCCCGCTCGCTACGCCGCCGACCTGCCGGCGCATCTGCAGGCATTGAGCAGGCGGGCCCGCGAGATCGGATTCGCCGAATCGCCGGCGCCGCCACAGGATGGCGCTGCGATTGAAGAAGTCCTGCCGGAGTTTCAGTCGATCCTCGACGCAGCGCGTTCGTTCCGCAGCGAAGCCGATCTGCTCGACGGCATGCTGCGATCCCCCGCTATCGTCGCCCGGCAGGATGTCAATACGCTGGCTCGCATCAATCGAACCCTGCTCATGCTCGAGCGCGACTGGCTCGACTACCGCGGCGTGCCCGGCCGGCCCTGGTTTCGAAATGGCTGGGCGGCGACGGATGAAGACTCGGGCTACGGCGCGTGGATGCTGCCCACGCTCCGCGCCAGCATCGAACATGGCGACCGCCAGAAATTCGACGAAGCGGTGCAGTGGTACGGCGAAGTCTTCATGACGCTGCGCGATCGCGTGCGCGGCTTGCGCGAATCGCTCGCGCTGTAGGCGATGACCATCCGTCAGTTGTGAACCGGCGCGCCGGCGAACTCGTTGATGAGGTCGTTGAGCCGGGCGATGGGATCGACCAGCCGCTTGTCGCCATCCTCGAGCGCGATGTTCACGGCGCGGTGGGCCTTGTCGATGCATCGCTCGCGCTGGCCGCCGGGCGTTGAGTCGCACAGGTTGTCGTATACATCCGCGAGTTTGACGATCTTCACGCGCCAGTCGCCGGCGGCGAGTTGGCGGTCATACGCCGGCTCTCGCTCGGCGTCGGGCAGGCGCATGTCCTTGGTCATCGCGGCGACGATGTCGGCTACCTCGGTGCCGCAGGCGTAGAACACATCGTCGTAGTCGGCCGGGGTGTCTTCGATCACGTCGTGCAGCAGCGCCGCAGAGAGTACGACCGGATCGTGCACGTTGAACACATTCGAAACCACGATCGCGACGCGGAAGGGGTGGGCCACATAGGGCGTGCGGCCGTCCTTGCGGGCCTGGTTGACGTGGAAGCGGGCCGCCAGCGATGCAGCCTTCTGCCAGAGATGCGGGTTGCCGCTTGCGTCAGCGGTCATGCTCAAGAGTTCCTTTCTTCACCAGCAGGGCCACGGCGTGGACGGCGATGCCCCGGCCGGCGCCGAGCGCATCGAGTTTTTCGTGCGTTTTGCCCTTAAGGTTCACCCGGTCCGCCTCGATCCCGAGTTGTTGGGCAAGGCGGCTCCGGATGGCGTCCTTGTGCGGGGCGATTTTGGGCTTCTGAAGGATGATCGTCGCGTCC